>JBCBWG010000062.1:0-14509 GCA_039817205.1 Pseudomonadota bacterium
CTGGTCGGCCCGGGCAATGCGTTTGTCGCCGAAGCCAAACGCCAGCTCTACGGTCGCGTCGGCATTGATCTGTTTGCGGGTCCCACCGAAACGATGGTGATCGCAGACGAAACGGTCGATGCTGAAATTTGCGCGACCGACCTGCTCGGACAAGCAGAACACGGGATCAACTCACCATGCGTGCTCGTTACCAATTCTGAAAAGCTCGCACGCGAGACCATGGCCGAGATCGACCGCATTCTTGGTATTTTGCCGACAGCTGCGAATGCGCGGCAGTCGTGGGAAGACTATGGCGAGATCATTGTCTGTGACGGCTACGACGAGATGCTGGCTGTTGCCGACCAGATCGCGTCTGAGCACGTCCAGGTCATGACCGATCGCGACGACTGGTTCCTCGAAAATATGACGAGTTACGGCGCGCTCTTCCTGGGGCCACGGACAAATGTTGCTTACGGCGACAAGGTCATCGGGACGAACCACACGCTGCCGACTAAGAAAGCGGGTCGGTACACGGGCGGACTGTGGGTCGGCAAATTCATCAAAACGCACACCTACCAACGTGTGGTGTCCGATGAAGCCTCAGCGCTCGTGGGCGAGTACTGCTCGAGGCTTTGCATGCTGGAAGGCTTTGTCGGCCACGCGGAACAGGCCAACGTTCGGGTCAGACGGTATGGCGGTCGCAATGTGCCATACGGCGCCCCGGCTGAGCCACGCAAAGCCGCTGAGTAAGGTGCCGCGCGCGGCCATAATCGCGATCGCACGCGGCTTAAGTTAAGCCGCAGATGACGACCCCGTATCAACGCCCGGGGTCGGCGGAGGCACCGAGACACTGACTGGCTGGCCCGGTGCCACTGCCGCAGCCGATCCTGGCGCCGGAGCATGAGCTGCTGCTTCCATCGCGGGCGCAGCTCCAGCCGGTGCCGCAACGTGCGGGTGTGTGTCGCCGGACTGCTGAGCCTGAACCATCGGCAGCTCCGAAACGGGCAATGGTCCATTCGTCGGCGCGTCGCTTGTTTGGGCTGCAATCAACCGTTGCAGGATCTCAGCCGTGAGCGCCCGCACCGACTTTCCCGCATCGCCAGGGTATTTAGCGGCATACGAGCGATCCTCGATCCGAAAGCGCGCGGCATCCTGAAAGGCATTGGCCCGCGGCACGACGTTCTCGAAGCAGTTGTTGTCCTCGGCCTGGTTCAGCCACCGCCGGTATTCGGCATCGGTTGGCGACAAGAGGTCGATCATGTTGACGGCCACACCCAGGTTATCGGCGAAGCCCATGTCCGTGTTGACGGCTTTGAACCGCCGGAACACCTCAAGACCGCATGTCGAAATGTAGTCCGCCTTCGTCGGCGTGAGGTGGAAATCCGCTTCTCGCAACCAGCTCTCGGTGAGAACCGACAATCCGGGCGGGCAATCGATCAGCACGATATCGAAGACCGAGCGCACTTGGTCCAGGAGGTGACGGATCGCGGCACGCAAACGGCTGTGCAGGCCCTCACTCGAAACCTCGCGCTCAAACAACGTGAGCTGGACGTCGCTCGGGATCAAATAAATCGATTTGGCATCATCGACGTCGGACGTGTTGCGGACAACGAACCGCGGCCACTCTTCCGGCTGATCTTGCAGAACGGTGGCGACCAGGTAGTCGACGATCGTCAGGCTGGACGACTGTAGCTGGTAAAGCTGGGTCGTGCTCATCAGCATCGAAGAGATGCTGGCCTGACCATCGGAATCGATCACCAACACATTTTTATTGTGATAGGCCGACAGCGTTTCGGCGACCGCGAGCAGGATCGTCGATTTGCCGACGCCGCCCTTGGTATTCATGACCGCGATAGAATTCCGCATTCAGACAACTCACGCGAGACTTGAGGGCGCACGATGCGGCGCCGTAACAAAGAAATGCTGGTCAGGTAGACCCGCTGGGGGGCGATCGTCACGCACGTGTCCAACAACCCGTCCGGACTTGTAATGACCTTATCTCAGTCCGCACCGCGCGGGTAGGGACAAGCGCATGACAAAACTGTTTCGCCCGCGGAAAGTGGCGTCAGAACGTCTGTCACAATTTGCTCTTGCATCAGCGCTGGCCGCTTAAGGCGCGTCCACTTCCAGTTCTTGCGCTCTCGGGTGGCCCGCGGCTGTCAGTGCGCTGTGGGCCATCCTCTGAAGACTGAAAGCGGTCGCAGCCAAGGCCTCGTCGCCGCGCTGTATCGATGAAACCGCCATGATCTGTGCGAAATCAGCCTGGAGCAACGCTTTGACGACGGGCGAAACGTGCCGACCGTCACGGGTCAACGCCGCATCAAGATGCTGAGCGGCGTCCAGAAGACGCTCACGATCCTTTGAGAGCCGGGCTCTCATGGCTTTGATGCCAGCGTGGGCCATCCGCAAGTCGACGGCGGCGGTTGGCCAAATAAGGACCATCAGAGGATCCGTCGGCACGGGCGTCAGGCAATCTGGCGCCATGCCTGAGATCGCATCGCAAAGATCAGTCAACTCGCCATCGGCGATCGCAAGCGCGGCGGCGTCGCTCGATTGGCGAGCGGCCTCTGCAAGTGCAAGCAGACCACCGGCCTGCGCCTCCGCTGCGATCCAATCAGCCCCGTCGATCAACGCCGCATACCCTTCGCTCGCCAAACTGAGATCGGACGACGATCCGCCCCTCAACCCGATTTCGCGACGGGCATGCGCATTCAGCAGTTGTGAGGCTCGGATTGCGTCAACGCTCAGATCGTCGGCTCCCACGCCGCGCTCGAACACAGCCTTCGAAGCCGCCACACTCAGCCTGAGATCATCCTGGCTGTCCCGCGTGCGTCCCCGGGCCAGCAGCACCATCGCACCCGTCAGGTCCGTTCGCACAGCGAGCGCCAGGAATTCCGGTGGCAGATCTGGACCGCCGTACACGAGTTCGCCAGCTCGGCCCGAGGCCTCCAAAGCCAGGTCAAACAGCGCATCGACGCCCAGAACCAAACCGCCGGTCAGTGCCGCCTCAGCGCTTCTCAACAAAAGCTGCGCACGTTGCGCCACGTTTTTGCTGTCGCTGGTGCGGACGGCCAGTTCAAAATATCTCTGGGCGCGGTCGTACTCGCACGCCAACTCGCGGACCTTTGCACGGATCTCGCGCAGGCGGGCCGGAGCCGGATGCGGAACGCTCCGCAAGGCTCGGTCAGCCAACACGCTTTGCAAGACAGCCGCCTCGGTTCGGCGGAAGCGGCGTTCCATGTCGTCAAATCGTCCGGACAGAAGCAACGCGCGCACCGCCTCGGCCTCGGCTGGGGTCAGGATGCCGTCCGCGCTGAGCGCTCCGAGGTCTGCCACCAGAACACCAAGCGTCGAAATCGCCCGCCGGTAGTGCAGGTTCGGTCGAATGCCACCGACTTGCTTAAACCGAAGCGCAATTTCGCGGGCGAGTGCGGGCGGCAGATCGGAAAGAATTCCGGCGGGATCAGAAGCGGAGAGATGAGCCTGGAAGCTCTCCGACGGTGCAAGATCAGGCTCCGTGGTCTCATCCAGACCGCTCGGATCGGCGGGTCCAATGTATGCGTCGGATCCAGACCCACCAGCGCCAACAGCCAACGGTTCTGGAAGCATCGACTGAAACACCGCCGACAAAATCAAAAACCGGTCGGCACTCAAGTCAGCATTGGGGCTAAGCTTGGCCAGACGATCGGCAACCACTTCCAGATCCGCAGAGGTCGCACGCGGTGCATTCGATCGCAGCGCTTCAGAAAGTGCTCCGAGGGCGGCCGCTCCGTCTTCGGTGCCGGTCGCCGACCCAATCAGATCAGCGAGCCCAACCAAGGCCGCTTTCGCGCCGTCGGCCGGTTCAACGGTCGCTGCGACGGTCTCTGCAACGGCCGCAGACACGCCATTGTAAAACGCCGCGCCGGCATCCCCCTCCCGTTCCAGAAGTGCGAGCAGAAAACGGATGCCGTCATCGGGATGAGTTCGAGAGCGATCTCCCGTGCTGAGCTTCGACAAAGCAAGCAGCAGCGTTCCGACAAGGCCTGCAGTTTCCAGCTCATCATCGCCGCTCGTCATACGCTTTACATGCCTGTCTCGTCAGGGTTGCGGCGTCAACGGTGCGCGCCGCCGTCTAGGGCGTCTCACGAGCCATCTCGAAGTACTCAGCATTGGGGCGCATTTCTGTTGCCGCCGCAATTCGGTTGGACATGTTGTAGAAACCAGCAACCGCCGCCACGTCCCAGATATCGCGGTCCGAGAAGCCAACGGCTCGCAGCGCCTCCCGGTCGGCTTCACACATTTTGTCTGGCTGTTCCGTCAACTTCACTGCGAACGTCAGCATCGCGGTTTGCCGCTCATCAAGGCCCGCAGCGCGCCAGTTTTGCGCGATAACATCGCCAAACCGCGCACTGCGACTGCGGAAGCGAACAGCCGCGCCATGGGCCGTTAGGCAATAATGGCAGTGGTTCACAGCGCTAACCGCGACCGCGATCATTTCGCGTTCCAGTTTACTGAGCCCGCTATCTCCCAGCATCAGGTCATCGACCATATCGATGAAGGCCTTCAGCTTTGTCGTATCGAACGCGTAGGCTTGGAGAACGTTTGGAACAAAGCCCAGCTTCTCGAGGCATTTGTCAAAGTAGGCCTGAAGCTCGGCTGTGAGCTTGGCGTCCGGACCGGGACGGATTGCGATCACGGCTTCTTTGTCCGTCCCTGCTGCCAATGTATCGGTCATGTGATTGGGTTCCTGGTTGTCGCAGCTTGTTTCAAAGCGCACGATAGCACGACGGGCGGTCAACCATGGACCGGCGGTGGACAGCGCACACGGCGATGCTTAATCGCGCAAACAATGAAAAGCCGCTGTCAACTTCGGCAGTTAAAGAACGGCACACGGGCAATCATAAGCGTTCCGACGACGAACATCATACATACGACCAAGCGCACCTATCGAATAAGCGCCGAGCATAGCGTCACTGGGGAGAGCGAGACCATGTCAGTTACAGGTGTACTCGAGGGTTCGGGATCGGACCGGGCCCACTCTGGTCCTTCCTACAATGACACGGTCAGAACGCAGCTCTTTCAGAACTTCAGCCAGGACGAGCGCGATGGCTTGGGAGAGCCACTGCTTGACGAAATCCATGCGTTCGCCGTTGACGCCATGGCCACTGCAGGCCCCAACCGAAACCTGTGCGATTGGGTCCGACCGGCGGCGAGACCAGCAAGCGGCGGCCCGGCGCCAGTCCTGTTTCGATTGATCAATCGCGATAAGCCGTTCCTCGTCGACAGCGTCATGAACGCTCTTCTTGAGGCCGAGGCTGAAGTCACGCTCCTTCTGCATCCCGTCTTCGAGGTCTCCCGGTCAGACAGCGGCGAAGTCGTCAGCGTGACAGCAACAAACATCGGTGCAGACGCAACGGCAAATCCAGGTTCAGAGCGCGAGAGCGTAATCATTGTCGGCGTCTCGAACATGACGCCGGATCAGGCCGATCGCATCATCCGGGAGCTACAAGCGACCATTACCGATGTCACGGCAGCGGTGCGCGATTGGCGCGACATGCTGAACCGATTTGAGACGGCGGTCGCGGCACTTGAGGCCACTTCCATTGCCGCTGAACCTGACCGGAAAGCCGAGGCCGTCGCCTTCGCGAAGTGGCTGCTCGACGGACAGTTCGTCTTTCTCGGGCTTCGAGAATACCGATTAATTGGCGATGCTGAGACCGGCGAACTCGAAGCGGTTCCAGGCGGCAGTCTCGGCGTTCTGCAGGATCCGCATGTCCAGGTCTTGCGGCGGGGCACGGAAATGGTCGCGCTCACGCCTGAGATCCGGAGCTTCTACTTCGGCCCCCAACCGATCTTTGTGACGAAGTCGAACGTGATTAGCCGCGTCCACCGATCGATCCACATGGATTACATCGGCCTCAAAACCTACGAGGCTGACGGCCGACTGAAGGGCGAGATGCGCCTGGTCGGGCTCTTCACATCCAAAGCCTACACAATGCCGCCGGCCGAAATTCCGCTTCTACGCCGGAAAGCAGCGCTGGTGACAGCACAATCGGG
This sequence comes from Pseudomonadota bacterium, assembly GCA_039817205.1. GTDB lineage: Bacteria > Pseudomonadota > Alphaproteobacteria > Rhizobiales > Hyphomicrobiaceae > JBCBWG01. The sequence continues at coordinate 6,019 of JBCBWG010000062.1, forward strand.
CTATGTCGCCGGGAGCCACGACGCGAAGGCTCTCGTCAACGTGCTTGATACGTTTCCGCGCGATGAATTGTTTCAGATCCCGGTTGATCTGCTGTCCCATTGGGCGCCGCAGATTGTCGACCTTGAGACCCGGCCCCGCACGCGCGTCTTCGCGCGGCTCGATCGCTTCAACCGATTTGTATCGGCGCTCGTGTACTTATCTCGCGAGCGCTTCTCGACCGTGACCCGCGAGCGGATCGGCGACATCCTCGCTGAGCGCTTCGGTGGTTCGGTCGTCATGTTCCAGCCCTACTTCACCGATGGGCGCCTCGTGCGCGTGCACTTCATCATCGGACGTTTCGAGGGGCGTCAGCCAAACGACGTCGACTTCAATCGCCTTCAAGACGATATCGCCGACGTGGCACGGAGCTGGCGCGACCGGCTCGCCAATGCAATCGCGCTCAAGTCCGATACCGCGGACTCAGCCGACGGCATGGCTGGGATTTCGACCCGCTACTGCAGTGCGTTCCCGAGCAGCTATACGGAAAGCCATACCGTCGATCGTGGCCTCATTGATGCGCAACGGATCGACGCCCTCGCAGAACTCGAACCGGTCGACGTGCGATTGTACCGCGAAGATCAGGGCCCCTTAGCCGACGCCACATCGCTTGAGATCCAATCGAAAGGCAGTCTTGGCGCCGTCATTTATTCGCTGCACGGGCCAATTCCTCTCTCCGAGCGCGTCCCGGCCTTCGAAGACATGGGCTTCCGCGTCATCGATGAGCGTAGCCATCAGGTGCGCCCACCGGGACGCCTCGTCGAACTGCACGACATGCGGATCGACCCGAACGGCCTCGCTGCGGATCAATTGTCCAACGACGGGCTTGCCCGGATCGAAGCCGGCTATCGAGCCATTCAGGCCGGACACGCCGAAAGCGACAATTTCAACGCGCTCATGGCGACGGCAGGGCTCGACTGGCGCCAGGCGGCGATCCTGCGCGCCTACGGCCTTTATCTCCGCCAAACCGGAATTCCGCTCGGCCCGCGCTATATGGCGACGACCCTCGCGGGCTTCCCGGACATCGCAAGTCATCTGGCGCAACTTTTCGATGTTCGCTTCAATCCAGATTTCAGCGGGACCGCGGAAGACCGCGCGCAACGGGAAGCGGCAATCGTATCTGAAGTCGAGGCCGCACTCGCCGATGTGCCAAGCCTCGATCAAGACCGCATCATCCGCGCCTATCTCAATTTGATCACGGCCACCGTTCGCACGAACGTCTACCAGACCTCAGCCGATGGCAGCCCGGCGCCCACAATCGCTTTCAAATTCGACGCCGATAAAGTCGCCGCGATCCCAGCGCCCAAACCCTACCGCGAGATCTGGGTCTACAGCCCACGCGTCGAAGGCGTGCACTTGCGGTTTGCTCCGATTGCGCGCGGCGGACTGCGTTGGTCCGATCGCGCACAGGATTTCCGAACCGAGGTTTTGGGGCTCGCGAAAGCGCAGCAAGTGAAAAACACTGTCATCGTCCCGGAGGGCGCAAAGGGCGGTTTCTTCCCGAAAAAGCTGCCGGTTGGAGGCAATAGAGAAGCGTTCATTGCCGAAGGCGTGAACGCTTATCGCACGTTCATTGGCGCGATGATCGACATCACCGACAACATTGTCGATGGCGCACTGGTCCCGCCGGACGGTGTCGTGCGCCACGATGGCGATGACCCCTATCTCGTCGTTGCAGCAGACAAAGGCACGGCGACGTTCTCTGACTACGCGAACACGCTCTCACTCGAGAAAGGTCACTGGCTCGGAGATGCATTCGCGTCGGGTGGTTCAGCTGGCTACGACCACAAGAAAATGGGGATCACCGCGCGCGGTGCCTGGGAATGCGTGAAGCGTCATTTCCGCGAGATGGACCACGATATTCAAACGGTCCCATTCTCAGCGATCGGTGTCGGCGACATGTCCGGCGATGTCTTCGGCAACGGCATGCTTCTATCTCCAGTGACGCGGCTGATTGCAGCATTTGATCACAGGGACATCTTCATCGATCCCGACCCCGATACAGCCGCAAGCTTTGCCGAGCGCAAACGCCTCTTCGATCTCGGCCGATCGAGTTGGCAAGACTATAACACGTCGCATATTTCAACTGGCGGCGGCGTGTTCTCGCGCGCGGCGAAATCGATTTCAGTCAGTCCCGAAATCCAAAGCGCGCTTGGTATTACGTCGTCCGAGATGACGCCGAATGCGCTTATGAAAGCGATCCTCCAGGCGCCGGTCGACCTCCTGTGGTTCGGCGGCATCGGCACCTATGTGCGCGCACCAGACGAGAGCGACCTCGACGTCGGCGATCGGGCCAACGATCCGATCCGCATCACATCAGACGACCTCCGCGTCCGTGTGATCGGCGAAGGCGCGAACCTCGGTGTCACGCAAGCAAGCCGCGTCGCGTTTGGCTTGCGCGGTGGCCGCCTCAACACCGACTTCATCGACAACTCAGCCGGCGTGAACTCCTCGGACCTTGAGGTGAACATTAAGATTGCATGCAAAGGTGCGATTGATGCTGGTGCACTTGCGGCCGACGACCGCAACGCTTTGCTCGAGCGCATGACGGACGACGTCGCCGCATCCTGCCTGCGCAACAACGAGCAGCAGGCGCTCGCGATTTCACTGGTTGAGCGCGATGGCTTGCCGCGGCTCTGTTACTTGCAGAGGTTCATGCGTGCACTCGAACAGGGCGGCGTTCTCAATCGTGAGCTTGAAGGACTTCCGAGCGATCAGGAGATCGCCGAGCGCGTGGCAATCGGGCAGGGGCTTGTCCGCTCGGAAATTGCTGTTCTCTTGAGCTACGCCAAAATCGCTCTGTCGGCGAACCTGATGAACAGCCAGCTCGCCGAAGACAAAGCCCTGGAGCCGCTGCTGTTTGACTATTTCCCGAACGAGATGAGTGAGAACCTGCCGGACGCCATTCAGTCTCACCAGCTGCGCAAGGAAATCCTGGTCACACGGATCACAAACTCAATCATCAACCGCGGCGGGCCATCATTAATCGTCCGGCTCGCTGATGAGACGGGTCGGACCGTGGGCGAAATTGCCAAGTCCATCATGGCGACGCGCGATATCTTTGCGCTGCCTGATCTCTGGGCTCAAATCGAGACGCTCGGCTTTGACGTCTCCGGCCGGACGCAGCTCAATCTCCTGGCCGCCACTCAAGCGCATCTCATCGACCAAACGACAGCATCTCTCCGCTCGGGCGAGGTCGCTGACCTCAACCAGATGATCGCCACTGACAAGCCAACCGTCGATCTCGTCCGGTCTGGCCTGACAGCTGGACTGGCAACGGAGAGCCAGATTGCAGATCTCACGCGTGCAATTGATGGGCTGATAGCAGACGGCGTGCCGGAAACGCTGGCGCGCGCCGTTTGCGAACTGCCGCTTGTTCGATATGGGCCCCTGATCCGTCGTCTTTCGAGCGCGACGGGTGCCGATGCCGAAACAGCGGCCACGGCTGTGTTCGGGATCGTCGACGCGTTTCACATTCTGAGTCTGGGCCGTGCGGCGGAAGCAGCAGCCATCACCGATTATTACGACCGCCTCGCCATGAGCAGCGCGTTTGCAGCCATCGAGAAAGCGGTGTTTGACGCCGCGCGGAGCCGCATCCTGAAATCGACAAACGCGGACACGCGCATTGCCCGGGCCGCAGACGATCTCTGCGATATGGCAACCGCTGGTGGCATTTCGGTTTCGCGTTTGACCGTCGTTGCATCCCAGGTTCGCGATCTCATGCAAGCGTAAGCCGTCTTGCAATATGACCCGGACCGGCCGATCCTGACGAAAACACATGGCCGGATCGCAGCGGCGGGTCGCACCTCCAACCGGCCGCCGATGGGAGACGGCCACCATGACGCGCAAGAAACCAGAAGATCTCAGGTCCTACCGTTGGATGGGCCCAGACACCCTACGGGCGTTCGGCCATCGGTCCCGCGTCATGCAGTTGGGCTACGATGCGGACGACTGGGTTGGTCGGCCGATCATCGGCATCATCAATACCTGGTCCGACATCAACCAATGCCATGCGCATCTTCGGTCTCGCGTCGACGACGTGAAGCGCGGCGTTCTTCAGGCCGGTGGTTTTCCAATCGAGCTGCCGGCGATCTCGCTGTCTGAGCCGATCGTCAAACCAACGACCATGCTCTACCGCAACTTCCTCGCGATGGAGACGGAAGAGCTTTTGCGATCCCATCCGATTGACGGTGCCGTCCTGATGGGCGGTTGCGACAAGACCACGCCGGGCTTGCTGATGGGCGCAATCTCGATGGACGTGCCCGCGATCTTCGTGCCAGCCGGGCCCATGCTTCGCGGGAACTGGCGCGGTCAATCGCTCGGCTCGGGCTCTGACGTTTGGAAATACTGGGACGAAAAACGCGCGGGCCAAATCACCGATGAAGATTGGTCGGAGATGGAAGCGGGAATCGCACGGTCTTACGGCACGTGCATGACTATGGGCACAGCGGCAACGATGATGGCGATCGCCGAGGCGATGGGTCTGACCCTTCCAATGGCGTCATCCATGCCAGCAGCCGACGCCGGGCACAAACGCATGTGCGCCCGATCCGGACGCCGCCTCGTCGACATGGTCTGGGACGACATCAAGCCGAGCGATCTCATCACGGTTCCAGCCGTTGAAAACGCCGTTCGTGTTCACATGGCCATGGGCGGGTCGACCAACGCAATCATCCATGTGATCGCCATGGCACGCCGTGCTGGCATCGCACTTTCTCTTGAGCAGTTTGACCAGATCGGGCGCGAAGTCCCGGTCCTTGCCAACGTGCGCCCATCCGGCGCTTACCTGATGGAGGATTTTTATTATGCCGGGGGCTTGCCGGCACTGATGGCGATGCTCCGCGATGATCTCGATTGCGATGTCATGACGGTAAACGGGGCGACGATTGGCGAGAATATTGCCCGCGCTGAAGTCCACCACCCGGACGTCATCAGGGACAAGGGTCGCGCCATTTACGGCGAAGGCGCGACGGCTGTTTTGAAAGGCAATCTTGCGCCCGGGGGCTGCGTGATCAAACCATCGGCCGTTGAGCCTCGCCTCCGCAAGCACCGCGGCCCAGCGCTTGTCTTTCGGGACTACAATCATATGGAGCAGGAGGTTGAGCGTGAGGACCTTGAGGTCACCGCCGACCACGTCCTCGTTCTTCAGAGTGCAGGGCCTCAGGGCGGACCAGGGATGCCGGAATGGGGCATGCTTCCGATCCCCCGCAAACTCGTCAAACAGGGCGTCCGAGACATGCTGCGGATCTCAGATGCAAGGATGTCAGGCACGAGCTATGGCGCCTGCATCCTGCATGTGGCACCGGAAAGCTTCATTGGCGGACCATTGGCTCTTGTCCAAAACGGCGATGAGATCGAGGTCGATGTCGATGCACGCCTGATCCATCTCCACGTGACCGACGATGAACTCGCCCAGCGTCGCGCGGCATGGGTTGCACCGGAACCCCACTATCAACGCGGCTACGGCGCGATGTTTCAGAAGCACATCGGCCAAGCTGACACCGGGTGCGATTTCGATTTTCTCGAAGCAGGCGCTCCAACGCCCGAGCCCGAAATCCACTAATGGCTGTCTCTGGCAAGGCTTTTTCGGGCTAAGGCCCACGCAACACGTCACAATGCGACACGCAGCAGACCCATAGATGAACACAGCATAAATCGCGAAAACGTTGGTTGCTCGTGAGGTCTGACGCACGCCAGGATCCCGGCACCAACGCGGTTACGCCGCGACTGAAAATTTATGGAGTTGAGATCAATGAGCTGGAAAACTTGGAAGGTCGCAGTCGCAGCACTGTTTGTTGGCGCAACGGGCCTTGTGACAACCTTCGTGATGCCGGGTGCTGACCCTGCGCTCGCAGCGAAACCACGGATCAACACGATCGGTAGCCCAGGCGTCGCAATCAAAGGATTCGACCCCGTTGCCTACTTTACGGTTGGCAAGCCGACCAAGGGCTCCAAGGAGCACGAGCTCACCCACAAGGGCGCCAAATGGCGTTTCGCGTCGGCTGAGAACAAGGCCCTCTTCGAAGCCAATCCTGCGAAGTATGAGCCAGCGTATGGTGGCTATTGCGCCTACGGCGTTGCGCAGGGCTCTCTCGTGAAGATCGAGGGGAACTCATGGGCGATCCGCAACGGCAAGCTCTATCTGAATTATAACCGCAGCGTGCAGAAGCGTTGGGCGCGGTCACCGGCGAGCTACATCAAGCAAGCCAATCGCAAGTTCTCGCGTCTCTTGAAAAAGTAAGCTGCGAGGTCGGCACCAAGTTGGTTGCCTTGCACCAACCGGTAACAAATCCTAAGCCATCTCCACGGGACGGCCCCTGCAATGGGGCTGTCCTTATTTTGTGCACGATCGCTTTCCCATGGTGAGCGCGAAAACTAGAACACGGTAGGTCCATCCCGACCATGACGAGCGTTCCGTCAGACCCTGCCAAGGCATCAAATGCGAGACCGGCACCGCCCGGATCTAAGACTGGATCAAAGACTGGGTCTCAGACTGCACCTGAGGCCCCATCTCCGCCAGCGAAACGTCCCCGTGATGTGCGTCTCGACTTCTTCCGCGGCGTGTGCCTCATCATTATCTTCATTGCACACACGTACGGAAACCCGTGGGCTCAATACATCCCAGCCCGGTTTGGTTTCTCAGACGCCACTGAAATCTTTGTGTTCTGCTCTGGCATGGCGTCGGCCATTGCCTTCGGCGCTGTCTTCGAGCGCCACGGCATGCTCGCAGGTTTCGGTCGCGTGACCTATCGCATATGGCAAGTCTACTGGGCGCACATCTCGCTATTCATCGCGGCGATCTGCCTGACAATCCTGACCGATGATTTTCTCGCAGCGAACGGCGGCTACCTCAAAGGCCTGCAGTTCCACAACCTGTTCAACGAGAACGCGCAGTCAGCGCTCGCTGGTCTGGTACTTCTCACATGGGTGCCGCCCTACTTCGACATTCTGCCGATGTATCTCGTTCTGCTCTGCATGATGCCGTTCGTGATCCTCGGCGCGCGCTACAGCAAACTTGCCGTCGCAGCGGTCCTCGTCGCGATCTGGCTCGCAGCCCAGGTCTATTCCATTTCGCCCTACAGCGTGCCGTGGGCGACGCGCGTATCGTGGTTCTTTAATCCGTTCGGCTGGCAACTCATTTTCTTTATCGGGTTCGCGTTTATGCGGGGCTGGATTCCGGCACCGCCCCGAGATCGACGGCTGATCATCGCGGCTGCTGCCTATTGCATCCTTGTGATCCCGCTGGCCTGGGAGCCGCTGCTTCTGCGGTCTGAAACCCTGATGGGCATCCGCGAGGCGATGTTCCCGCTCATCGATAAGGGCAAGCTCGGCGTGCTCCGGATTGTCCACTTTCTCGCGCTCGCCTATCTCGCCTGGATCGCTGTCGGCGAAGGCGGTCGCTATCTCAAAGGACCGCTGGTCAATGTCACGCGCAAGATCGGGCAGCAGTCGCTCGGCATCTTTATGACCGGGATCATGCTGTCGTTCATTGCTGGGCCGTTCCTCAATGTCGTCGGGCGTACCTATCTGAGTGTGGGCCTCGTCAATTTCGGCGCGATCGGCATAATGATTGCCGTCGCCTATACGGTGGCATGGTACAAATCCGCACCTTGGTCCAAACCGCCCGCGACGAGACCCACAAGCGATGCTTCCCAACCGCGGACGGTTCCGGCCGAATAGGGCCATCGATCATTGACACATCAGCGAGCGCGACCTTGACCGACAGCTACGTTTTCGATCCGCCACCCGTCACTTCGCTTCCGATTGTCGGGCGGTCCGAGCGCTTTCCGGTTCACCGCATTTACTGCGTTGGCCGCAACTATGCCGAGCACGCGCGCGAGATGGGACACGACCCCGATCGTGACCCGCCGTTTTTCTTTCAGAAGAACCCCGACTGCCTGACGACAGATGGCGTCTTTCCCTATCCAAGCGCGACCGAGGACGTTCACTTCGAAATCGAAATGGTTGCGGCGCTCAAATCCGGCGGCACCGACATCACCGAAGCGGCCGCGATGGATCATGTGTTCGGTTACGGCGTTGCGCTCGACATGACCCGACGCGACCTACAGGGCGTCGCGAAGAAAATGGGACGGCCGTGGGAAGTTGGCAAAGCGTTCGAGAAGTCAGCACCGTGCACGGCGCTCGCCGAGGCCGACCAAGTGGGTTTGATGGAAACCGGCAGCATTTCGCTCGATGTGAACGGCGAGCGCCGACAGACCGGGGACCTCAATCAAATGATCTGGTCCTTGCGCGAGCAAATCGCGTTTCTATCCGGCCTGTTTCAGTTGCGGTCCGGCGATCTCATTCTTACGGGTACGCCGGCCGGGGTTGGGTCCGTCCAGCGCGGCGACACACTTGTTGGGCGGGTTGACGGCCTCGAGACCTTGAACGTCACGGTTCGATAGAACCGACGAAAGTTGGACGACTAAGTGCCCAATATGGCCCGGGCAGCGT
>JBCBWG010000063.1:0-14428 GCA_039817205.1 Pseudomonadota bacterium
CGCTTGAGCTGATCGAGGCCATCCTCGTCCGAGTTCGGTTCGGCTTCATCAAACCACTTGTGGTCGCGGGCGTGCTTTAGAACCTTGCGCGCTTCTGCCGGTGAGATGTCCTTCGCCAGGGCCCAGCCGTCGCGCAGACCGGGGCCGTAGCCTATGCGCCACTCGACGCCGAGCACGCTAGCAAATTTGAGATAGTTGAACAGGCTAATGCCACGATATTTTTCTACCTCGTAGCGCTGCACCGCCTGCTCGCGCAGCCCGAGCTTGCGGGCGAGTTCCTTTTGGGTGAGCCCTTGCGCCAAACGCGCGACGATCAATGCGGCACCGGGATCGTGGCCGGCGTTCTTGCGCATGAGTTCGATGTCGCCAACCTTGGCGCGTTCATAGGCATCGATCAGCCTCTGTATCTCCCGGCGCTCAGTGGTGAGGGCTTTGCGCACTCCGTTGATTACCTCGGCCGGCAGCCCTTTCACGATCGCAGCAAGTGCCTGCTCAGACGCGAGTGCATGGTCAATGTCGGCCAGCGTGGCGGCAGCATCGCGCACTTGCGTTTCGGAGGCGATAAGCGATCGAATCATCATGGCGAACATATTACACAACAAATATGTTGTGTGAAAAGAGCAAGGCAGACTCTTCCTGTGGGTCGGGCGCTGCGGCGATCGGCTCACAACGTACAAATCCGCCTGTCCACGGCATGGGTGGGAGTCTGCTGCCAGCACTCGAGCGGCCGTGCCGAAGCCATCATCTCTGGTCGGAGAAATCGGCCGAATCAACGTCCCCTTTCTCCGCAAGGCAGTCATTCAAGCTCGTCGGGGCGTCGGCAGAACACCTGCGTGGCAGCTCGGACCGGGCCGGGTGGGGCTTCAGAGGCAAACGCCCTACGGATGACTTGTGAGCAGCTCAACGAGACCACGGTGGGCACACTTCATGCGAAGCTGGCTTGCTCAAACACCGTCAAAACGACGCAGAAGTGACCAGCTTCGTGGTCGCCGGACGGTCGCCATATCAGCAAGCGTTCACTGCATATTCGGCTAAGTCATTGAAAAGTTTGGTCCCGCCTCCCCGGTTCGATCGGGGGACCTCTAGATCCTCAATCTAGCGCTCTAACCGACTGAGCTAAGGCGGCACGATGGTCTTGTGTGAGAGGCGGCAAACCAAGCGCCGCATTCGACCGCTCTTAGCCCGCATCCCGGCGGGCGTAATGACCCGATCGGTGGATGCGCGTCAAGGGGCGACGGCTCGGTTGCAGGCCGTCTTGTGGCTCAGGTCTTGGTCACTTTCTGAGCGGCCTCCGCCAGCATTTTCCCCAACTCCTGCGCCTGGTCGTTAAAGGCCTGCATTTGGCTCTGGGCGTGGCGCGTTTGAATATCGATGAACTGCTGGGCATCCTTCGCCTTGGCAAGTTTGCCCGCCAGCTCGAAACCCGCTTCGGTGTTTTTCTCAGCAAACTGCATGGCGCGCTGCTGAACTTCGAGCGCCGACTGCAACGCGGCGCCTTGCGTCTGCATCACCATGTCCTGCGCCTGACGCGCCATTTCGACCATCTGATTGTAGGCAGATCTGGCTTGTTCGACGTTCTGCTCCGCCATCCGGGTCATCTCGTCTGGAATTTGAAACTCGGGTTTCTGTGTCACGCTGACTTCCTCTGCCAATTTTCTTGCGAGCTTGGCTCCTGTTTTCTCAGGCCGTCGTCGTTGAGACACACTGCCACGGTCGGGCGTCAGGACAAAGCTGTAACCGCTGAAAACCCCATCAATCTTTACGATCCAGGCTCCGGCATCTGGACGGTTCCCTTAAGTTGGGTCTACCACCGCACGAAAGACGCTGGATCATCGCGCTCATGCGAGACGTCTGTGGAAGACGGCTGCGCCACAGCTCTGCGCAACACGAGAGGACGTTTTGCAGAAGCGCACTCGAGAGAACGGTGGGGACGCAATTTCGCTGGCGGTGTTGAAACGCGCCACCGTGACGGCGACCGGTGCAGCAGTTCTCGTAGATCTTGAGACAGGCGTCATCTTGGCGGAGGCCGAGCCGTCGCAGCAGGCCTCTGTGGGACCCTCCGACGGCAAAGAAGGCGGCCCACGAGCGCTGCCGCCGGAACTCCTCAGACGAGTCCAGCAGCTGACGATGGCGTCCAAGACAGCGGCCTTCGATGCAAACTTTGATCTCGATCGGGCTGTGTCCGTGAAATGGAATTGCCGCCGCTATGAGACCCGTGAGGGCGTGTCGGTCGTGTTCGCGCGGTCCGCCGCATCAGGACCATCAGGCGCCATTCGATTTACTGGCGACCCGTGCGAACCTGAGACCAAAGATCGGAACACGCGAGAAGTCACGCAAGTTCGGGCCCGATCCTGTGCGAGCAAGACTATGCCCGCGAGCCCCGCCGCGAACGCAACGGCTCTTAACGGCAAGACCCCGTCGCCCAACGGCAATCGGGAACGGTCCGTGACCCGGCGAACCGTGCCAACTGTGGACGATGCACGAACCCTTGCCCAGATCGCAGCCAGCATACGGGGCCGCAGCCCAGAAGCAGCGCTCAAGCCCATCGCGATTTCAGCACCTGACACCGAAATGCAAATCGGAAGCGCGACATCCGAGGCCGCGCCGACCGCTTCAGATCGCCTGCTTGTTCATGAACTGCGCACACCGATCGGTGCCATCCAGAGCGTCGCAGACATGCTGCTTTCTCCCGCCTTCGCCGACGTCGATCGATCCCAATTTGCGAGTTATCTCGCCGATATGCGATCGAGCGCAGCACAGGCGCTTGGCGTTCTGGAACGGCTTGGCGGGCAACCGAAGGAGACGGGGGAACCAGCTCCGGACCGGCCCACCGGCAGCGAGCTGAACCGTCTCATGGCGCTTTCCTTTGAAACACTCGACCTCGGCCCTGTTGTGCGAGCGGCGGCGGCGGCAAGTGCCCTGGAGGCGCAAAACCGTGGGATCGCTCTGGTTCTCAAAATCGGGCTGTCACCCGCACCGTGGATCCGCGGCGATGCGTTGGCGCTACGCCAAATCACGACCAACCTGCTGACGAATGCGTTGGCGCATACGCCATCCGGTGGCACCGTGACCGCCTCGTGCGAATGGGCGGCCGACACATCAATGCCGATCATCCAGCTTGCCGTTCACGATACAGGCGCTGGCATGACCGCCGCCATGGTCAACGCAGCGATTGCGGCCGAGCCGAAAGCGGAAGCGATGGGACGGACGCGCCGGCCGTTCGGGCTTCGCATCGTGGACACGCTCGCCAGAGCGCACGGTGGCGCTCTCGCGATCGACAGCGCCGTCGGCATCGGGACGCGCGTCACAGTCCACCTGCCAGCGATCAACGTCGCGCCAAGCCGTTCCTGAGACCACGATGACAAGGTGGGCTCGCCAGATCTCAGGTCATAAGTTCTTGACGAGATCTGTAAAACGCCAGCGCTTCCGGGTTGGCGAGCGCCTCGGTGTTCGAAACCTCTCGTCCATGGACAATGTCCCTGACAGCAAGCTCCGTGATCTTGCCGCTTTTCGTTCGGGGGATATCTTCGACGGCGACGATCTTGGCTGGGACATGACGCGGAGATGCGCCGTTGCGAATTTGCAGTCGGATCTTCCGCTCCAGATGTTCGTCAAGCGCCGCACCTTTCGCCAGCACAATAAACAAGACGACGCGAACATCATTCTCCCAATCCTGCCCAATCACGATGCTTTCCGTGATTTCAGGGAGCTGTTCCACCTGCCGGTAAATCTCGGCGGTTCCGATCCGCACACCACCCGGGTTGAGCGTCGCGTCGGACCGGCCATGGATAATCATGCCACCATTTTCGGTCCACTCAGCGAAGTCACCATGGTGCCAGAGCCCTGGCATGCGATCGAAGTAAGCCGCCTGATACCGCCGCCCGTCCGGATCATTCCAGAAGCCAACGGGCATCGTCGGGAACGCATTGCGGCAGACAAGCTCGCCCTTGCCGAGGGCGACCGGTGCGCCATCCGGCGCGGCAACGTCCGGATGCAGACCCAGCGCCGGCGCCTGGATCTCACCGCGCCACACAGGGCTTGTCGGATCACCGAGGACAAAGCAGCCGACAATATCCGTCCCCCCTGAGATGGATGCGAGGTGTACGTCTGTCTTGATGCCCGAATAGACGTAGTCAAACGCCTCAGCGACCAGCGGCGAGCCGGTCGACATGATGGCGCGCAGATCCGACAAATCAAACTCGGCTTTCGGTTCGGTCCCCGACTTCTTCAGCGCATCAATGTATTTTGCAGAGGTCCCAAAATGGGTGAAACGTTCGTCAGCCGCATATGCCCAGAGCGATCGACTGTCGGGGTAAAACGGTGAGCCGTCATAGAGCATGAGCGTCGCCCCACACCCGAGCCCGCTGACCAACCAATTCCACATCATCCAGCCAAGCGTTGTGAAATAAAATACGCGGTCGCCGCGTCTAACGTCCGTATGAAATTTATGCTCAGTCAAATGTTTAAAAAGAACACCGCCATTGGAATGGACAATGCATTTTGGGATACCTGTCGTACCCGATGAAAACAAAATATAGAGTGGCGCATCAAAGGATAGTCGGACAAATTTCGGCGTCGTCTCTGCGCGGCCTGAGACGTCGGCTTGCCACGTCCCGGCCATGGCCTTTCGGCCGGCGCTCGCCCGATGCGCATCAATCTTTGCGCAATAGTCCTCAGACATGCCGGTGTAATTGACGACCAAAACCCGCTCGAGCGACGGCAGTTGGTCGGTGATCTCAATCAACTTGTCAGCGATGTCGATCGTCTTGCCGTTGTAGAAATAGCCATCGGACACGATCAGGACTTTCGGCTCGATTTGACCGAAGCGGTCTAAGACGCCAGCCCTGCCAAAATCGGGAGAGCAGGACGACCAGATAACACCGCGCGAGGATGCGGCGAGCGCACCGATGATCCCCTCAGGCATATTTGGCAGCATGGCTGCCACGCGATCTCCAACTTGAAGCCCAAGTTCATCAAGCAGCGCACCGAGCCGTGCCACCTCAACGGTGACTTCTGAACCGGTCATCCGCCGCTGAACCTTGTCTTCGCCCCGAAAGACAAGAGCGTCGCCGTCCGTTATGTGCGCAAGAATGTTCTCGGCGTAGCTGAGTTCGGCACCAGGGAAAAACTGTGCTGTGCGCAAGTCGTCACCGGGTTGAACGAAAGCGTGTTCTCCGCGTGATCCGACCACAGGACCCTCCGTCCAGACCGCTTGCCAAAAGGCATCCGGCTGCGCAACGGAAAACCGATGAAGGCTCGTGAAATCAGAGACTTGCGTGATGCCCCGTGACGATAAATGCTGCACAAACGATGCGACATTCGTCGCACCAACCTGCTGAGGTGTTGGCGTCCAGAGTGGCTTTTCCATAGGGTTACTCCATCGTTCAACACAGGATCGCTCGCGTTCATCGCAACTAGACGCTAGCTTGCGTGGTCCCAGGCGATATACGAAGGCACGGCCGCGCTGCCGGGTGTTCGGTTTGCCCGGCCTGGCTGGCCGCATTGCTGATAAAGGTAGGCTGCCACGTATGGCATTTGCCGCGCGGAAATTGAGTTTGCATCGTCGCCGGGCCGTACAGCTCGTGTGCGCTGCCGCCCTTTGGCTGTTGGTCGGCATGGCGCTTCCACTGATCCCCGGTTCGACAACGACGCGCGCACCGATCGACACAGGGCAAGTCAACGCCGCGCCACGCCACACGCTCGTGATCCATGATGAACCGATCGCGATTGCGCCAGAGATCGGCCTCACCATCGGCAAAGGCACCATCAAAATTGCCGATGATGATGCTGCAAACGGGCAAACGGCTGACCATGACAGCAACATCGCCTCGGGTAAGGCGGGCTTTGTCGTCGAGGATGGCGAGGCGACGATTTTTGACCAAGTGAAACCTCCGGCCGGGCGGACTGAACCAACCGACATTTCGCCCATGCGCGCCGCCCTCATTCAAGGACGATTCGAGGCGGTTCGTTTCAAATCCTCGAAATTACGTGTGAGACTTCCCGGCGGTGGCGTTGCCGTCTTGTCGGACGCTGATGCCGTTGTTGCCCCGCAGGGTCGTACCAAACGAAAAATCTCGGGCAAGGGGGTTTGGCAAGGCCAGGACACAACCTTTGTGATCGAGGAGCAGCTGCTACCCGCTCCGGAAACACGGGAGCTGATTTCAAGACCGGATGCGTCCGGCAATGTGCCGCTGACACGCGGGCAAACAAAGCAACGGACTGGCGCAGAGACCCTGTTGCCACCGCCGACGAGCGCAATTGTCATTTCCTTCAAATCCGAACTGCTGACTTTGCGCTTTGAAGGCACGGTGTCGGTTGGTCCCTCCCCCGCTGGGCCGGACGGACCTGAAATCGTCTTCGCGGGTCAAGCCACGATCCGATCTCCGAACCTGCAACGCCTCGCTTTCAGACTTGGCAGCAACCTCCGCCTTGGGCTCGGGCTGCAAGATATGGTGTTCCGAGCAAAGACCCGATGGCATCGACGCCTGCTGGCTTTTGATCAGGTCTCTCTTACACTCGACGGGCAACGGGCCAACGGAACGATTGCTGTCCGTGACTTGACCGGGCGACCCAAAGTATCGGGCACACTTGATTTCGAAACGCTCGACCTCAAACCCTATCTCGCCGATTACGTCGAGAGCGGCCAGCGTTCCGGAGCGCTTCAGAAAACGAGCGCTATCGCGGAAATACCGGGCGACCTAGGCGTGCGCGATGGTCGAGATCCGCTGACATGGTGGCAGCGCACATGGCAGATGATGCGGGCGCCGTTTATTCGATCCGTTGATCTCGATTTTCGTTTGTCGGCCAACAAGCTGGCAACAGGCTCTGTTTCCCTCGGTCGCGCCGCTGCCACCTTGAACGTGCGGGACGGCGTGCTCCGCGCCCACTTGGCAGAATTCAGTCTCTCGCGGGGCACCGGCATCGGCCAAGTCAAAATGGACTTCAATTCAGCTGAGACCAATTTTGCGTTTCGCGGTAAAATCGAAGGCTTGGAGCTGAAATCGTTTAGCCACCTTTTCACGGGCACGGTTGCCGCGTCTGGCCTCGCAGACGTCACATTCGATTTGGCAGCGCAAGGCTCAACACGCGCCAAGCTCATTCAAACATTAACCGGCCGCATCTCAGCTCAATCTAAAGATCAAGCAACGCCGCGCATACCTATCAGTTTAACGCGTTTACGCGGTAGCGATACACCGCAAATAATTTCCCAAATCGCAGGTGAGACCAAAACAAAAGCGGTAAAGGCCGAGTTTACTTTCTTAAACGGACGCGCTTATTGCAGAAGGGGCGATTTAAAACTGACTGACACCTCGATAAAAATTCGAGGTGTAATTCATCTATTGACTGGGCGAATTGAAATGGTGGCTCGCGAGTACGCGAAAACGCCCGCCAAGGGCTCGACGAATGACGGCACAGCTTCCGCCAGCCGAGCGCAGGCGACGGCAATGCTGACAGGTTTGAAGGAAGCGCGTGCTGTGCGCGCTTGGCAATTAACCGGCCCGTTCGCCGAAATTCTCGCGAGCCCGATCGCACTCATTCAGCGCACTTTGCCCGTGCCGCTCACACCAGGAAGCGAAAACTGACGCCTCGCGCGTTGCATGTCCGAGCTCGGCGCTTGCCTCGATTTGCGACCTCGAACCCTGCCACGCGCTTGCCGATCCTGAGCGATACGAAGACGGTGCGATACGATGACGGGGCGATACGAAGACGCGGCAAGACGGAGACGGAAGCGTGTGCTCCCCTCCCCGTTCCGCAATCGAAAGGCTCTATGCCTTGGCGAACGCCTACCAGGTCCGACGTGGCCCGTTGTCGATGTGAAACAAGCCGCCGCCATAGTGTTTGTAGCCGCCAGCTGCCGAACGCAGGATTTGAGCCGCAAGCCCGATATTGCCGAAGACCCGCAAATCCATGGCGTTCCCCGTCAGGTGCCACGATCGGCTCGCGCCACCGACGCGCCGGTTACGCGCACGACTGCGACACGTCGAATTCACGCGAACCTTTCCCACCCGCTTGGCCAGCCGGTAGACGATCGCGCGTAAGTTGCCTGCCAAGCAAGACGCGCTCGCAGCCCAGATCACGCCGCCTCGCCGACCAGAAGACGCCTTAGGCGACCGCTTCGCCCTGCGATTAGACTTGGGCCTTGCACGCTGTTGCTTGGCGCGACGGGCAGAGGCTCGGCGCAAGCTCGCAACTCTGGCGCGCCGCCGACGCTCGGTTCTTGACCGACGCTGACGACGGGTTGTCGGCCGGGATGCGCGCCTCGTGCTCCGGACGGAACGAGATCGACGCACGGATCGCACGCGCTGATTGCGCCGAGAGCGCGCGAGCCGCGCCGCTCGCAACCGCCGGAGCCTGGACCGCCGAAGCCTGGACCGCCGAAGCGTGGCACGTCTGCCGCGGGCCCGAGCGCGCGCACGCGCCGTCGAGCGACCCACGCGCCGCTTCGTCAAACGTCGCTGAGTGACACGGCGGTTCGAGCGGGCGCGGCGGGCAGCACGACGCCGTTCTGCAACGCGGGTTCTTCGAAGCGCTCTCGAGCGCCTTTGAGCCCGCCTCTGGCGCGCGCGGCGCGCGGCTCCCCGACGTGTTGACCTTGCGCGACTGCGTCGCGTGGACCGCCGGCTTTGGGATCGCACGCTCCGCTGTTTTCCCTGGCGTCGCTCACTTGATGTGCGACGGGCCGCAACGGTCAGCAACGGGCGCTCGAGCTTGCCAGTTGCCGTCACGGGCGTTTCACTTGCGATGGCGGCCCGCGGCACAGCGTGAGCCGAACCCGATGCAAAGCCCACGAATAGGGCAACCACAGCTAGATAAGATGCCAACCAGCGGTACGCTGGGCCGTTTAGAAACGCCGGACGCTTCAGCTGCGCAGGCGCGCGCGCAGGACCGCCGGGCGGGCGGCTCACTCTCAATTTCAGCATGTGACATGCTCCCTCTCGCCCGGCCGTCTCCACCGCTTGGTCTCGGCCCGGGCTGCGGGCGCGGCTGTTAAGTTGCTGATAGGTGTTTTTCCAAGAGGGCGGTGGATTATGGTTAATGCAGAATTGATATAAGCCAGAGAACGCCGGAAGACGAGGACCATCGCTTGACTTGGCATCACAGTATTCGGCGCCGTCAAATACTAGAGTTGCAGTCGCCAGTACATATTCTGAAGACAAATCAAACCAGGAAGACTGGGTCGAGATCAAAAACCACAGACACCAGGCAATGGGCCTGTGCTCTCGATTGATGTTGCACGGGCATGACAAGACGACTCGAGATGACTTTTGAGAGCCACCAAGCCTCAACAACCGAGAATAGCAAACAAGACCCGCTGGAGTTGCATGGCTCTCGGAACTCGGCTGTTGGCCCCATTCCCGGCCATGCCATTCTGCAACGCCCCTGACAGCACCCCGTTTCGCGACGCTCATCGCGCCCTCGAACACGGAGAATCAACAGTCCGTGTGAAGCTAATCGGCCTCAACCTGCAACACAAAAGCAACACTTGAATTAGGATCGACATCGACACGGCTCATCCGCGGCAGTCAGGGACGAGAACGCTTTTGGCGGAACTGATCAAAAGACGTGTGCAGCTTATGCTGAAACTGACTGCATGATCCGATGACGCACGGAAAACTGAGCACGGTTCGCCGATTGGTTGGGACACGTTTTTCGCACGCGGCTGGAAATCGTTTTCACAGCGCGAACAATAGTCACGAGCCGTGAGTGATGCTCTCACTTCGGCATGACAGACATGCGGCACACACTTTCATTCGACTCGATCCAGCAGGTGTTGGGCGAGACGTTCACCAACGACCTCACAGCATCCGTGCTCAAGGCGGCCCGGAATGCAGAGGCGTCCTCCAATCCAATCGAACACCGAAAGGCGCTGTTGCGATTACTGGCAGCGCTATCGGCATTGATCATCGCCACAGACGAGGGCGGCGCGGAGAACAATCTCGCGCAGGATTTGTCCGATCAAACGGCTGATCTTTTGACGAAGATGTCGGCGATTGTCAGAGAGGGCGGCAATCCGGTGGTCGTTCACTGATCGCAACCGGCTTGTGCCGAACGTTTTCGCCAGAGCCCTCTTCAACCAACCTCCCCACAAACGGTCCGCTCGCCAAGCAGAGACCAGTCCTTGCGACCAACACGACTTAGCGCCCGCGAAATTTCGGCGGGCGTTTTTCGTTGAATGCCCGGATACCCTCAGCACGGTCCTCCGTTGGCACCGTCCGGTTGTACGCCTCGATCTCGTATGCATAGCCATTCGACCGATCGAGATCGGCTGCTTTGGAAATCGACACCTTGGCCTGTCGAACTGCGATCGGTGCGTTCGCTGCAATCTGATCCGCAACCTCGGCAACCCGTTCGCGAAGTGCCTCAACGCTTGGCAGCAGCTCATTGGCCAAGCCCCAGGCAAGCGCGTCATCGGCGCTGAACGGCAATCCGGTCAGGATGACTTGCTTGGCGCGGCGATGGCCGATCGCACGCGGCAGGTTTTGCGTGCCCATGGCGCCGGGAATAATGCCAAGCTTAACTTCCGTCTGGGCAAAGCGCGCACGCGCGGACGCGATGACGAAATCACAGGACAGGGCCAATTCGCAACCGCCGGCAAAAGCCGCGCCGTTGACCGCGGCGATAATCGGGACCGGGCAGTCCATCATCGCGCGGATCGCCTGTTCGATAATGGCATGCTGGCTCTGCCATGTCGCGTCGTCCATCCCATCGCGTTCTTTGAGGTCAGCTCCGGCACAGAATGCCTGGTCGCCGGCACCTGTCAGAACGAGGCATCTGGCCCGTGACGGAATGACATAGAACGCCTGGAAGCAGTCCCGCAGATCCATCATCATCTGCGTATTCATCGCGTTGCGCCGCTCTGGGCGGTTCATAGTGATCGTCACAACGCCAGCTTCAGTTTCCGTCAGTGAGAGCGTCTCAAAGGTCTGCATTTGTCGATCCGCCGATCTTGGAACGGCAGACGGGTCCGAGACCTATCTGCTATCTGGGTTTGGAGCTTCGTGCTGCTTAACTTTCCCCGGTCGGGAAGCACCGTGCAAGCCTTGAGCGATCGACTTAACTGGTCCAGACCATGACGCCAGAGAGAGGCTCCAGCGATAAATGCGGGGCCAACCGCACGGCGGCGCCGAACGACGGTGGCGCTCGATACCTGAGAGGACCCAATGCCCAATCTGCGTGGACGCTACATCGTCGAAACAGACTGGCTCGCCGAGCGTCTCGATGCGCCCGACCTCGTCGTCGTTGATGGCTCGCTCCACTTACCGACCGCCGGTCGCAACCCACGCGCCGAATATGAAGCGGCTCACATTCCAGGTGCGATCTTTTTCGATGTCGACGCCATCGCCGATAAAGAGAACCCACTCCCGCACATGTTGCCATCGACGATCCAGTTCGCATCGATGATGAAGAAGCTCGGCATTGGCGACGGTATGCGCGTGATCGCCTACGACAGCGAGGGCATCTACTCAGCCGCACGCGTTTGGTGGATGTTCCGCGCGATGGGTCACGAAGACGTCGCGGTCCTGAATGGCGGTCTGAAAAAGTGGCGCGCCGACGGGCGGCTGGTGACAGACATGCCGACGCCGCCGCGTCAGGCCCGCCATTTTACGCCGCAGTTTAACGCGACACTCGTCCGCGATTTCGATGACGTGAAAGCGGCGCTGGCCAACAAGACCGAGCAACTGGCCGATGCGCGAAGTGCCGGCCGCTTTGCCGGGACGGACCCAGAGCCGCGGGCCGGTCTTCGCAGCGGACATATGCCAGGCGCCGCCAACGTTCCCTTCGCGTCTCTTTTGAATGCCGACGGCACGCTGAAAGCGGAGAGTGACCTTCGCGCACACTTTGAGGGCGCGGGCATCGACTTGCGAAAACCAATTGCGACGACCTGCGGAACCGGTGTCACAGCCGGTGTCCTGGCGCTCGCGCTCGCGGTCCTCGGCCGCGCCGATGTCGGCGTCTACGATGGCTCATGGACCGAGTGGGGTCATGAGGCCAGCGGTGGCGAGGTGGTCAAAGGCGGTCCGTGAGAGAGACGTGTGAGGCGTCCCGCCGCGATCGTTGCAACGAGCCGCCACTCGGACCCACAAGTGTCGGCGAGAACGCAGTCGGCGCGGCAGCCGGGTGCCAATTTGCCTCGATCTGACAGCCCCATCGCAGCTGCAGCATTGGTCGACACGAGTGCCCAAGCTTCCGCCAAAGGCAGCACGCCGCGCGCGACGAGCCGTTCGGCCGCGTGAAACAAGCTTGGATAATAATAGTCCGACGCGAGGACGGTGCAGAGGCCATCGCGAATGGCATCCTCGGCCGACAGAGCGCCAGTGTGGCTGCCCCCGCGGATGACATTTGGACCGCCGAGGACCACGGCTTCCGCATTTGAGATTGCGTTCGCTGCCACCTCCGGCGCCAACGGGAACTCACAAATCGATGCACCAATGACGCGATACCGTCTGCGTTCATCGAGCCGCCGTTCGTCATGCGATAGCATCGGGATCGCTTGCGCCCGCGCCGCCGCTGCCAGCTGTTCGATGGCCTTCGGCACGTCTGCGGCGCGTTGAAACACGGCGTGCGCCAGATCAACGTACTCAGCGGGCTCCAGGCCTGAGCGCTTCGCCCACTGATCAAGCTTCTCGTGATGGCCCGCCCGCACTTTCTCGACAGTCGACGTCGTATGATCGTTGAAAGCCAGTGCGATTTTGGGGGACGCCTGGAGCCACCTGAAAACATCGTCGACAGCATTGAGCGCGAAGGTCTCCCAGCGCACCTGCACGCGATGGTCAGCTTGCATTTTCGGACGCGCGTCGTCGAGCGCTGACAGAAACCTGCGGCCTGCATCCAGGCTCCGCTGTCCGGGCTCCCAAGAGATCGTCAGGCCGTGAAACGCTGTCGTGATACCGTTGGCAATCAGCGTGCGATCCACGGCACCGAGGGCAATGCGATGGCCAATCGCAACACCGGGCCGAGGTTCAATCTCGCGCTCGAACGCATCGCCATGCACATCGATGATGCCCGGAAGGATGGTCAGCCCGGAACAATCGATGGTGTCCCTGCTGCCGAGGGCTCTCTGATCCTCGTCCGCAACAACTGCGCCCGCGATGGATAGGTCGCGCGCCTGAAGTGTGCCATCGGGCGCGAGCACGGTCCCTTTTGTCAGCGTGTAGCTTTTCTCCGCGATGACGCGCGCCCCCTTCTCGCATTCGTCGGCAAACGGCCCCGGCGCCCGGTTACTCCGGCAGCGGGATGAACTCCTCTTCATCGCCCGGGACCGTGTCAAAGCGACCGCGCTTCCACTCCTCTTTGGCAAGCTCAATCCGCTCTTTCGACGAGGAGACGAAGTTCCACCAAATATGCCTTGGCCCGTCCATGGGCTCACCGCCGAGCAGCATCAAGCGCGCGTTCGATGTCGCAAGAATAGAGATGCGATCGCCGGGCTTGAAGATCAGCAATCGACCTCCACCGAACGTCTCACCGGCGATATCGATTTCGCCGCTCGCGACATAGACCGCGCGTTCGTCATAATCTGCATCAAGCGGCAGAACGCTGCCCGGTGCGAGGACGGCTTCTGCGTAAAACGAAGGATGCGGGAACGAGGCTGGTGAGGTTTCACCGTAGAGCGATCCCATAATCAGCCGAACCCGCTTGCCCTCGCCTTCAATGCGCGGCAGCGCATCGACGCCGTGGTGCTTGAAAGCCGGATCGCTTTCCTCGTGAGACATCGGCAAGGCCGCCCAAGCCTGAATGCCAAACAGGCGACGCGGCTTCTGTTTGGCCTCGGTCGTCTCGCGCTCCGAATGGACGATACCGCGCCCCGCCGTCATCAAGTTGAGCGCACCCGGCTGGATGCTGAGGTCGCTACCCAAACTGTCCCGGTGATAAACCTCACCTTCGAAGAGGTATGTCACCGTCGAGAGGCCGATGTGGGGGTGCGGGCGCACGTCAATCCCGTTCGTCAGCAGGAATTCGGACGGGCCCATTTGATCAAAGAAGATAAATGGACCGATCATCTTCCGACCGACCGACGGCAATGCGCGACGCACTTCGAACCCACCCAAGTCCCGCGCGCGTGGCACGATGACTTGCTCGATCGCATCACAAGTTTTTGCATCCCCGAGAGTTGGATCGTCGACAGGCTGATGGCTCACGTTGCAACTCCTCTCATTGGATAATCATCTGCAGATCGTCTCCACAGACACGAGCCCTAGTATAAGGCTCTTATAAGGCTCTGAATTCGAACCACTTTCGTCGTGCCGCCTCAGCAATTGGCGGACGTACGATCCAACGTTTTGGAATGCTCGATTTACGGACCGTAATTTGCATAGCCTGGGAGCCAATCGGGCGATCGTCGGTTGCGACTGCCTAATTTTATCCCTTGCCACTCCTTACTGATTGGATGGCATGATGACCATCGCTGCCGAACGATCCTGTTGTCCAC
>JBCBWG010000064.1:0-14157 GCA_039817205.1 Pseudomonadota bacterium
CGATTTCACCGGACCCGAAGGACACGGCGACCGAGCTTGGTGATGGGTTTGCGCAATCACCGGCCGGGAAGATCCGCCGGTGCCACGCCATCGAACTCGTTGCGCGCCTCCGCGGGTCCGTCCGGTCGGGGCCCGCCATCTCGGGGCTCGTCACGTCGCGGGATGTCAACTCGGGGCATGTTAAGTTGCGGCACGTCAAGTTGGGGCACGTCTGGGCGCGGGACATCCGTCATGAACGGCGCAAACTTCTCCAACCCATCCGGGATCGGACCGCCGTAGGCCCAGTCCAGAAGTTCGATCATGTGAACGGCCGGAGTTGCGGACTGCTCGCGGAGTGCGGCTGCACATCCAACGTCCTCAACGGCGAGAAGGTCCACATCCTGCGATGGGATTTCGGCAAGCTTTCGCTGCCGGAGTTTGGCCGACAAAGCGGGGGCGAGCCATGGATAAAGCCCGACGCCACCGCAGCACGTGCCAGGCTCTGAGGCATCAACCACGGTGTAACCGGCATCGGTCAACAGCCGCACCGCGTCGGCAGCGCTTAAATCGCTCGCCCGTGACGGCGTTTCCTGCCTCCGGCAGTGACCAAATCGCCCGATCCTCAGAGCTGACCACCGCTGCGGTGCGCCAAAATCGGTTTGAGCCAGAAAGACCGACACATCGACTGCCGAGGCAATGAGATCCTGAACGAATGCCTCGTGATCATCCCGCTCGCTCCGACGCCCGCCTCCGAACGGATGAAATGCACTGTCGGCTGCAAATGACTTCGAAAGCGCCGCCTGGCACACCGGGCCAAGCGTCACGATCGCATCCGGACGCGCCCCCTCGTCTTCTTCGGCCAGTTTCTCGACGGCACGCCCAACCGCGTCGACCGTCACCTGACGCTGGTTCGAAGCGTCGGCGCTCACCCCTAACTGATCTGCAAGCGCACCACAGCATTTGACTCCGGGCGGTACGATCACATCAAAGCCCTGGCGCGCCAGAAGGCGGATCGCAGCGTCGGCGGCAGCAGGTCGAAAGACGCGTGCGGTACATGTCGGCAGCATGAGTACACGGCCACGCCGTTCACCGCGCGTCAGCGCCTCACCAGGACCCGCGAACTCGGCCCTTTGTTTTGCGGGCTTCGGGCCGTCACCAACAACATCGTCGAAACCCGGCAGGCCGCTCCGCGCAAGCAACGAGTGCAGCGGGCGAACCGCCCGGGCGAGACGCAAACTGCGTTGCTGTGTTTCAGGGTTGGCGAGTTGGCGGGCCAATTGGCGGCGGAGGCGACCGGCACCACTGGCTGGCGCCTTTTGGTCAAGGAGCGCGCGCATCGCAGCAATCCCTGAGCCGAACGCAACATCCTCCGGACAGACGGCCTCGCAGGCGCCACAGGTCAAACAGCGATCGATATGCGGATGGATCGTCTCGCCGACCGCGTCTCCGGCCAAAGAGCCTGCGCCGTCCAGCGCGCCAAGCATCATCGCAATCCGCCCGCGCGGGCCCTCCCGCTCATCGAGCGTTGCAAGATACGTCGGGCAGACGGCATTGCAGATGCCGCAACCCGTGCACGAGTTGAGCGCGTGGCGTACCAGACCACCGAGGACTTCGGGCGGCCGTGCTTCGCCGATCGGTTCACGAGACGGCGCCACGCGATCGTCGCGAGAGACGCCGGTTGGCCGTTGCGCAGCGCGTGGCCGCGTTGGGCCGGTGTTCTCTCGCGAAACCGGTGTCGATCCTGAGGGTGGTGAGCGCGCCTCGTCCCGCAACCGGGCAGACAAAGACTTCGCGGCTGGTTTGCGTCCGGCCGCAGCACGGGCGCGCCGCGCAGCGCTGCGATCCTCGCGCTCAAAGTCCGCCATAAATGCGCCCCCTGTTGAAGAGCCGATGCGGGTCGAGCTCATCCTTCAGCGCTGACAGCATCGTAAACTCGCGGTGGGGCAACGGCTGAAAACAATCGACGGACGACCGGATCTCGGGATCGCAGCGGATGAGCGTGGCAGCCCCGCCATGGGTCGCGAGTATGCGGCGAATATCGCTTGCACCGGCTTCGATGGCATCTGCGATTTCCAGCCAGATGAGGCCGCCAGCCCAATCGACGATTGCCGCGCAGTTCAAAACAGATCGTGCATCGCTCAGGATACGCGCGGCCTTGTCAGGCGGCACAGTCAAACGCCAGAGCGGCGTCTCACTCATTTGGAAAACAGACAGCGCCTGCACCTCGGACCAGAAATCGGTGCTCTCGGCATCGGTCAGCGTTTCCACCGGCCCGTAGAGTTGAAGGTTTTCGCGAACGGCCTGGCTGTGCGTCGCAAGGTCTTTCTGGCTTGCTTCGAGCCGGATCAGCGTCAGCGTCCCGTCAACGCGACCCAGCCGGTCGGACCACAGCCTCGGCACCAACCCACGGTCAAAATGGATCGCACCTGTCACGCGATCCGTCCTGAGCGCCACCTCAGAACTGGCCTCGACGGCCAAATCCGGCGGCAGGTCCACGACGAAGAGCGTCATTGTCTCATCGGGCAGCGGTGTAATTCGAAAGGTAACCTCGGTCATGACGCCGAACATACCCCAGCTTCCGGCCACAAGGGGCAGAAGGTCTTTCAGAGGGGAGCCGAGCGGCTGACGCGCGCCGAGACGTCGGGTGACGCCCTCGCCCGTGATCACGCTGCAAGCGACGAGATTGTCTGACGGTGCCCCGGCGACGAGGCGTCTGCTTCCGGAGACGTTGGAAGAAAACGCGCCGCCGATGCTGCCGAGCCATGCGTCGAACCCGAACAACGGGCCCAAATCCGGTGGCTCGAACGGAAGCATGAACCCGTATCGCAACAGCTCGCGTTCGACCTGACGAAGCGGTGTCCCGCTTTGCGCGAAGGCGAGGCCCGCGGCGCGATCGACGTCGACACCACGTAGGTTGGTCATATTCAAAAGAAGATCAGCTGTGAGGCTCGGGCCAATCTTCGACTTGGTGGTCCCAGCCGTTATGGCGATTGGCACGCGCTCGTCGATCGCGGCGCGGATCTGGCTCTCAAGCTCCCAGCCGGTGACCGGCAGCAAGATGTCAGCCGTCATGCCTGTCACCTCCCCTGACGCCAACCTCACGACCAAGGAGCTTTGACAGCGACGTCGTCACGGGATCTTCGGCGTGATCATCGTCCGATGCACGCAACCTCGGCCCGGTCCCAGCTGCCGAGGCCGCTTCCGAAGCCGCAGCCG
Source organism: Pseudomonadota bacterium (assembly GCA_039817205.1). GTDB lineage: Bacteria > Pseudomonadota > Alphaproteobacteria > Rhizobiales > Hyphomicrobiaceae > JBCBWG01. The sequence continues at coordinate 3,196 of JBCBWG010000064.1, forward strand.
TCTCTGGAGCCGTCTCTGGAGCCGTCTCTGGCAAACGTGTTTGGTAGCGATCCAGCGGCTCGACGACCGTTCCGCCTAACTCAAGAATTGTGCTGGTGACCTGGGCCTCGACCATTTGAAGTGCTGAGCGATTGCCGCCCTCCTGCGCCCGGACCGTGATCCACAGAGCGCCATCCCAGGGCGATGCGCGGACGCCGATCCGAACGCCATCGTCGCTCCCGCCTTTGGAGCTGGAAAGAGATGCCAGGGCCTCAAGGCATTGCGCCAGGAGCCCGGGCGACACCCGCGCCTCAACGAGGCTGTGTGGATACGCAAGGCCGAGGCTCGCATACGGTTCCGCGACCAAATGGTGTCCAACTGCTTGAACGCTCTTACTTGAACTGCCAGCGGACACGTCACGGTCCGAACGTCCGACAAAGCGCGCGAGATCGGCCTTTGACCAAACAGTTCCACCGGCACCAACCACATGATCGCTCAGTACCAAGTGCGCTTCATCGATCTCATCGGCGTCACCGCCGAATTCGAAAAGGATCGCGGCTCGATCCGGCTCCGGCGATGCGCTTTTAAATTTTGATGCTCTCTCGGCTGATCCAGGGTCCGTAGTGCCTCGGCGCGCGCTCATCGCCCGAACCAAGTTCGGATCGAAGATTTCACCACGCATCCAGCCGCAAGCAACCGTTGGTGCTGACCAAGCCATGGTCACAGCGTCACCAACTGTTGGGACGAATGCCAGGACCGCGCGCGCGCACTCTCGGCGGCGAACAACGGCGAGTTCGATTTCTGTCAGCGCCGCAATATCGGCGCGTCCCATCGCAACCCCGGCCGCCATCGCGCCGACGACGTTCGGGACACCGGCCTCCAGATTGAGCCGATTGAGCGTCAGTAAGGTTCCGTCCGCACCAACCGCCTCCAAGCCAAGCATCCTCGGGAGGATCGGCTCTCGACCGAACTGACCGACGCCGTGTGCGTTTGTTGCGATGAGCCCGCCGAGTGTTGCCGTCCCGGGACAATCAAAATGGAGCGGCAGGGCAAGACCCTCGTTGGTCAGAGCTTTGCTAAGCGCATCGAGCGTTGTGCCAGCCAGCGCTCGCACCGAGCGGCGCGTCCGTGAGATGTCAATCGCGCCGGTCATGCCCGTCGTGACAATGAGGAGATCAGCCAGCGCCTGCGGCTTGGGCTTTAGTGAAGGGGACACGCGTGGCGGCTCGGTCCCACCACCGCGGATGCGCCAGGTCAAACCGTAGGTGTTCGCAAACCGGATCGTCGTTGCGATGTCAGAGCCACTTTGGGCGAGGACGACGGCCTGAACGCTCGGCTGATTGGATTGGCCAGTCACTCCAGTTGAGGATCGGATCGGGGATCGAGCAAGGTCCTGCCAGCCTTGGAACGCCTGAATGCCTACGGCATCGACGACCACGCGATCGGCGCCGAGTTGCTGGCTCAGCACAATCGATATCGGCGTTTCGGAACCGGGCCGCTGGAGCCGCGTCGCGATCGGCCGCGCGAGCGTTGCAGGCAGCCGCCATCCAGAACCGGTCAACCGCGTCTGCACGTCACTCTCGTCCCCATAAAAGCGTCGAGCAAGCCGGAGCCGCATCAGCGCCGCCGAACGCGCCCGTATGCCCACACTCGCATCCCAAGCCCGAGCCCCACACCAGCGTCATCGCATTCGGATATGGCGATGTCACGCGTCAGCTCGGACTTGCGCCGATGAACAGGTCATTGGCGACAAAAACCGCGCGGCAGCGAATAAATTGAGTGGTAGACTGAGCAGTCGACGAGGTCACGGACCAGACAAAACATGACGCCGCCCAACCGCCATCCGCTTGATTGCCAGCATAAATTTATGCTGCTTGGGAAAGAGACTTATTACGCGCCCAGCTAGCGCAGACACACTTTGGCCCCTCGTCCACATAATTCAAAAAGGAACAGGACCTTTGCCAAACCATGAACGCAAGTCGCCGAAGGACATTGCTGTGACGGCCATCAGTGACCTCGACATTTTCGCCCGCGTCGCCCGGACCGGCAACATGTCAGCGGCGGGTCGTGAAATGGGTTTGTCACCGGCCGTTGTCTCAAAACGCATCAGCATGTTGGAAGAGCGGCTGAACTCGCGGCTTTTTCAACGGACAACGAGACATCTCACCCTCACAGAGACGGGTGAAGGCTATTTCAAGCGCGTCCTCGACATCCTGTCGCTGGTGGAAGAAGCGGAAGATTTTGTCAGTCGGCGCAACCGGCGCCCGCGCGGTGTCCTGAAAGTGACCGTCCCGACCGCCTTCGGCACGCGCCATATTGCGCCGTATCTGCCCGAGTTTGTCGATAAATGCCCGGAGATTGAGCTTGATATCCACGTCACCGACGTTGTGGTCGATATCATCCGGGATGGCTTCGATATTGCGATCCGAATTGGCGAGCTTCAGGATTCATCGCTCGTTGCAAAAAAGCTCGCGTCAGATCAGAAGGTGATTTGTGCGTCGCCAAAGTACCTGTCGCGAATGGGGACGCCGAATGATCTCGCAGATCTTGAGGCACACTATTGTTTGCCGGCGGGCGTTCAGGACCAGTGGCGCCTGCGAGGACCCGATGGCAAAGAGCACCAGGTGCGCCTCAAGGGCCCGATCCGCGCCAACTCCGCCGAGTTTACGCGGTCGGCCACCATCGCCGGCCTTGGGATCGGGCTTCGGTCCACGTGGGACATCGGTGACGAACTCGCCTCAGGCAAACTCGTGCAAATCCTGACGGATTACCGTGGCGAAACCGCAGACGGGGTCTTTGCAGTTTACCCAAGCCGGGACTTCATGCCGGCGAAGGTCAGCGCCTTTATTGATTTCCTCGTTGGCCTCTACACGCCAGAACCATGTTGGGAGCGTGAGCCGGGACAGAGCGCCGTGACGAGCGCTGTTGCCTGACGTTCGCGATGAGACGGTTCGCCCTTGGCGGATCAACGGCAAAGCGCGTATTGCATTGTGGATTAAAACTGCCAGAGGTCCACATATGATGCAGGACGCGATCCCGACTTCGTCCAACACGCAGTGCGCCGAGATTACCCGACCTCGCGTCGGACTGTTCGTGACCTGTTTGGTGGATTTGTTCCGACCAAGTGTCGGCTTCGCGGCCTTGAAACTTCTCGATGCTGCGGGTTGTGACGTCGAGGTCCCGTCCGCACAAACCTGCTGCGGCCAACCGGCCTACAATTCCGGCGACAAACGAACATCGACCGACATCGCGAAGGCAACCATTGCCGCTTTCGAGACCTACGATTTCGTAGTCGCACCCTCCGGCTCATGCGCCGGCATGATCAAAAAACACTTCCCCGAGTTGCTGGTCAAAGACCCCGAATGGTGGCCGCGCGCCTTGGCGCTCGCCGCGAAGACGCATGAGCTGATTTCATTTCTAGTCGACCAGCGTGGCATGACATCGGTCGATGCCACCTTTGAGGGCAGCGTCACCTATCACGACAGCTGCTCTGGTCTTCGCGAACTCGGCGTTAAGAGCCAGCCGCGCCAGCTTTTGAAGACGGTTGAGGGCGTGCGCATGGTCGAAATGGCTGACAGCGAGGTCTGCTGCGGCTTCGGGGGAACGTTCGCAGTCAAGTACCCCGACATCTCAAACGCGATGGTTGGCAAGAAAACCGAAAATGCGAACGCCGTCTCTCCAGACCTCCTTCTCGCCGGTGACCTCGGGTGCCTTATGAATATGGCCGGCAAGATCAAACGAGACGGCAAATCGATCGCTGTCCGCCACGTCGCTGAGGTCCTCGCAGGCGAACTTTCCGACCCACCAATCGCCGCCAAGGACTGAGGCGCATGGCGGAACCGTCACCTGAACCCAACCTCGTTCAAGTCACACCCTTCCTTCGCGTGAGCGATATGGATGGAGCGGTTGGGTTCTATCGTGACGTCCTGGGCTTTGCTGATATCTTCAAAATGGACGACCCGCCCTATGCGTTCTTAAAGCGGGATACGGCTGCGATCCGTCTCATGCGGTGTGATCCCGACTTCGACCTCACGCGGCCCGAGGCTCAGCAGGTCATCTATATCGACGTGGACAATATCGATGCGCTGCACGCAGAGCTTGCGGACCGCCTGAAGGCCTTGCCGGAAGAGCGTTACCGACCGCTCTTCGATACGTTTTACGGCCAGCGCGAGTTTCACGTCATCGACCCGGACACGACGCTCGTCATTTTCGGTTCTAAAATCGTTGGGCCATTGGGTGCTGATGCCGCCCGTCAAAAAGAGATGCCGTAATGGACGCGACCACCACATCCTTCAAATCAAACGCCAAAGTAGCGCTCGGTGACGAACAACTGCAGCGCGCCTTATCGGGTTTGCCGGGCGGGCTCGTCGCGCAGCGCACAGCGGCCCGGGATCGTCTACCGGAGTTCGAACACCTGCGCGACGTTGGCAAAGAGATCCGCGACCACGCGCTTGAACATCTCGATCTGTACCTTGAGCTTTATGAGCGCAACGCGACCGCTGCTGGCGCGCACGTCCACTGGGCGCGCGACGCAGCCGAGGCGCGCCAGATCATTTTGAAGATTTGCCAGGATGCCGACGCCAAGCTGGTTACCAAAGGTAAGTCGATGATCTCGGAAGAGATCGCACTCAACGATCACCTGGAAGAGGCGGGCCTCGAAGTCGCCGAGACCGATCTTGGCGAATACATCATCCAGCTTCGTAGCGAACATCCGAGCCACATTATCGCGCCATCGATCCACCTAACGCAGGATCAGGTCGAAGAAGATTTCCGCAAAGTCCACACGCATCTGCCGGAAGATCGCGTCCTCGAAGAACCGGCTCAGCTCGTTGATGAGGCCCGGAAAGTCCTTCGGGAAAAGTACCTCGCAGCCGATGTCGGCATCACGGGCGCGAACTTTTTGATTGCCGAGACCGGCTCATCCATCATCGTCACGAACGAGGGCAACGGCGATCTCACACAGTCGCTTGCCAAAACACACGTGGTCGTTGCCTCCATCGACAAGGTCATTCCGACCCTCGAAGATGTGACGTCGATTTTGCGCTTGCTCGCTCGATCGGCGACGGGGCAGGAGTTCTCGACCTACACGACGTTTTCGACAGGCGCCCGCCGTCCAAGCGATCCGGACGGCCCTGAGGCCTACCACGTGGTGCTACTCGACAACGGCCGCTCCGACATGCTCGCGACCGAGTTTCGAGAGGTCCTGCGTTGTATCCGCTGCGGCGCGTGCATGAACCATTGCCCCGTCTACAACGCGATCGGCGGACATGCGTACGGCTGGGTTTATCCGGGGCCCATCGGATCTGTGCTGACGCCCTCGCTCATCGGCGTCAAAGAGGCAGGTCATTTGCCGAACGCATCGACGTTCTGTGGGCGGTGCGCGGAAGTCTGCCCGATGAAGATCCCGCTTCCGAAGCTGATGCGGCATCACCGCGAGGCGGAGTTTGAAGCGGGAGACGCGCCCGCCGCGGCGCGCTACGGCCTCAAAGTCTGGGCCGCCTTCGCCAAGCGACCGAAGCTGTACCACGCGACCATGCGGTTGGTCGTTGCCGGGCTCAGCGCCCTGAACGCTCTCAATGCGGGCAAAGGCGCGTTCCGCTGGCTGCCGCTGGCCGGCGGCTGGACCAGGTACCGCGACTTCCCCGCTCCGCAACAACGGACGTTCCAGCAGCTCTACGCTGAAAGCAAAGCGGGGGTGCCACGATGAGTGCGCGCGACGCGATCCTCGGCAACGTCCGCAAAGCGGTTGAAGCCAAGCCAAACGATGCAGCCCGTCAAGCGCTTGCCAACAAGCGCATTGCCCAGCGCGAGCGCCATCCGATCCCCGATCGGGTCTCTGGGAAAACGACCGACGCATTACACGGTTTGTTTTGCGAGCATTTGGAAACGGCATCAGCGACGGTGGCGACCGCAGCCAACGCCGACGACATCCCAGAAATCATTTCGAACTATCTTCGCCAACATAACCTGCCGCAACAGATCCGCCATGGTGCTGACGAGGCCCTGGCCACGATAAACTGGGGACAGGCGCCGACGCTTGAAGTGATGACCGGTGCGGCCGACAGGAACGATGCTGTGGGTCTCAGCCGCGCCACCGCGGCCGTTGCGGAAACTGGAACGCTGGTCTTGGCGTCAGGGCCGGATAACCCTGTCACGCTCAACTTTCTACCGGAGACCCATATCGTCGTGGTGGATCAAAACGCGATCGTTGGCCCATACGAAGAGGCATTTGACCGGGTCCGCACTCGTTTCGGCGATGGGAAAATGCCACGCACGGTGAACATGGTCTCAGGCCCATCGCGTACCGGTGACATCGGCGGCCGTATCGTGATGGGCGCCCATGGGCCACGCCGCATGATGGTGGTCATTGTCGAGAGCGGGCTCGACCCCTGACCTCAAAGCGCGGATGACGTTTTCAGGCCGGATATGTAGGTCGGCCGTCACGTTCGATTACCGGCGAATACAGCGCCTCACGCAGGCTTGAAGCTGGGCATTGCAACGGGACGACCCGTTGGTTGCGATGCGACACCGGTTGTATGCAGCAATACAGCCTGACTTGCACGCGTCTGCCTGAACAGACGTCGAGGCCAAGAACGATGCGCCGCTCGCGGTCATGATCCCAAGTGCGGCAAGCGCCAGCACTTTCACAACGCCAGTTGCGAAGTCGCTATGATTTTGGCGGCCCCGCCTGATCATGCGGTTCTCCCTCGGTTCGCAATATCGCCGCTGAAAAGCGGCTATTCAGCCGGACGCAGCCGGGTTAGCGATCTTCGCCCCCTACCTTTGACGACAATCGATACAAACTGGGGCATGAACCAACCCTGAACCAGCTTAGAAAGCGTACTCCGTAAAGATGCGACGAATATCACCCTGCCAAGCGCGTTCCAGACGATTCAAAAGCTCGTCGGCCGGTACCTGCCCAGTCGCAATCGCCTCCTCGACCGCCTGCAAAAAGATGGTTTCGTCTTCGCCGCGGTTATTATGACGCTGACGGCGCTTTAATCCGGCGCCGGCAATCGCCACCAGTTCACGGCCAACATCGCAGAGCGTGCCGCCACGGAACGGCGTCTGCAAGCCATGTTTCGGAACCGCGTTGCGAAGCGCCAAACGTTCCTCAGCCGTCCAATCGGAGATAAGATCGAGCGCTGCGTCGAGCGCTGTTTGATCATAGAGGAGCCCGACCCAGAACGCCGGCAGCGCACAGATACGACGCCAAGGTCCGCCGTCCGCACCGCGCATCTCAATAAAGCGCTTCAGGCGCGCTTCCGGAAAAATCGTGGTCAGGTGATCGGACCAGTCGTCGATCGTGGGTTTTTCGCCCGGCAAAACCGCGAGGCGGCCATCCAGGAAATCGCGGAACGAATGGCCAGCTGCGTTGATGTATTCGCCATCGCGGTAAACGAAATACATCGGCACATCGAGCGCATAATCGACATAGCGCTCGTAACCCATGCCATCCTCGAAAACGAACGGCAGCATGCCTGTTCGGTTGGGATCGGTGTCACGCCAAACCTCGCTTCGAAGCGACTTAAAACCGGATGGCTTTCCATCGCGGAATGGGGAATTGGCAAAGAGGGCTGTGGCGAGCGGCTGAAGCGCAAGCGAAACTCGCATCTTTGCCGTCATGTCCGCTTCGTCGGCAAAGTCGAGGTTCACCTGGATCGTCGTCGTCCGAAACATCATTTCGAGGCCGTCGGCGCCGACCTCCGGCATATAGCCCTTCATGACTTTATAGCGCGGCTTCGGCATCATCGGCATTTCGTCGAGCGACCACGTCGGCGCAAAACCGGTTCCGAGAAAGCCAATCCCAAGCGGCTCACCGACTTGGCGACATTGGCGGAGATGCTCGCCAGCTTCCTCACAGGTCTCGTGCAGGTTTTCGAGCGTCGCCCCCGATAATTCAAACTGGCCGCCCGGCTCGAGCGAGACTGTTTCGGTGCCTTCGCCAACCGGCCGCTTCAGCGCAATAACATTTCCGTCTTCACTGATCGGCTCCCAGCCGAACTCTGAAATCAGCGCTTTCATCAGCGCGCCAATGCCACGCGGACCTTCGTACGGGACCGGCCTCAGCGTCTCGGTGCAGAAAACAAACTTTTCGTGCTCGGTCCCAATGCGCCAATCCGCAGCTGGTTTCTCACCCTTGGCGATCCAGCCGATCAGATCAGATTTGCTTTCGATTGGGGGGCTTGCGGCACCGGCTTGACGGGTGGACATGCGTTCCGGACCTTTGGTTCCGCTCGGACGTTGAGTGGCTGTTATGGCCGCTGACTTATGCAGGGACAAGAGTAGTCAATCGATCGATGCCGGACGGGGGTGAGATGAATAAACCACCCCGACGCTCGTCGTCATTCGCGCCAATCACCGATGACCGCGTTCACGAGTGTGAGCGCTGCAACCGCCGCTGTATCTGCTCGCATGATCCGAGGACCAAGCGAGAGAACAACGACATCGGGAACGGCGCGAAACGCAGAACGTTCCGCATCGGAAAAGCCGCCTTCCGGTCCGATCAAGACCGCAGTTGGCCCGGGGGTCACCTCTGAAAGCGCTGCAACCGGATCAGCAATCGGTGCACTCTCGTCGCAGACAATCAGACGAGGCGGTCGCTCTGAGCTGGTCCGTGCGGCGAGCCAATGGCTGAGACGCACAGGCTCGCTGATCTCCGGCACTCTCAGAATGCCACACTGCTCAGCCGCTTCGATAACATTTGCGCGCATCCGGTCGAGCTTAATCCGGTCCGTAACGGTCCGGTCGGTCAAAACGGGCGTCAGGTTCTGGACGCCAAGCTCCGTTGCCTTCTGCACCATGTAGTCGAGGCGCGCCCGCTTGAGCGGTGCAAAGGCATAGGTCAACGCAGGCCCCCCGGTCTGCGCGCGCGTTTGCTCGCCAATGGAGATCTCGGCCTGGCGCCGCGCCGCATTGACGAGTTCAGCCTCCCACTCGCCATCGCGCCCGTTGAAAACAAGGAGCCGCGCTCCCGCCTTCATTCGCAATACGTTGACGACGTAATTCGCCGCACTGGCGTCAAGCTCAATCATCAGCCCACGCGCGAGGGGCGTGTCGAGAAACAGGCGCTGGGATCGGAAATCGTGGACGGGCATCGCACACCCTTCGAAGGCGGAAAATCAGTCGCTACACTTCGTCCCGGAGACGTGTCACGCAAGACCAGAAACGATAGACCCAAATCGCAGACGGTCGAGGACTGCAAATGACTCCGCGGGACAGGACACACCGCGCCATGCCATTTCACCACCGCGCAGAATAGATGACCGAATGACCACACCGACGACAGGCCCAATCGCAGATGCGGCACCGACCAATTGGGTCGACATGCATGCGCCCGATGCCGCCAAACCGTATCTCAAGCTTGCCCGCGCGGATCGGCCGATCGGCGTCTGGCTTTTGATGTTCCCCTGCTGGTGGGCCCAGGCGCTCGCTCACCTTGATGAAGGGCACGCTTGGATCAATCTTTGGTTTCTGGCGCTCTTCGCCATCGGCGCGTTTGTGATGCGCGGGGCTGGCTGCACCTGGAATGACATCATCGATCGAGACTACGACGGTCGCGTCGCACGGACGGCTCTGCGGCCGATCCCTTCGGGCCAGGTCACAACCCGTCAAGCGCTCATCTTTGCGATTGCACTATCGCTGACGGGATTTGTGGTCCTGATCCAGTTTAACCTGCTGACCATTTTCATCGGAATTCTATCGCTCGGGCTGATTGCCGCCTACCCGTTCGCCAAACGCTTCACCTTCTGGCCTCAGGTCCTGCTCGGGTTGACGTTCAACTGGGGCGCTCTTGTCGGTTATGCGGCAATTTCCAGCACGCTCAGTTGGCCACCACTTCTTCTTTATGCGGGCGCAGTCCTTTGGACCATCGGCTACGACACGATTTATGCGCACCAAGACACTGAGGACGACGCTCTTCTTGGGCTCAAATCATCGGCTTTGAGGCTTGGACGCCTGACACAACCGGCACTCGTCGGCTTTTACGGCGGCGCGATCCTTTTTTGGGGCGCGGCCTTGCTCGCCGCTGGCGCGACCGGTCCGGCGTACTTTGCCGTAGCGGCGATCGGTGTCCACTTCGCCTGGCAAGGAGCGACGCTGGATATTAGCGATGATGGCAACTGCCTCTTGCGGTTCAAGTCGAACCGGTTTGTTGGCTGGATGCTCTTTGCGGGGCTCACAGCCGAAATTTTGTTCATTCGGTTCTAATCGTGCGCCCCAAAAAAGCATGACCCTGCGCAACCCGTGTGCAAATCGCATGTCGCCCAACGATCGAGTTGTCATCGACGATTGACTAGGGCACTTGTTGAGTCACAAGGACAAAAACAGTGCGCTTCAGAACGGCAAAGACATGAGCGAAGTTCAACCCAAGCAGTTGTTACACCTCGTTTTCGGTGGCGAACTCGAAAACATTTCGGATGTGACGTTCAAAGATCTCGACAAGCTCGATATCGTTGGCGTTTATCCGAATTATGCGGCGGCCTTCGACGCTTGGAAGGACGCGGCACACCGGACCGTTGACAACGCGCAGACGCGTTACTTCATAGCCCACCTTCATCGGCTTCTGGAGCCTGATGACACTGCTTGAATGGAGCAAAATGCCTACATGATTTTTTCGTGGGCGGTGGGTCGAGACGGGATGCGTGATAGGGATTGGCACCGAATCTAATGGCGGCAGAGACTGAGAGCGATAGGCTCCGGCGCCAGACGTTGCGGGATGATGATGTCCCGACGCAGTCGCTCGCCGGTGAATTTGATGAAACCACAAATTTTGTGAATGCGGACGAGGAAGGTCCGGTTGCTGCCGAAAAGACGGTTGAAGACGAGCAGCAGGCGCACCCCGCCCGTGCAGATCTTGTGGATCGCAAATCCTGGCCGCTCGTTCGCCGCTTCTTGTCGGACTGGGTCTGGCCACGACGCGTTTCAATCACGATTGTTCTGCTTGTCACAGCGCTACTCGCAGGGGTCTCCGGCGGCTACCCG
>JBCBWG010000065.1:0-14026 GCA_039817205.1 Pseudomonadota bacterium
GAGAACCCAGATATCCTTGCTGCGGTTGCCGCCGGGCGCAAGCGTCCGCACCTTCTCATCGGCTTTGCCGCCGAGACGGAAAACGTGGTCGAGAACGCCAAGTCCAAGCGCAAGCGCAAGGGCGCTCCACTGCGCAAAAAAGCGGGGCGTGCTCATTGGATCCAGCGCTCTGGACGACTAAACCGGTTGCAAAACGAAATGCGCCGCCAGCGTCTTGTCTTTCGAGCTTGCCATGATGGGGCGGAGGAACACGGTTTTGAAGTCGCCGCTGTCGTAGGCGAGGTGGCCGTGCGCCTGACCGAAGGCTGGCACAATTTGCGGCATCTCTAGACGAAAGTTGCCGTTCTCATCCGTCAACGTCGCGCCGTGGCTCTTCCGGTCGCGTTCGTGGCCTTCTGTGGTGTGCGCCCAAATCTGGATGCGCTGGCCCGAAAGTGGAGCACCATCACCGGCACGTCGCACGGTACCCGTCATCCAAAATCCGCCGCCGCCAATACGGTCAACGATCGGGGCGCCCGGGCGATAATTATTCGAGCCGCCGCGCATCGTTGGCGTTGGTGCAAGACCTTGGGCTTGGGCTGGTACCACCAGCCGTGGCGTTCCAGCGGCGAGAAGTGTGGCGCCGCCAGCGGCTGCGATCATGCTGCGACGGGACAGAAGGGCATTGGTCATGTTGGGTCTCCGAATGGGGGCGGTTCGGCGCGACGAATACCGTTGAGCGGTCCCATCTGATGCCAGGGCCCGCTGCAACTTGTGAAAACAGAGTGGCGCGCTCTGTTCCAGTTACAAATTGCCAACGATCAACCCGCTCGAAAGATGCCTTTGACGACAAATCGTCTCTACAATAGGGTGCGGCCAACGTAGCGCTCGGAGGAGCCACATGCGGCTGACCAAACTGACCTCGGACGCCATTCGAATTTTGGTGCTCTGTCAAACCACCGATGGCGCCTTGCAGAAGGTTGCCGCGCTTTCTGCCACGATTGGTGTGACCAAGCCGCTCGGCTTAAAACTCGTGAACCAGCTTGCCCGTCTCGGGTACGTCGACACCGTCCGCGGACCGAATGGCGGCATCCGCTTGGCAGCCGGCGTTGCTGATCGTCCAATGGGCCAACTTGTCCGCGAATTGGAAGCGTTCGAACTGCATCGCGCAACAACGTCGGCGACGGGCGAGGGCGGCGATCGCGCGACAGCGCACCAACTGGAAAATATGGTCGATGATGCGTTTGACGCGTTTCTTGCGGTTCTCGATCAACAGACCATCGCCGATTTGGCGCAGCGCGAGCTGAAGTCGCGCGCGAGAACAAAGAAAACTCAGACACCGGAACCGACCGCGGCAACCGACAGCGGTAGGCGCCCGCCTCGCAGGTCCCCGTCGCGGAGGGCCGGCACATGACCGCCAGACAGAACTGTGGCCGGGTTATGAGCCTCAACTCTGGCGACGGCACGCGTCAAAGTTGCGCGTTGCACCTCGTGACATTTGGCCTTCGCGGTTGGATGTCGGGTTTGCGAAACGCGGACGTTGCGATCTTCGAAAGCGTTTTCAAAACTTACCAGTCCAATCTCGGTCTTTGTCATGCGCGGAATTCAGTTATGGCGTTGGCGGGATGGGTACGCGCGATTGATGGTGCAGCCGTTCGTCCCATCGAGTTGGCTCCGCTCACCTGTCATGAGCTTTGCGAAGATGAGTGTCTTGCCGTGTCGCTTGTCGCCGCGGCCCAAGTTGATACCTGCCCGGCTATGCGCGCATGCGCCATCACGCTGTTGGGGCATCCAGACGTCGAGCCTGTCGTCCAAACCACGGCTCAGTTTGCTTCGGTCCTGGCCTCGGCCAACTGTCGCCTGCCAGATGTCCATGCGATACCAAGGAATGGGGTCGGGGGCAGTGGCATCTTGCAAACAGTGCCCCGGGACCGAACACACTGACGGATGCGTGTGTTCTGCTCAGTGAGAGCGCCATCGCACTTCAGAAACATGATGCAAGCGTCAAAACTCAATTGTTGACATGGAAAGTCTACAATTGTTAAGACCGCATCGTCTTAGCGCGATCGTCATTGCGCGTTAGCACGATCGCTTATCAGAAAGATCGAACCTTATGCCTCACACGCAACATACGTTGGTCCGCACAGCACAAGTCGCGGCGCTTGCGGCCCTCACAGCTGGTGTCGTGGCTCCGCTGACGGTAAGTGCAGCGCAAGCAAAAGAGTTGAACCTTTATTCGTCCCGCCACTATGACACGGATGAGCGGCTCTATTCGGACTTCGAAAAGAAGACCGGCATCAAGATTAACCGGATCGAAGACAAAGCATCGGCTCTGATCAAGCGGATCAAGGCAGAGGGTGCCAATTCTCCGGCCGACGTGCTCCTCACGGTCGATGCAGGGCGACTTTGGGCGGCGGATCGTGACGGTCTTTTCCAGCCCATGGAATCGGCCGTTATTGATAAAGCAGTTCCCGCCAATCTGCGTCACCCGAATGGCCATTGGGTCGGTTTCACTCAGCGCGCCCGCGTGATTTTTTATTCGAAGTCCCGTGTGTCTGAGCCACCAAAAACGTATGAAGAACTCGCTGACCCGAAATTCAAAGGCAAGATTTGCACGCGCTCTGGCTCGAACATCTACATGCTGTCGTTGTTGAGCTCGGTCATCGACCGCGTCGGTGAAGATGGCGCAAAAAAGTGGGCGGCCGGTCTTTGGGCCAATCGCGCACGTGAGCCGCAGGGCGGTGATACCGACCAGCTTCGCGCAGTTGCCTCTGGTGAGTGCGACATCGTTATCGCGAACACTTACTATTTCGCACGGGCTCTCAGGAAACAGGTTCGCGATCTGAGTGGCAAAACGGACGATATCGGCATCGTGTTTCCAAACCAGGATGGTGTCGGCACGCACGTAAATATTTCAGGTGGTGGCATTGTTAAGACCGCGCCAAACGCGGAAAATGCAAAGCTCTTCCTGGAGTATCTCGTAAGCGAAAGTGCTCAGGAATATCTCGCCGCCGGCAACGACGAATACCCGGTTGTTGAAGGCATTGCGAGGAGTTCAAGCGTTCAGTCGCTTGGTGAGTTTAAAGCTGACTCCATCTCGCTGACGAAATACGGTGAAAATCAACCAACAGCTCAAAAGATCTATGACGAGGTCGGCTATCGGTAGTCGGTTCGACTGATCTGCAGTTGACAGATCTAACGTGCCGAATGCCATTTGCGCGCGGCACGTTTCTATTTCGACGTATCATTCGGTCGCGACAAAAAGTGCGAAATGGCGTTTTCCGATCAGCCACAGATTGAGCCCGTCGGGATCTCGCGGCCTCGCAAGTTGTTGTCCGCAGTGAGAGAGCGTCTCACGGCGCGACCCAAACATCGTTTCGGATGGCTGTCCTGGCTGTCGCTCGCGTTGGCCATTGCCCTTCTTGCACCGATTGCCGGGGTCCTGCTTTCTGCGGCAACCACCGATCACGGCACGATTGCCCATCTCTCGAAGACTGTCCTGCCACGGTATGCGATCAACTCGGTGCTGCTTGCGCTCGGTGTTGCTGCTGGCGTTATGGTCATTGGGACCGCGACGGCGGGGCTCGTTGTGTTCTGCGAATTTCCAGGTCGGCGGATCTTCGAATGGGCGTTGATCGTCCCGCTCGCATTCCCGGCTTACATCGTCGCGTACGCCTACACGGATCTGCTCTCGCATCCGGGGCTTGTGCAGAGCACGTTGCGGACGCTCACCGGTTGGGGCCCGCGCGATTATTGGTTTCCCGAAATTCGTTCGCTCGGTGGGGCGATCGTCATGTTTACCGTCGTCCTCTACCCCTACGTTTATCTCCTCGCCCGCAATGCCTTCTTGCAGCAGTCTCGCGGCTTTAGTGATGCGGCGCGCACGCTTGGCCGCTCGCCCTTCCAGGTCTTTTTGCAAACCTCGTTGCCACTGGCGCGGCCAGCCGTCGTCGCTGGCACCACGCTCGCGCTGATGGAGACGCTCGCTGACTATGGAACGGTCGCGCATTTCGGCGTGCAAACGTTCACGACCGGTATCTACCGCGCGTGGTATTCGATGGATGACTTGGCGGCAGCCGCAAAGCTCGCGAGCCTCCTCCTGATGCTGGTGTTCACGCTCATTCTCGTCGAAAGGTTGGCGCGGAAATCGGCGAGCTATCGCAACAGCCATCGGATTTCGGATCTGCCGCGCTATCGCCTGAGTGCAGGTCGCGGATGGGCTGCAGCGATCGCCTGCGCACTCCCCGTTCTGCTCGGGTTTGTGCTGCCGATCGTGACGCTCGCCCACCTTCACTGGATTGACGGGCACGATATCTTCTCGGGTCGCTACCAAGCGATCATCTGGAATTCGGTTTTGCTCGGTGGACTCGCGGCCGGGGTCGCGACACTGATTGCGACCACGATTGCATTTGCCGGCCGCCTGTCGCCGAGCCCGACCAGTCAACTTGCGAGCCGCCTCGTGCAACTGGGCTATGCGGTGCCTGGATCGGTGATCGCAATCGGCATTCTTCTGCCCCTCGCAGGTCTCGACAACGGTCTCGATGCGTTCATGCGCGCGACCTTCGGCGTGTCGACCGGCTTGCTCTTGACCGGCTCGGTCGCCGCTTTGATTTTCGCCTACTGCATCCGGTTCATGGCTGTATCGCTGAACGCGATTGAAACGAGCCTCATCAAGATCCCGAAGTCGATCGATGCGGCAGCGCTTACCCTCGGATCGACACCGGCTGCGATGCTGCGCCGCGTGCATCTCCCACTCATTCGCGAAGGATTGTTGACCGCGATCCTGCTGGTGTTTGTTGATGTCATGAAGGAGTTGCCAGCGACGTTGATCCTGCGCCCGTTCAACTTCGACACATTGGCTGTTCAGGCGCATAAGCTTGCGTCGGACGAACGCTTGGCGCAGGCATCGACACCATCGCTGATACTCGTGACGGTTGGGCTAATCCCCGTGATCCTTTTGAGCCGTCAGATCATGCGAACGCGATCCGGACGGAGCGCCAAGCCCTAGCGCGCAACGCCACGAAGGCGCGACCAACGCGGTCCGACGGGGTCGCGCCCATAGTTGGGTGAGGCGGTTCTGCCGGATCTGTGACAGGCACAACGTTCGATCGCGCACGTGCCCCGTCGCTGCGCTGTGCTAAGAGCGGGGATGTCATCGCCGCCGCCCACACCTCATATGCCGCCACCTGAACACGACGACACCGCCTCGCCAGTGGACGGACGCACGCGCTGGATCGCAGGCATGCGTGGATTTCGTGTCGCGTTCGGTGTGCCAGGCATCGTGCTCTTTGCATCGTCGATCGGCTTTGGCGCGCTCGCCCGCGACCTCGGTCTCACAATCGGTCATGCGTTGACGATGAGCGCTGCATTCTTTGCGTTGCCCGCACAGGTGGTCTTCATCGATGAAGTGGCGCGCGGCGCTGACGTTTTGGCGCTCGCGCTCGCCGTCGCGTTGACCGGCATCCGCTTGTTGCCGATGGCGGTGACGTTGGTTCCGTTTTTTCGCGAGGACAAGGGCCCGCGCTGGCTCTGGCTTGTCGCCATTCACACGCTTGCCATCACGCCCTGGTTGGAGGCGCAGCGCAGACTTCCGTCCGAGCCGCCCGGCCTCCGGTTGCCGTTTTACGTCGGGCTCGGCCAAGCGATCCTGTTCATAACGCTCGCTGGCACGTTCAGCGGCCACCAACTGGCAGCCAGCCTTCCAACCTGGATTGCAGCGAGTTTGGTGTTTGCGACACCCATTTATTTTCTGCTGTCCTTGATGGGGGCGGCTCAGGGTGGGGCGGGCTTTTTGGCAATTGGGCTTGGTGCAGCGCTCGGCCCGATCGCGTATTTGCTCGTAGCTGACGTTGGGCTTGATTTGCTCGTCGCTGGGCTTTTGGGCGGCACGATCGCGTGGTGGTTTGACCGTCGATCACGCCGATCCAAGGCAACCAGCAACGGCCGGGCGCCATGACCCCGCTGGTTTCATTTTTGCAAGCAGGCGTTGGCGGGGCAGCTGACGCCGGCCTTCCAGACGGGCTGCTTGGCTACGTGCTCATCATCGGGGTTGCGATTGGTGCCCACGAAGTTTGGCGATGGGCTGGTTTGTTACTGGGGCGCGATCTCGATCCGGCGAGCGAAATCTTTGTCTGGGTGCAACATGTGGCCAACGCTTTGGTCGCTGCGCTGGTGGTCCGGTTGATCGCGTTCCCGGCTGGTTTGCTTGCCAATATCGCGCTTGAAGCCCGCCTTGGTGCAACCGCGGTTGGGCTCGCTGTGTTCTGCATTTTGGGCAACAAGCTCGGCCTGGGCGTCGCAGCGGCAGCCTTGGCCCTCGGTGTGCTGAGTCAAATCACCCAATAAAATGCCCCGTCCCCGGTTTTATGCGCCCCGTGGGTGCACCTGGCTGCCGTATTGCGGGTACATGGCCTCCATAGAGCGTGTGGTCAGCTGCGACAGCGGCGGCAGAGAAGGCGAGGCTCGGCAATGGCGGACAATGCAAAGAACCAATCTACCGGCGGAAACGTTGCCGAGTTCACCGTCTCGGAACTGGCGCAGTCGATCAAACGCACCCTTGAGGATGGCTTCGGTTATGTTCGCCTGCGGGGCGAGATTTCGGGCTACCGCGGACCGCACGCATCGGGTCATTGCTACTTCGGCATCAAAGACGAGCGCGCCAAAATCGATGCCGTCGTATGGCGGGGTGTGTTCTTGCGGCTCAAGGTCAAGCCGGAAGAGGGTATGGAGGTCATCGCCCAGGGCAAGGTGACCAGCTACCCGGGCGCATCCAAGTATCAGATCGTCGTCGAGACGCTCGAACCGGCAGGCGTCGGCGCACTGATGGCGCTCCTTGAAGAGCGCAAGCAGAAGTTTGCCAAGGAAGGCTTCTTTGCCGAAGAACGAAAGCGGCCGCTCCCGTTCTTACCGCGCGTTATCGGCATCGTGACCTCACCGACCGGTGCCGTCATCCGGGATATGCTGGCAGGCTTTACGGAACGGTTTCCAGCCCATGTGATCGTGTGGCCCGTGCGCGTCCAGGGAGAGACGAGCGGCGCGGAAGTGGCCAACGCCGTCCGCGGCTTCAACGCGCTCGATGGCCGCGGCTCTATCCCGCGGCCGGACACAGTGATCGTCGCCCGCGGCGGCGGGAGCCTCGAAGATCTTTGGGGTTTCAACGATGAGCAGGTTGTCCGCGCCGTTGCAGCAAGCGACATCCCCGTGATTTCGGCGGTGGGCCACGAAACCGATTGGACGCTGATCGACCTGGTGGCTGATGCGCGAGCGCCGACGCCGACGAAAGCCGCCGAATGGGCTGTGCCAAAATTATCGGATCTCACCGCGACGCTTGAGGACAATCAGCGTCGTCTGAAGGCTTCGACCCGTCGCTGTCTGGAAACCGCCAAGACCGAACTGAGAGCAGCTGCGCGCGGGTTGCCGCGGCTGCATGATCTGCTGACCCTGCCGCGGCAAAAATTCGATGATGCTGAACGGCGGCTCGGACGCGCGCTCATCGCAAACACGAGGCACCACGAGGGCCGTCTGATGCGTGTGGGTGCGCGTCTCGGCCCCCAACTGTTATCCGGTCGCGTTGTGCGCGGGTCGGAGATGTTGGACGCGCGGACCAAGCGGTTGGACGCAGCCGTCCGCGGGCTCCTCGGCAAGCGGCGGACCACGCTTGAAGCCCGGGCGCAACTCTTGCGTAGCCTCAGCTATCAAAGCGTTTTGAAGCGTGGTTTTGCGCTCGTTCGCACAGATGCCGGGGTCCCAGTGCGGCAAGCAGCCGACCTCGGCGCTGGCCACCACGTCCGGCTTGAGTTCGGCGACGGGGCACGGGCGGCAACGATCGACGGCGACCACGACCATCGAAGTGATCGTGGGCCTGAGACGGTTGGCCGGGGTCCGCAAGCGCGCGCGCTCCGTCGTGCGAGCGAGAAGACAAAATCAGCACCGGCTGTGCGAAAGCCGCGTAACCCACAAGGATCGCTGTTTTAGGACATAAGGGCCCCGTAGCGCCGCGCGTCTCTTGACCTAAATGCGCATTTGCCACACGTAACGGGCTGCGCGGCCAGTCCTTTCGAGACAGCATAATGCTCAACCAGATCGACAGTATCTTCGGCTCCCGAGGCGAGGCGCGCCTGCGCTACAAGGACGGCGAGTTCGACGTTCAAAAGCGTGGCGATTTCGTTCGGTGTGCTGTGAGCGGTCGGCCGATCCCGCTTGCGAAATTACGGTATTGGAGCGTTGATCGGCAGGAGGCGTATGCGTCTGCTGAGATCTCAATCGCGCGTTACAAAGAACTCCGTGAGATCGGCTGAGCGTTGAAATCGTCGCGCGTTAGCGATGGCCTAATGTCTCAGTGAGGAGCGCCCGGAGCGTTTCCCGGTCCTCCGCTGCTATTCTCAATTGAATGCGAAGAACGGACGACGCGGAAAGCAGTTCCGCAAGCGCTCCCGACTGGCCTTTCAGCCGAGCCGCATCTTTTTCCGTTGTGAGCAGAGCGGCATCCGTCGTCCGAGCCTCGGAGAGCAACGCGATTGCGTCTCGCTCTGTGAATGGATGGTGGTCTGCGAACGTGCGGTGAGATGCGATTGTAAGTCCGAGATTGCGCGCCGTCTGCGCGACGCGCTTCGGGTTGGCGATCCCTGTGAATAGGATCACGGGTCTCTCGCGCAGGTCTGGGCGAACCGGCACTGGCTCAGTCCAGGTCTGGATCATAGGCCCGCGAAACGCGGAGAGCTGCATCGGGGGTTCCGCTGCGGCGGCATCCGTCTCAGCGGGCTTTTGGCCGGTCCAAACGACCATATCGATGTGCGGAAGCTGAGTTGCCAGTCGCGCACGGAGTGGTCCGGCTGGGACGACGAGGCCGTTTCCAAGCCCACGATATCGATCGATCAGCGCAATGCGCAAATCTTTGCGCACGGACGGGTTCTGCAACCCATCGTCCATGATAATTGCGGTCCGCTGATCCCGAGTACCTGCGGCGGCGATGGCGCGCGCGCCCGCCAACCGGTCCCGTGCGACGAAGACCGGCAGCGTCTCTGACAGCATGAGGGGTTCGTCGCCAACGGCGCTGGCTGTGTGCTTGTGAGGATCCACGGGCACGGGGCCGCGAAGTGCTCCGCCGTAGCCGCGGCTGAGAATGACGGGCGCTATGGCGCGACCCGTGAGATCAGCTATCTCGGTCGCCAGCCACCGCACGAACGGCGTCTTGCCCGAACCGCCGGCGGTCAGATTGCCGACGCACAGAACCGCTGCGTCGACTGCGGTCCCGGCTCTTGCCATCCGTCGTGCCGTCAGTGAACCGTAGAGCGCTGCAAAGGGCCGAAGGCTTGTCGCAACGGCCGTCTCGTCATGGCGATACCACCACGACGGCTCATCAAGAGGCACGGCGTAAGTCCTCGTCGTCAGGAAGAACGTCGAGGAGTGCGTCGATGGTTTTCCTAAGACCGCCCGAGAGTTTGCCGAGGCCCGCGAGGCTTGCCTGCCGGCTCCGTTCCAGTTCGATGGGCTGGGTGAGAAGGCGCTCCATCGCACTTGCGAGGTCCGATGCGTTCTCAACGCGGGTCACGCCGCCAGCGCGCTCAAGCTCCTGATAGGCGTCCTCGAAGTTGAACGTATGCGGCCCGGCAACGACAGCCGCGCCCTCGCGAATGGGCTCGATTGGATTTTGTCCACCGTGGCGCACAAGAGAGCCGCCAATGAACGCTGCGTCGGCCGCCCGATAAAAGAGCGCTAGTTCACCGATAGTGTCTGCGATGTAGACGTTTGTTTTTTCACCGGGTTGGTCGTCACGCGAGCGGCGTGCCGTTGTATGCTGGCGCGCGGTCGCCAGCTTTTCGATGTCGTCGCCGCGGTGCGGATGACGGGGGACGATGACGGTCAGAAGGTTTGGAACGCTTGGCGCCAGGATGGCTAGCGCGTCAAGGATCACCTCGTCTTCGCCTGGATGCGTGCTCGCTGCGAGAAAAATGCGGCGTCCGCCAAGCGAGGCCTTGAAACGATCGAACGCCGCCTGATCCACCGGCAGACCCGGCGCGTCGACCTTGATGTTTCCCATCGGGCGAACATCCCGGGCGCCGAGCGATCGAAACCGCCGTGCGAGGCCTTCGTTTTGCGCGAGGATCAGTTTGAACCGACCAAACAACTGCCGCGCGGTTCCGCGCCGTCGCCACCAGCGGGTGTAGGATTTCTTTGACATACGCGCATTGACCAGAACGAGCGGTATATTCGCCGTCGCGCTTTCAATCAGCATGTTCGGCCAGATCTCGCTCTCGGTGAACACGGCGAGGTTCGGGTTCCAGTGGCGGAGGAACGCCTGCACGGCACCGGGCGTATCGATCGGCACGAACTGGTGGATGACGTTTGGCGTGGCCCGTTTTGCGACTAGCGTTGCCGAGGTGACCGTGCCGGTCGTCAATAGGAAGTTGTGGTTTGGCCGCTCAGCATAGATCGCGTCGATGACGGGCATGATCGCGTTCGTCTCGCCAACACTTGCCGCATGGAACCACACGAGGGGCCCGGATGGTCGGGCGATCTCTGTGCGCCCCAACCGTTCGGACCGGCGCTCAGGATCTTCTTTGCCGCGGCGTTCGCGACGTTTTAGAAATAGCGAAGCCGCCGGGCTCAAGGCGCGGGTCAGTCCGCGGTACCCGATGAGCCTTGGCCCGATTGGAAGCGGTGCCGTCCCAGGTGGTAATGCGCTTGGCGGCGTTGCACGCTCGAGATTGCCGCCACAGAGGCGGTAGGCCTGCGCCGTTGCTGCGTTCAAAGCGTCTTCAACCATTTTGCGCGCCCGCTCCATGTCCTCGGGCGTGGCGTCGTTTGCAACATGGATCGGATCGCCAACAACGAGCGCTTGCTTCGAAAACGGCAGGTTGATCGTCATCCGGCTCCAGGTGTCGACCGTGAGGAACCGGTTGGTCGCGACGGCGACGGGTAAAACAGAACACCCCGAAATTCGCGCCAGTGTCACGATACCAAGGCCTGCCTTGCGCGCTGGGCCCGGGGGGACATCCGCTGTCATTGCAACGTTGTTGCCCGCGTCAAGCGCGCGAACCGCTTGCCGCAACGCCGCAACGCCGCCCCGGTTCTTGCGACGCTCTCCAGCGCCTGCGCCGCGGATCAAACCCATGCCGAACGCCGACATGGCCTCACTGATGATCTCCGCATCCCCGTGACGGGCGATCATGATCTCAGTCCGGACCGCGTCTTCACCAGCAACGCTTGGGACCATCATGAACTGACCATGCCACAGTGCCACGATCTGCGGCCGTCGCTCGCGGAACCTGACCTGTGCGTCGGGTGGGCTTGCAATTAATCGTGATGTTTTAGCAACAAGGCGGACATAGCGCGCCAACGCTTGGCCCCGGAGCCTGGCTGTTGTCTGCGGTGCCTTGGGTTGCTGGGTCATGCGTGTGATGCGATCGAGAAGGGCGAAATCTGGGCGTGAACGGCGATCGATCGTGGGGACCGAAAGCCCGATGTGCTTGGTGACATGTCAATTCATCGTTAATGAGATGTCACACTGTTCTGGCAGATGATTGGCACGCGTCGTTGTCCTTAGACGTGGAGCGTAGCTTAGAAGGTGCTGTGACCGCACTAAGCGTGATAGCTCATTAACAGTGTTGATTCGACCGGTGATTGGCTGGCTTTCGGACAAGTTGACATAGGGCTTCAGAGTGGCACGTGGCTACACAAAGCAGGTTCGGCGCAAGGTCGCCTCGGTTGGCAGCCGCGGCCGTGAATGGATTGTGACCCGTTCGCCCCTGTGGCTGAAGCGTGCTTTACGTCCGGTCGCCCTTCATGCTGATTTATTTCTGACAGATCACGGTATTTTTCGGTCACTCTATCTGAACCATCACCGCCTGGACGAACATGCCTTCCGATCGGCCCAGCCGAGCCCACGTCAGATTCGCAAGATGTCGCAATCGGGTGTGAAGACCATCATCAACCTGCGTGGCGCAAGAAGCTGCGGGTCCTATACGCTGGAACGCGCGGCTTGCGAACGTCACGGTGTCGA
Source organism: Pseudomonadota bacterium (assembly GCA_039817205.1). GTDB lineage: Bacteria > Pseudomonadota > Alphaproteobacteria > Rhizobiales > Hyphomicrobiaceae > JBCBWG01. The sequence goes on from JBCBWG010000065.1 coordinate 11,981, forward strand.
GTTGATTGATTTTCGCATGCGATCGCGTGCAGGACCGTCGCCCGACGATCTCCGCCGCGTCGCAGAACTGTTCCAGCAAATCCAGTATCCCGTGCTGTTCCACTGCAAATCAGGTGCAGATCGGGCAGGGATTATGTCGGTTCTCTATCTGTTTCTGCATCGAGGTGTGCCAATTGAGACGGCGCTCAATCAGCTCTCTCTCAAATATGGGCATATTCGTCAGGCTGAGACTGGTGTGCTTGACCATTTTTTTGAAAGCTTCATTGCGGCGCGCGACGCGACGGGCGTTGATTTCTGGACATGGCTTGAGCGCGACTACGACCCGAACCGCCTGAAGGCTGAGTTTCAATCCAACAAGTTCGCCGATCGGGTCGTCAATAGTGTCCTCAGACGCGAATAGGCCGCTGATCGCATTACTGCGCTGCTTCCTTTGGCATAACATCGCTTTTTATTAATTGCGCCTGGCAAAGTTCGGCGTAGACCCCACCTCGTTTCCGAAGCTCGTCATGTGTGCCAACCTCTATGAGACGGCTCTGATCCAATACACAGATCAGATCGGCGTTTTGCACCGTCGATAGACGGTGCGCGATCACGAGCGTTGTCCGCCCCGCTGTGAATTTGGCGAGCGCCGCCTGGACCAGCCGTTCCGATTCTGCGTCGAGGGCGCTTGTCGCCTCATCGAGCAGCAAAATCGGCGCATCCTTGAGGATGGCCCGAGCCAAAGCAATCCGCTGGCGCTGACCGCCAGAGAGACGCGCTCCGGCTGGCCCAACGCGCGTTTCATAACCGTCAGGCTGATCGACGATAAAACTGTCAGCCGCCGCAGCCTTTGCAGCACTTACAATCTCGCTGGTGCTCGCCGACAAGCGGCCGAGCGCGATATTGGCTTTGATCGTGTCATCGAACAGGGAAATGTCTTGTGAGACGATTGCAATCTGGTCGCGGAGCGAGGCCAAGGTGACATCGCGGATGTCATGGCCGTCGATGCGAATGGCGCCGTGGGTGACGTCGAACAGTCGTGGCACGAGGTTAATGAGTGTAGATTTGCCAGCGCCAGACCGTCCAACGAATGCAACCGTATGCCCACCGGGGATTTCGAGCGATATCTCACGGAGTGCAATCTCTTCGGCCAGTGAGGTGTCAGCCATCGCATACTGGAAGGTGACGGCATCAAATGAGATTGCACCTTTCGTGACCTTGATCGGTGGCGCATCGGGCTTATCATCGATAGCGGGCTTGGTGTCGGCTATGGCGTAAAATTTCTCGAGGGCTGCAACGCCTTCCTGCAGTCTCGGCACAAGATTTCCGAGAGCCCGGATCGGCTGAGCAGCCATAAGAAGCGCGCTCGTGAACCCCATAAAGTCACCGACGGTCGATTGCCCTGAGCTAATGCGCCAATACGCAAGAGCGATGACGCCTGCGACTGCGAGCCCGCCGAGCGTCTCAAGCATCGGGCCGACCTTCGCCTTGCTACGCACAGCCTTCAGACGAAGCCCATAAACGTTCTCGAACCGCTCGTTGGTTTCGTCGATCGCGTACTCTTCCAAGCGGTAGGCTTTGACGAGCCGAACAGCTGAAAACATTTCGCCGAGGAGCGAGAGTGTTTCGCCAAGTTCGGCCTGGGTATCCTTTGCAACGCGACGGAGCCGCTCACTAATTCGAAGAATTGGGAAAAAGGCGACCGGATAGACCAGCAACACGACTGTCGACATGACCCAATCGAGATAGAACATCGTGCCGACAAGGACGGCAATTGAGAGCGTGTCACGGACAGCGGTGTTGATGCCGGCGTGGGCCGCAGTCCCGATGAAGCCCGTTTCGTTGGTGATGCGCGAGATATGTTGACCTGGACCCTCAGCGGTCAGACGGGCGAAGTCGAGTTTCAGAAGGGCTGAGAAGGCCGCGCGCTGGAGGTCGGTCGTGAGGCGAATGACGAATTGGTTGGACAAGACCGTTTGGAAATAGAGAAACGTCCCGCGTAAGGCCGTGATTGTAATCACGCCCGCGAGAACGAAGGGCAGCGCATTGAGGTCGCCGCCAAGAAGG
>JBCBWG010000066.1:0-13950 GCA_039817205.1 Pseudomonadota bacterium
CCCGCATAGCCGACGATGACCAGGCCAACCACCAGCAAGAGAACGCGTTTCAAGCCCCGCAACGCCCGCTCCTCATTTCCACTTTGACCTGGCGCGGCATGGCCGGTCGGGGACGTATCGTGTGTGTCGCTAAGACCCTTGGGACAAGTCTCGGGGCTGCCCGGCCCCGGCATGAGGGCTTGGCGCGCCAGACGAAACGTCTCAAAACGCCCCGGCAGACCGAATTGTGCGGTTGAGATGAGGAGCGGGCGTTGCGGGGCTTGAAACGCGTTCTCTTGCTTGTGGTTGGCCTGGTCATCGTCGGCTATGCGGGCGCCATCGCTTATTTTTACACTATTCAACGCCAGGGCACATTTGCTGGTGCGTCGTTTGACGGCTTCCGACCGGCCCCGAGCGATCCCATTCCCGACGCGACGGCGGTTCAACTCAAAACGCCTGATGGTGAGACGATCGCTGGATGGTATCGCGCGCCGACGAGCGACGCGAAAGTCCTGCTGTTTTTTCATGGAAATGATGGCGGCCTTGAGAGGGCCACCAACCGCTGGCGTGCAATCGCCGAGCGTGGTGCTGGCGTTTTTGCGATCACCTATCGCGGCTATCCGGGCTCGACCGGCACGCCAAGCGAGGAGGGGATCGCACTGGACGCGCGGGCTGCTTACGATTGGCTGAGCGAACGCCACGACGGGGCAAACATCATCATTCATGGCCACTCGCTCGGAACGGGCGTTGCAACGCGTTTGGCCGCCGAAGTCGACGCAGCCGGTCTTGTTCTGGAGGCGCCTTTTCTGTCGGCCACGACCCTTGCCGAGGAATTGTACCCCTACCTCCCCGTTCGCTTCATGATGCTCGACCCGTTCCAATCGCAGGAGCGGATTGACCGCGTCGGCATGCCGGTTTTGATCGTGCATGGGACGGCGGACCAGATCATCCCGATCTCGCACGGGGAGCGGCTCATCGAACGCGCGACAACACCGAAGATGTTCGTGCCAGTTTCGAATGGCTCACATGTCGATTTGACGGAGCGCGGGCTCTATCCCTTGATCTGGAAGCTGGTCGACGGGGCATCATGAGCGACGCTCAAGCCTTGAAAATTCGGGATGCCGTGGCCGACGACCGTCCGGCCATCCGCGAATTGGTGGCGCAACTCTCATTGTATGAAACAACGTATGCGGAGGACCGGACCGCAAGACCGGAACACGCTGAGGAGTATTTGACCGCCCTCGAGGGCCGCATTGCTGCCCGCGGTGGGGCAATTCTCCTTGCAGAATCAGAGACTAACGGAGATGGTGCGCATGCGGAACGCATCGTGCTTGGTTACTCCGCCTACGTCATTGCCAGTGACGATGAGTACATCGTCGAACGCTACAGACGACATATCTACATCACTGACATGTTTGTTCGCGAAAATGCCCGGAAAATGGGTGTAGGGCGTGCACTGATTAGCGAGATACGCGGGCGCGCGACGGACCTTGGCATTGTTCGCATTGGGATCGGAGCGCTCGCGCGTAACGCTCACGCACTTGAGGCCTATGCGCGGCTTGGCTTTGCGTCCTATGCTATCGAACATGTGCTGGATCTGGATCGCATATGAGGCGTCTCTGCGATGAGTTTCGAAGGCGTATATCGAAGACTGGGTGTTGTGATTGTCGAGCATGCGCTCGATGAGGACCGCGACCTGCGGGAGATGGGCCGTGCGTTTCGCGATCGGCGCGAGCGGACGAGTATTAGCCATCCGCAGTGGGGCGGTGAGACCGCTGCTGAAATTCGGCCGATCGCGTTTAAGGGCATTCCGACGGATCTGGCTGACTGGCTCGAAACCCACCCGGTGTTCCTGAGGCTTGCGAGCCGTCTGCTGGCAGCTCCGGCCTCTCTCGTCCACATCCGCCCGGTTAACGAAGCGAACCCGGCGCACTGGTTGATGCCGTGGCGCCAGATGCGGCAGATCGCGGTCGCTGAGCGCTATCGCCTAAACGGATTCCGCAATTGGAGCGAGCGCGATGACGCGTGGCTGGTTGAGCCGCCGCAGTGGGTGCTGGAACAGTCCGTTGTTTTGCGCGTTTATCTCGACAACTGTCGTGCATTCGACGGCCCCGTCGAAGTGCTGACTTCGAGCCACAAAAGCGGGCGGCTGAAGCGCGTGGAAATTTCAGAAGCAGCCCGGGATAAGCGGGCTCTCACGTGCCTCTGCGACCGCGGCGACATCTTAGCGGTCAGCCCGCTTGCGCTGCGTCGTCGTCACCGGGCGAGCGCGATCAAGCAGCGGCGCGTCCTTGAGATGATGTTTACGGCCGCGACGTTGCCAGACCCTCTCGCCTGGCCATCGCTGACGCCAGATTTGGAAGATCTTCCAGACTTCGAATAGGTCGCTGATCACCGGAGGCAGATCTTCTCGGCCGCGATGCAGGAGGCGGCGAATGACCCACCGCTATCACGCGTTGATGTTTTCGCCGACGGTCCGCGCGGCGCAAACGGCGCTCGGCAGTCGTCAGATGCTCGCGGAACAGGATGGCGAGGGTGCGGGTGAAACTGATATCCATCACGATAAGCTGACGGCTTCTGAAGCAACCTTCATTGCGCTACGAGACAGCTTTTACATGGCAAGCGTTTCGGAGACCGGTTGGCCGTATGTGCAACACCGCGGCGGCCCAACAGGCTTCGTCAAGGTGTTCGATCCGAACACGTTTGGCTTCGCCGACTTCGCGGGCAACCGGCAATACATCTCGCTCGGCAACCTCATGCGCAACGACCGCGTGTCGTTCTTCTTCATGGATTATGCGAACCGCAGTCGGCTCAAGGTGCTTGGCCACGCGAGCTATGTGGATGCCGATAACATGGAGGTGCTGAACCAGCTCATCGTGCCGGGCTACCGAGCCCGCGTCGAGCGCGGTGTCATCATCAAAGTCGCAGCCTTTGAGTGGAACTGCCCGCAACACATCACGCCACGCGTCGTTGATGCGGATGCCACAACCGAAATCGCCGAGATGAAAAAGCGGATCGTTGCGTTGGAAGCAGAACTCAGCCGCGCGTAATCGGGATCGGATTGTCATTCTGACGCGGTGAGACGAAGTCGGACGGCGACGGAACCCAGCTGAGACTTCGACGAAGGCTGCGATATCTGAGACGCGCCGCACGTGTTGGTTGCCTGCAACCGAAGATCTCTCGCGTACCCATGCGCGCCGTCGTAGTCCGTGAGGACCGCGTTTGCCCACGCCTATTCCTTCGTGCCCATAATGGGGTCGGGTTGATATGTCGTGTGACAGCTATGAAAAACGCCGTCCAAGTTTGGGGCACCGGTCGATGTTAAAGTATTTTTTACTGATTGCGCCTCGTCTTGCCGTGTGCCTCAGCGCGTGCGCGATGGCCGCCGCAGGTCTCCCCTCAGCCAACGCTCAGACGACATCTGCCGTTCAGCCGCCAGCCCTGCCAATGCTCAACGTCCTGTTCTTTGGCAATTCGCACTTGATTGGGCACCGGATCCCGGTGCGCGTGCGCCGCCGTTTGACCAAAGAATATGCGGGTGAGCGTGAGGTCGTCGTCAAGCGTGTTGGCTTCAACGGCGCGCGGCTCAGTCAGTTTGTCGGGCGTGCAAGCGTGCAAGATGTTCTGAACGAACGACGCTGGGATGTGATCGTGCTCCAGGAAGCCACGGCATCGTTTCTGACGCCCGGGCTGCGAGCGCAGTTTCATGGCGCGCTCAATTGGTTTGTCAAAACCGCTCCTGCAAGCGCGCGCATCGTGCTGTTCCAGACCTGGCCGTGGCGGAACGATCATCTCTACTTTCGCAAAGATCTCGTCGGGGGGCCGCGCAACGCCGATCACTTTTGGCGCATCATGACCCGCGAATACGAGATGGCGCTGCGAGATCATCCGGTGACGATCGCACCTGTTGGCCAATGCTGGTTGATGTCGCCCGAGGTCAACGCGCTTTACTCAGGCGATGGCAATCACGCGACGCGGACGGGCGCTGTTCTCATCACCGATATCCTCACGCGCACAATTACGACGGGCAAACCGGCAGATTGCTGATCCGTCGTCTCGCTTGAGCGTCGTGCGCGCGCAGCGTATGACTTTGTAAAACATCAAGAACGCGAGGAAACGGCGATGGCGGCACAAACTCCGCGGCAGCGACTGCACGCGCAAATCAACTCGAAGACACTTGTGGTGGCACCAGGCGTCTATGACGGCTTGACCGGACGCCTTGCCGCGAACGCCGGGTTCGACGTCGCCTACATGACGGGCGCTGGAACATCGATCCGCAAAGGCTATCCCGATTACGGTCTGCTCACGATGACCGAGATGGTCGACAACGCGTCCGATATCACGGCCATTGATGGGCTCGCGGTCATCGCGGATGCGGACACTGGCTACGGTAACGAACTGAACATGACGCGGACAGTTCACGAGTACGAACGCGCGGGCGTGGCTGCGATCCACATTGAGGACCAAGGCTTCCCGAAGCGGTGCGGTCACCTCGACGACAAAGAGATCATCCCGCTCGAAGACTACATCGCAAAGATCCGCGCAGCGGTCGCAGCCCGCACCGATCCTGATTTCCAGATTATTGCGCGCACCGACAGCCGAGCCGTGATGGGGCTCGAAGAAGCGATCCGACGCGCCAATGCTTCGCTCGAAGCCGGTGCCGATATCGCGTTTGTTGAAGCGCCGCAGACGCCTGACGAAGTGCGCGCCGTGCCCAAGGCTGTGAAAGGTCCATGCCTGTTCAATCTGGTCTACGGCGGAAAGACACCCGCGTTTGAGCTTGCCGAAATCGAGGCCATGGGCTTCGCGCTTGCAATCCTGCCGGACGTGCTTCTCCGCTCTGTGATGATGACGTGCGAAGGAATCCTCGAGCCCCTAAAAGGGAACGGGACCTTGCCGGACCAATCAAAAGGGATGGTCGTCCGCGAGATGTTCGAGCGGATGGGTTCGGCCGATTGGGACGTCATTCGGACAGCGTATGCCGAGCCCAAAGCTGAAGCGGCTGAGTGAGGCAGGCGATGACCGAAACGGCGACACGGAAAACGGCGTTGGTGACAGGCGCTGGCCAAAACATCGGCCGCGCGATCGCGCTCCAATTGGCGGAGGACGGCTTCAACGTCATCGTGCACGGCCGCGCCAAACAAGAGCAATGCGAGGTTGTTGCAACCGAAGTGCGCGAGCGGGGCGTCGATGCGCTGGTCGTGATGGCCGATCTCGGTAAAGCTGGCGATTGCACCCGGCTTGCTGGCACTGCGATCGATACGTTCGGGCGCGTCGACGCTCTGGTCGCAAACGCGGCCATTCGCCCGAAGTCCCCATTTTTGAAAATGCCGCCCGGTGAGTGGCGCGAGGTCATGGACGTCAATTTCGAGGCGACGGTTCGGCTGGCTCAGGCGTGCCTTCCAGGCATGCTCGAGGCGGGTTGGGGGCGTCTCGTCATGTTCGCCGGCATGAATGCGATGCACGGCTATAACAGCCGCAGTCACGTCTCAGCATCGAAACATGCGCTCTGGGGCCTCACCAAATCGCTTGGCAAGGAGTTCGGCCCGCGCGGTGTGACGACCAACATTGTTTCGCCAGGGCCGATCGCATCCGATCACGACGATCCAGCGATGACGGCGCACATCAACGAACAGGTCGGCCGTATTCCCGTTGGTCGCTTGGGACTGCCTGAAGAAATTGCAAGTTTGGTTTCGCTGCTCACCTCAGACAAAGGCGCGTTCATCAACGGCCAGTTGCTGCAAGTGAATGGCGGCACGGAAACCTTACGTTCTCGATTGTGTCCCGCACCCCAGATCGGTGCGGCGCAATCGTCGTCAGTCGCTAAATTCGCCGTCTTTCCCAAGATAGCCGGACCATGCAAACCAGTAGGACACATGCCCTGGCAATCGCGGCAGCGTTTCACCGTTTGGCCCGACGAGGGCGCCTTCTGTAACGCGCCAGGTTTCGTTGCCAAGCGCCAAAGTCCGCGCGGCGGTCGCAGCTTGAAACGCCTGACCTTTCGTTCGATAGGCGCGGACAGTGCGCGTCTTGGCGTCACCGACCAACGTGAGGTTGAGCACGCCCGCCTGATCATTGATGACCGGCGTCTCGGCGAACCGGGCAAGTGGCCAAGCTTTTTCGACGTGTGCACCGCGCAACGCAAAGACGTAGTCCTTGGGTTTGAGCCGCGCGTCAGACGTGTCTGCCGGGAACATGAGGTCGGGGCTTGCAAAGTAGCTGCCATAAGCGCGGTTCGGGCTGTAGTCCCGGTTGTGACCCGTCTCTTTCGAAAGCACTTTCGTCGTCGGATTGGTTGCCTTCCAATCCGCCCAAGTCGTGATCGCAACGGGGCGGGTCTTGAGCTCAATGCCAGATCCGGTAAGCGGTCCTGCAACCGGGCGGCCCGTAAACTGGTTCCAGAGCGAGTAGGTTTCTCGGTCGTACATCAGCTTGTTGGACCGATAGAGCAGCCCGGATGAGCCGAATGCGAATGGCGTCGCGCGACCGTCAACCCGGCCTTCGAACAGGATGCCAGAGCCACAGAGCGTGCAGTAGGCGAGGCTCACCGGTACGCCGCCGATGACGTCGTTGAACATCTCGTGCCAGTCCATGATGCGGAGCGGATAGGCGCGGATATCGCCGTTGATCTCGATGCCGAACACCAGATCGTCCGAGTTGAGGTAGGCGGCTTCACTGGCGCCGATGAAACGTGGTCGATCGAGCGGTGGGATGCCGTCGACAACGACGCCGCCCCAAGTGATTTCACCGAGGCGAATCTCATGCGGCATGCCGGCATAAAGGAACCGGCTGAAGTTCGGATCGTGACGCGACATGACGCTCGCGATGAGCCTGTCGAAGCCTTTGAAGGCGCGGACGGTCGAGTTTGTCTCCTGCCAGATCATCCACTCCCGCCAGCTCACCTCCGACTTGGTGCCGGTTAGCGTTTCAAGCGCATTGTGGATCGTGTGTCGCTCAAGCCCCTCGTAACGGAACGCGAGAATTAGCGCCGGAATAACGTCCCGCTTGCCGGCCTTGACCATGGCCTTGATGGCAGCCGAACGCCGGTCGTTGATCGGGCTGAAGAGATCAAAGCCGAGCGCTGCGCTGCCGGATGTCGGATTTTGTGCACTGGCGGTCGATCCGGCAACCGCACATATCAGTGTGCTCGCCGCCAGAAAAACTGCAGCAAACTTGAGAGATGTCAGCATGATGAGGTCCCGATCTTTGGCACGGACCGTCACTCTGCGCTGTCAGGACCGATAGCTAGAAATCACGATTGTCAAATTTTTCGGCAACGGGTCGGCTGTTCCCCACGGGGAATCTGCGCCGCGCCCATCTCGTGAGCGTTGGCTGCCGGTTTCCGATGTACCTTTAGGATCCGAAGAAAAGCCTTTGTCCCGCCTATTGCTGCGGCGAGCGCGTGAGCCTCATGCGCGACGATGCTGAACGCCGACGCTGTGGTCTTGTCGCAATTTATTTGTGAGATTAAAGTTTACTATAAAGGTATGCTTTCTCAATTTGGTGATCTGGAAGCGAGACCATTGCCAATGACTGCACACATTTTGATCGCGCTGGAAGACGACGTGGCCGCTCTAGAAGCCTGCGAGGCCCGTCATGAGCTTGGTTGCGACGTGTTGATCAATGACACCGCTGGTCAGCGCAAACACTTTCCGGAATAGTCGCTATCCAGCCCTCCCGCTATGGGCAGACTTCAGCAGCCGAAAGGCTTGAGTGATCTGCTTGGCTTTCGCGTCGAGGTAGGTGGCCACTTCGGCCGGGAGATCGACACCGGCGTACTTGTCCGGGTGATAGGCTTTGAGCAGTTGGTGGTACGCCGCCTTGATTTCGGCCCAGGGCGCGTCGTGGTTCACGCCGAGGATGCGCGCCGGATCAAATCCTTGATCAGAGTGGCATGGTTGGCGAAGGGGCTGCGGAATGACTGGACGGACGATCTTCATGCCTTCGATGGCGGCTTTTGGGACGAAGTCTGCGTCGCCATCTGACAGTTCAACGTAGAGGAAATCATCTTCGCCGCGCAGCAGGTGATGAACCGATTTGCCCTTATCGAGCGCGGCGCGGCCAGTAATCACCTGGCCGCTCTTCAGGCGCACTTCTACGGCGATGGCCGTCGCGTTCAGATTATCGATCGGGTTGCGTTCGAACATCTCGGCTGCGCTCAGATATGGACGTCGTCGAACCCTGCCATATCAAGGATCACAACCCATTAATCTAATGCTTCAATTCCTCTGATAACCCGCCGGTCGCTGACGTCACTTTCACGCAGATGAACCCGCCATGACAAATGGGACCAAAATCACTGATATCGAGCTCGGCTTCACACCGGACTATCGCGAGATGTTCGCCGTCCAGGGTGAGGCTGCGCGGTATCAATACAGTTGGAAGCTCCGGTGGGGTTGGCTGCCGCTCATGGTCGTGGCCATCACGTCCATCGTCGCCGTCATGCAGTTTGACGCCACATGGATCGAACTCGCACACCCGCTCGTTGGCGCCCCTTATGACGAGTATGCGGGGTTCATACTCGTTGTGGGGCTCGGCGCATTCTGGGGCTGGTTCAGCTTCGGATTTCTGTTGCCGCGCTGGTCAGCGTCAGCGCTTACCGCGAAGGCGCCGCCGCAATTCACAACTGTCCGTTTCGATGACGACGGTGGAACGTTCGAAAGCGACGCGACGACCATCGGGTTCCGTTGGTCAGCCGTCGATCAGATCGTCAAAACGCACACTGGAATCTGCTTCATGCTCGGTGGGCTCACGCTCTATGTGCCGCACCGTGCGTTTGAGACTGACGCCGAGAAAACGCAGTTGGTCACAGCAGCGCTACCTCTGCTCCGCGATGATGCCCGGGCGCGATCGCTCGGGGCTCCGGATTTGAAAGCCATCGCAAGCGCCGCATAACGTCTCCGCGCCTCGCCTCTCACGCCACACGTATCTAATTGGCCACCTTGCAGCGCTCACGAATGCAGCGTATTGCCCGTCGGCTTCCAACCGCCCGATCAGAGGTCATTCACAATGGGCTATAACATCGCCGTCATCGGTGCCACGGGGAACGTGGGCCGTGAAATGCTGAACGTGCTCGCCGAGCGCGCCTTTCCAATCGATGAAATCTACGCGCTCGCATCGCGCCGCTCGATTGGAACAGAGGTCAGCTTTGGCGAAAAAGACCTCAAATGCCATGATCTTGAGAACTTTGATTTCGCTGGCAAAAAGATCGACTTCGCTTTGATGAGCGCCGGCGGGACCGTTTCAAAAGAATGGTCGCCGAAGATCGCGGCCCAAGGGACCATCGTCATCGATAATTCATCGGCCTGGCGCTACGACCTGGACGTTCCGCTGATTGTGCCTGAGTGTAATGCGGACGTCCTGGCCGCCCACATGGCGAAGCCGAACCGCAAAAACATCATCGCCAATCCGAACTGCTCGACGGCGCAACTCGTGGTCGCGCTCAAGCCGTTGCACGACGAAAACCCGATCAAGCGGGTGGTCGTGTCGACGTATCAGTCGGTGTCGGGTGCTGGCAAAGAGGGCATGGACGAGCTCTGGCAACAGACGAAGGGCACCTACGTGCCGGGGACTGAGCTTGAGCCGGTGAAGTTCCAAAAGCAGATCGCATTCAACGTCATTCCTCAGATCGACGTCTTCATGGAGGACGGTTTTACGAAGGAGGAATGGAAGATGATGGCGGAGACGAAAAAGATCCTCGATCCGAAGATCAAGCTGACCGCGACGTGTGTGCGTGTCCCCGTCTTCGTTGGTCACTCCGAAGCCGTCAATATCGAGTTTGAGCGCCCGATGACGGTGGCCGAGGCCCGGTCGATCTTGCGGGAAGCCCCCGGCTTGATGGTTGTCGATAAGCGTGAGCCCGGTGGCTACGTGACGCCCGTCGATGCCGCTGGTGAGTTTGCGACCTACGTCAGCCGGGTCCGCGAAGATGCAACGGTTGAAAACGGTCTCGCAATGTGGGTCGTCTCCGACAACCTGTTAAAGGGGGCGGCGCTCAATACCGTGCAGATCGCTGAGACAATTGTGAATCGCCGGATGATCGAAAGCCGGGCGGCGTAGCAACCGAGTGGTTGTCTTGTCGACGACTCACCTCATTAATTTGCGAGGGACGCAGGCGATGGGACGCCGTTAAGCGGAAGGGTGACGGGCGATGACGATGGACACGCCAGTGACAGATCATGTGCTGGGGGTCCGCCCGTCGCTCGATGCACTCAGTCTCAGGCTTAAAATTGGCGCTCTGTCCGCCGCCGTCAAAGTGGGCAGACCGGCTGTGCTCGCCTTACGCGTCTCCAAAAATGAACGGCGCGTGCTTGCTGCGGAATATGGTGCGGACGCTTTTGCGTTGTCGGGTCGCATTCGAAAAACCGATAAAGCTCCTACTCGCGTCGATCCTGCGACGGCTGCTCAAATCAATCAGTCCATCGCCAGCTTCCGCAACGCCGGTGGCGAGGTCATCATCAAAGGCTATCCGGATCGCGGCTGGGGCCTTGATATACCGAGTGGGCCTGGCCTGACACGAATGGAGGCGAGCATTTTCGGCACGCGCCCCAGTCGTCTCGACGCCGAAACGGTCGCATATGTTGTTGATCGCAATGGCCTGTACTTTGACGGTCGCGTCGTGACGGACCTTGAAAAATGTCTCGATGAAACCGAGCCCGGTTTCTGGCAGGCCGATTCAACGCTGCAATCGTTTTTCAAAGGTGTTAGCTCCCGGAACATCCAGAAATACAGCGAGTTTCAAGGGAGGTTGACCTGTACGCCACCGGCTGACGCGGTTCTGGTCGTGGGGCAGGTTTCAAGAGACGCAGCAGTTGCTGAAACCATAACGCTCGCGCGGACCAACTTCGAGCTTGCCGCGTTTGCACGAACGTCATTTCCAAATCGCCCGCTCTATTATAAGGCGCATCCGCTTGAGAAAAACGCCGAGGCTGAAGCGGAAATTGCGAAGACGTTCGGCTGCAGGATTGTCAACGACGACGTGTCGTTTAACGCGCTGACACATCAGTTCAAGACCATGGTCATGATGACGTCCGGCGCCGGACTTGAGGCAGCGCTCCGGGGCGTTGAGGTGCATCTCACCGGCGTGTCGTTCTACAGCCATCGCGGCTTCACTGTAGATCATGTCGCGCTCCCCCCGACGCGTCGCAAAAATCAGCTGGCTGCGATCGACGTTTATGCGGCGTTTCTCGCCCGTTACGCCAAATATGCGCGCGTTGGTGTCGATGCTCCTCGCGAGAGGCAATCGCTGACGTTCGCTGAGTTTCTGCTAGAAACAGGTCATCTGTGACGAGACCCGCCGACGCTCCAGGATCAGCCCGGCCGACACGGTAACAGCGCGCCCGACACGCACTTAAAAGTTCGCCAAAGCCCGTCCAACTTTGTTGATACGTCGCCGGATTTTGGAGGCTGTCTTCGGTGGCTTTCGCAGGCGATAGTCGGTGGGCCAAGGTGTCGATTGACTGGCATTGCAGTAGTAGGCGCCAAACGCCTGTTGCGTCGGGTCATCCCAGGGTTTGTTCGGTCCGACGTAGTGGACGATGGCGGGATGGATGAGCGGCACGTCCTGCATCAGGCTCTCGAAATAATTCCATTCCGGACCGAGCGGTAAGACGAGATCTTTCAAAACAACATTCAGTGCGCACTGGTCCCAAGAGCGGCAGCGTTCGACGTGCTCGAATAGGAATTCAATCGTGCGCTGGCCAATATCATCCCGGCGCCACGTGTTGAGATCGATCAACATGACGCCGGAATTGAAATAGTCCGCATCGACCAGTCCAAACATGTCGAGATGGCCGGTCGCCGTTGACCGTCCAGCAGCTGCGGTCTTGCCCTGAAGATCGAGCTCAAGCAGCGGCGCCAGCGGACGAAGATTGATCACATCCGTATCGAGATACAGCACGCGATTGATCGTTTCCGGGAGCAGCTCGCCGATCAGGCAACGAAAAAAGGCTGGCGCCGCCAAATGCTTCGGTGATCGTTCGAGAAATCTCCGCTCCAGTTCGAAAAGGCGCGGGGCATCGACAGGCGTCCACCTCAGATCAATGGCAATGCGATCTGCAAAGTCAGCGAGCCGTGATCGCATATCTCGAGGCAACTCGGCGTGGAGGAGGTGGACCACGAAATCGAGTTCTCGGTTCGAAAGCTTCAGCGACTGCAGGAGAGCTGCGAACGGTGGCACGCAATTGGCGTCGGTCGCACAGACGATATGGTGTGTCACCAACTTCACTCCGACAGATCAACGGTGGTTGGGCAGCGATTGGAAAGCGGCTGGAAAGCAAACGGGCCTGCTTCGGCGAAAACATGCTCAGCTGCGAGCAGCTGCCATTGTTTACAATCTCGCTCACCGTCAGCGTGCGCCTTTTTCGATTGCTAAGACTCTGTTTCCACGACACGTGGCTGGGCGACCATGTTCGCAGCATGCTGATAACGCATCACCTCGCATGGTGGCTTGGAGTAGGGGACCTCCAGGCCGGACTGAATTATAAACGCGCGGCTCTGAGAAGTAAGGACCGAAATGGCTGAAGACCGCCACGCGAAGCTGCGACGCCTCATTCTGTCGATCGCAACAGAGATCATTCGCAACGAGGGGTTGTCCGCGTTGCAGGCGCGTCGCCTTGCGAAATCGGCGGACTGCTCCGTCGGCACGCTTTACAACGTGTACGGCAATCTCGACCGCCTCATCATTGCAGCCAACACGCTGACGCTCGATGACCTTATGGCGCGTCTGAACGCGCGGGTCGACCAGCTGCGAGGCATGGCGCTCGATGATGCACTGGTTTCGCTCGCGTTCGAATATCTGAAGTTTGCAAACACGGAACGGGGCGCTTGGCGCGCGCTCTTCGAACATCGCCTGACGACGGAGCAGACGGTGCCGGATGACTACCGGTTGAAACAGGCTGAGCTGTTTGCAGTGGTCGAAACGGTCTTGAGTTTAAAGGTTGACGATCCGGCGGAGCGCCAAATCGCGAGCCGGGCCATATTCGGCGCGGTACATGGGATCGTGACGCTGGCGCTGGACGAGAAGTTGCGCGACTTTGACGAACAACAAACGGAGCAGCAGCTCAAAACGGTTGTTGGCGCGATCGCCCGAGGGCTCTGAGATCAACTCTGTGCAGCCCACGCGAAAGGGCTTAGTCGCTACGCAATTGTGCCGTTGCGGCTTCATTTTGGAGTTCGCCGGCCGATCGTTTGGGAAACCCGTTCCGGCCCGGGCCTTATCCCCCGGCTCAGCTTTTGAACGAGCGGCCGACGGGCTTGTCTATTGGGTTTCGGCCTGTTGACCGAGAAGACGGCTAAGCTCGTCTTTCACTTTCAACTTTTCCTGCTTCAAGCGTTTCAGCTCAAGCGGATCAGCCGATGGATGGGATCGGATCGCATCTAGTTCCTGTTCCAGTCGCTGGTGCTTCGTCTCCAGACCGGACAGATGACCTTCGAGCGCCATCAGGACCTCCTTTCCTCAATTGACCTCGAAAGTCTTTCAGAACCACCGTCGTGTGTCTAATGCTCGGAATGACAAATAAGTGTTCGTCAGCCGACGTGGTGTACAACGTGTTAATCTGTGTTGACGGATTTTGAGAGAAGCGATGGCGGCGTTGGCCAGCGGTCGGCTCGCTCCGGACCGAGATGGCTCACGCGCTATTGCTGTTCGTGTCGAACATGCCAATAGTCTGCGATTACAAGAGGCTGGCGAGTGGTGAACCGTAATCATGGATGAGGCTGAAGAGCGCGAACTTCGTGAACGCCTGGCCGAATTGCGGGCCGAACACCGCGAACTCGACACCCGTATTGCAGCCATTGAGGCGACGGCACCGTTCGACCAATTGACAATATCGCGTATGAAAAAGCGGAAGCTGCAGATCAAAGACCTGTTAGCGACGCTCGAGGACCGCTTGTTTCCCGACATTATTGCGTAACCCACTGGCGTTTGGGGTGCTCATTTCGCGGCCGATGTGTGAGGACGGCGCCCTAATG
>JBCBWG010000067.1:0-13879 GCA_039817205.1 Pseudomonadota bacterium
GGCACTTGAAAGCCTTGATGCCGACCGCGCCTTCCTCAAGGCCGGTGGCGTCTTCACCGACGACATGATCGACGCCTACATCGAGCTGAAGATGGAAGAGGTCGAGCGGTTCGAAATGGCACCGCACCCGGTCGAGTTCGACATGTACTACTCGGTCTAAGCATTTCAGCGGTCGCTGGCCGCACGAAACGCCAGGCCGCACGAAACACCAGAAAGGTCGCTTGGGCTCCAACTCAGGCGGCCTTTCTTTTTGATCACACGCCTCCTCGCACGAGTTGTGCCCGCACCACTGAACGTCGCTCGGCCCTCCCTCCTGATCCGTTGCTCAGCCGTTCGCTCACAGACACGTTCAATCGTTCCAAAATTCCACACCTTTTGTTCAGTCGTTTCGGCGATCTTTGCAGATGCCGTTTGGAGATGGACCAGGCGGTGGTTCGATACAGTTGGATGGGCTCACCCGTCGAGCCGCACAGTCGGCCAGCCGTTGGTCTGGTCATGTCGCCAAAGGATGAGACCTCAGGTGCGTGGGATCCTGATCGACGACAGAGGCGAGTTTTGGAGCGAAGCCGCGCCAATTCTGCGGATGTCGTTTGCCCCATCCCGCAGCAGCGATGGCCTCGCAGCCTACCTCGTCCGCAATCTTGGCTTCTGCGCCATCGACGCGTTCGGGCATTCCTGCCAGGTTCGGTTTCGCCCTGATCTCACGACCGCCGAAACTGTTGAGACGGTGGACCGCTGGCTGCGGTCAAACAAGTATGAGCGCATTGCCCTCGCAACCCTCGGCAGTGACCGCCACTTAGAACTCTGTGCGTCGACCGACACAGCCGTCGCGCGCATCGCCGAGCTGATCCAGGCATCCGGACACCGACGTTGCGACAATTTCATTGCGCGCCCGCGCGACCTGACGACCGTCGACCAGTACCCGGCCTTTGCAACGCTCACCGAAAACTGGGATCTCCTGACGCGGCAAATCAATCCAGCGAAGCTGTCACGGATGGTCTCGCAAATGACTGGCGGCCGTTTTGTTGTGGCAGCACCCGAACCGGGGGGAGAGCGCCTGATCCTTCAAGGCGCGGGCTCTGGCTACAAAACGCTCGACCGTAAATGGGCGCTTGAGGCTCGCGGCGCACCGATTGAAGACCAGGCCGACCAAAGTTACGGCCGTTGGGTCGCCTCAGGTTATGAACGCGTCTTGAAAGAGGGCGCACCCATCATTGAGGACGTCGACGCAATCGTGGCGACGCCGGAATACGGCCGCTACCGCATCCGATATACGCGCTACATGCTCCCCTACCGGGACGATGAGCAGACCTGGTTGTTAAGCAGTTCGCTTCTCGATGACCGGATCGACCTGAGGTTGGATCGCGTCTCGGAAAATACGGGCGTCACCCGGATGGTTGGTGCGGCCAAGCCAACTGGCCAGGTCGGTGAGCAGATGGCGGTCGTCCATCCATAAAAGGGCAAATCTCGGACCTGCCAGCGCGTTATTATGAAAGCGTGCCTCCCACTCCACGTTGAGATAGCCGACGCGCTCCGGGACACCGCCTTTCACAATACCCTCAGCCATGAGTGTGATTGTTTTCGTCGTCGACCATTTCGTAAACGCAAACGCACGCGCAATCCGCGGCATAATACTACTCAGGCCGCATTTGCGATAATCGGGCCGATACCAAGCTGCCCCGGAATAGGCGACACTGCCTGTAATACGATCGGCACTTGGCGCCGAAATCGTGCACGCCTCACCGGGCCCCTTCATACCGGGATCACTGTAAAACAACCGCATCGATTGCACTTCGTCGGCGAGCGTCGTCTCGGTCCAGGCAAACCGCCGCACGGCCTGGGTTGCAACGACCTCACCTGCTCCGTTTATGCCGAGAATGCAGTAACTGTCGTCCCGTGAAATCGTGTTGAGTTCTGAATTGAAGATGGAGACGATCGGCAGCCACGTCTCGGCATTCGCCCGGTTCACGTCGAGAAGATCATCAAGGCTTGAGGCAACCAGAGTCAGGCCGCGCTTCGAAACAGCGTCAGAGGCCTCAAGAAAGAAGGCGCCAAGCAAGTCCTTCGGACCAAACTCATATGTTATTGAGTCGAGAAACGATTTGCGGTCACTTATGTTTGGGAAAAGCCACGGTCGGCCTGTTCGTTCGCCAGGATATAAGTTTGAAGCGCCCGCCTCTCCGGAACGCGCAGCATTTGCTTCACGGTCAACGTTTAAATGACCAACGTTATGTTTTAGTGCACCTCGCAAAGAATGCATTGATGAAAACCTTCCAAACAACCCAGTATTAACCAAACGTCATTTTCAACAGTTATCAAGCACCGATCGAATTCAGTCTGGACAGAATGGCGCACTAAGCAGCACCACTTGCGTCAGCAAACCGCGTCCATTGGGCCAAAATCTCGTTTCAATTCCAACGCTTAAAATCAGAAGGTCGGAACGCTAGTGACCGAAGCCGCGACCTAGACTATCGTCGAAGGTGCGCGATATCAGCCCTTCACCACCGGTTTGGGCTCGGCCGTCGTCACCGGATCGATGCGTAATACCGAACCTCGATCGTTCGATTGTGCGATGGATGAGAACAACGCTCCGACCCGACCCAAGACCGTCGCGTCGCGGGCGCCGACAACACAAAAGGATCGCCATGACACATAACCCGCTGATCGTTCCGGCCGACCTGCCGTTCGGGCTGCCTGACTACGCGAACCTGTCCCCCGACCATTTCGCATCGGCCTTCGACCACGCGATGGCCGAGCATCTGGCAGAGATCGACCAAATCGCGGCTGCGACCGACGCACCGACATTTGAAAACACACTCGATGCGCTCGAGCGGAGCGGCCGGGCCCTGTCTCGGGTGGCCATGGTCTTTTTCAATCTCACGAGCGCCGACACCAACGACGCACTGCAGGCCATCGAACGTGACCTCGCACCGAAGCTTTCAGCCCATCAAAGCAAAATCTCGATGAATCACGCGCTGTTTGCGCGCATCGACCAGGTCTTCGAGACGCAAGCCGACCTGGACCTGACGACCGAGCAACAGCGCGTTCTCGAACGCACGCACCGCGGCTTCGTCAAATCCGGCGCAAAGCTTGAGGGCGCCGACAAAGAGCGCTTTGCCGAAATTAAATCGCGCCTCGCCGTGCTGGGGACGACGTTTTCGCAACGCGTTCTTGCCGATGAAGCGAAGTTCGAACTCCCTTTGACGGCACCCGATGATCTGGACGGCCTGCCCGATTTCGTCGTGGCAGCAGCAGCTTCAGCTGCCAAAGAGCGCGGCTCGGATGCAGCGCACGTCATCACGCTTTCGCGGTCCCTCATCGATCCGTTTCTAACGTTCTCGACGCGCCCGGACCTGAGAGAGAAAGCCTTTACCGCCTGGACCGCGCGCGGTGCAGGCGGCGACGACAACGACACGCGCGAGATCATCGCTGAGACGCTGGCGCTGCGTCACGAAATGGCGACGCTGCTCGGTTACGAGACCTACGCGGCCATGAAGCTTGAGTTTGCGATGGCGGAGCGTCCGGAGAACGTGCGCGACCTTCTCGAAAACGTCTGGACGCCAGCCCGCGCGCGCGCCGAGGCCGAAGCAGCAACGCTGCAGGCGGCGGCACGGTCAGACGGCAGCAACACGACGATTGCCGCAGCTGACTGGCGACACTGGGCTGAGCGCGTCCGGCGCCGCGACTACGCGCTCGACGAAACCGAGTTGAAGCAATACCTCGCCCTCGACAACATCATTGCCGGGGCCTTCCACGCGGCCGGTCGCCTGTTCGGCGTGTCGTTCAAGGAGGTCGAAGGGCTCGCGCTCTACCATCCCGACGTGCGGGCCTGGGAGGTAACGGATGACGCGGGCGCACACGTCGGGCTCTTCATCGGCGATTATTTCGCGCGTCCGTCCAAACGGTCCGGCGCGTGGATGACGGCGCTGCGTGGACAGCGCAATCTCGACGAGCGCATCCGGCCAATCATTGTCAACGTGATGAACTTCGCCCGAGGCCCTGAGAATGAGCCGGCGCTGTTGTCGTTCGATGATGCCCGGACGCTGTTCCATGAGTTCGGACACGCGCTGCACGGTCTTCTCTCAAACGTCACTTATCCGTCGCTGGCGGGCACAAGCGTTGCGCGCGATTTCGTCGAGCTGCCCTCGCAGCTCTATGAGCATTGGCTTGAGACCGACGACGTGATGCAGCGGTTCGCAACGCACTACAAAACCGGCGAGCCGATGCCGCAGGCGCTGAGAGACAAGCTGAAGGCTGCGCGCAACTTCAACCAAGGATTTGCAACCGTCGAGTACCTCGCATCCGCACTCGTTGATCTGGCCTTCCACACCGATCCGGCGGCCCGCTCGATGCCACCGTTGGAGTTCCAGGCCAAAGTGCTGAAGGAGATTGGCCTGCCGAACCAGATCGTGATGCGCCATGCCGCGCCGCACTTCCTCCATGTGTTCGCCGGGGAAGGGTATGCGGCCGGGTACTACAGCTATATGTGGTCTGAAGTCCTCGACGCTGACGCGTTCACCGCGTTCGAAGAGACAGGTGATGTTTACGATCCCGATCTAGCCGCCCGGCTGAAGCGTGAGATTTACGCAGCTGGCGGGCGTCAGAAAGAGGCTGACGCTTATGTGGCCTTCCGCGGCAAGCTACCGGGCGTTGAGGGGCTATTAACCAAGCGCGGACTTGCCGACGCCGCAGCCTGACTTCGCTCAAATCCGAACCATTCGCTTCACGCGATCCTGATCATACTCAGCGCATGATCCAACACGGTAGGGCATCGGTTTTCTGAGGTCCGACCTGTCGGTTGAATTGGTTCGGGTTTCGCCCAAATGCGCCGTTTCGCGTTGATCAGTGCTCAGTGCCTCGCGATGTCCGTCGCGCTCCTCGCGGGCGTGTCGACGGCGTCGGCTGAGGTCACGTACCGCGAAAGCGTGCGGACGTTTGAACTCGGCGGCCAGATCTACACGCGCGAAGGTATCTGGAACGCGATCCGCCGTTACGGCAAGACGAACCATAAATCGAGCTCGACGGTTGTGGGCTGGGCAAATCTCGCGATCGGATACCGCGTCGAATACGAAAAACGTGGATCGGTTTGCCGGCCAACGAACGTCCGGGTCGATGTCCGAGCAATCATCAACCTGCCCCACTGGAGCTTCGTGCATCAGGCCTCGCCCGATGTCCGCGATTACTATTCCTGTGTGAAGGAGACGGTGACGGTTCACGAGCGGCGCCATGGAGATATCGCGCGCAAAACCGGCGAAGAGCTTGAGCGCCGCCTTATTCAGAGGCTCGATGGTATCCCGTGTCGCGAACACACCGACCGCGCCAAAGCCATCTACGAGGCGGTCCTGGCCGATGGCAGCCGCCGCCAGAGACAGTTCGACGAACGCGACTACGCCCGCAACCGCTACCAGAGATGTCAGAACCCCAATGCCGTCGCTCGCTCCCAGCGCGGTGCCTACTCCATGGCCGATGGAAGACGGTCGGGGCGCACCCTCACATCGGGACAACGCTTTGCAGAGAGGTCCACGCCGCGGTCCCAACGGGTCAGCGAAGTGCAGGACCGGGAGACCCGCCGCGAAGGTGTTGACGGTCCGGAAGGCGAGACGGGCAGGGAGGACGGACGGGAGACAGGCCGGGGCCGCGACACCGCTCGCAGCGCGGATCAGGATACGTTTGATTGGGACTTTGAATCCTTCGCGCAGTCGGGCATGGCGCTCTTCGGGCTGTTGAGCGTCCTCATCGGGTTTGTTGTCTGGCGGACGGGTCGAACGCGCAAAGCGGCAGCCGATGGCGAAACCGTGGACGTGGCAGTTGGCGGCTCGGAGGCACCACCCGCTTGGATGGCGAGCGCGCTTGAGGCTGCAAGCTCGGAGCGTGCCAGCGCTGCCGATGACCTGCTAGCGGGCGCGACGTCTGCCGATGATGGGACCCGCGCGATCCGCCCCCGCAACCGCAAACCCGGCGGCTTCGGTCGCCGGGATCCAAAGCGAACCAGATAACGCCTCACACAATCATTTTCGGCCGAGCCGAACGGTCTCTCATTTTGACCTCACGGCGCACACCGGCCTCAGTTGGGAACTGGGACCCGCGCCTCACACGTGGGGTGGCGCGAGCACCTGGCTGCTTGCGACATCGAAAGCTCTTTCGAGCCAACGCGAACCGCCTCCGCCGTCGGCACGATCAGCTGCCACTCCCAAGTGCGTCCAAAACCTCAAGCAAGTCCGCGACCTCTCCGCTTGAGAAAGCGATTTCAGCGCGGATCATCAGACGAAGCTGGTTGGCCTGATTGCGAATGCGCTGTCGCTCGGTCATTTGCCGCTCGGTTGCTGCGCGCGCACGCGCCTCCTCTGCTTCAGCAATGAACTTCAAAACGCGTGCCTCGATCTCCTCGTTTGCAAGTCCCTTCGCCTTCAACCGCTCTTTGAAGTGATCGATGCCCTCCGCAATAAACGCCTCGGTTTCCTCGCGGACCGTTTTGCGCGTGCGAGGATTGATCTCGGCGGCAAGCAACGCCTCGAAGCGCTCACGCAGTTTTGGCAGCAATGACGATTTGAGATCCGCCAGCATCACGCCCCCAACGGGCCGCATCGGCTTTGTCTCAACGTCGGGTGTCGTTGCGGCGCCGCGCGTTTCGTTAAGCCGAAACGCGACGAACGCCTCAACGATCCGGCGACAGGCCGCAATCGCCCGCTCCGAATTCAGCACCGTCGCTGCCATAACGATGCCGTGCTCGGTAAACACCAGCGGGATGGTTCGCCGCCCGCCGCGTCCCGCCGTCTGCAGAACGCCACGCGACTTGAGCCGCTTGTAATCGCGGTTCGAAAGCTGCCACGCATAGCTGTCAAAGCGCGTCGGGTTTCGTCTCAGTGCCTGGTTCAGCGCGCGCGTCTCAACCTCGAAATAGCTGGCGACATCCCGGTCCAGCAAAACCGGACGGCCGGCTACCTGAAGGATTGCACCACGCACAGCATCGAATGTGATGGCATTCGTCATTCCATATCTCCGAGACTGTACAGGCCTGGCCCGCGCTTACGCGCAAACTGAGCCCGCGCATACGCGCAAACAGAACATGGCTGAAAGACTACTGCAGGTTTCACGGGCGGGGATAAGTTGGCGGATGGCGACAGTGGTTTGCGCCACAAAAAAAAGGTGCTGAACGGACGGAAGCGCTCAGCACCTTATCTCTTGAAAGCGATGATCCCGGCCTTAGCGGGTAACACGGTGCCAGCGGCTGGCCGAGCGAACAGGCCTTAGCCTTTCCAGTCCGCTTTGATCATGTCGGCACCCTTCTCGGCGATCATGAGCGTGGGCGAGCTTGTGTTGCCCGAAATGATGTTCGGCATGATTGAGGCATCGATCACGCGGAGGCCCTCAAAACCATTCAGCCGGAGCCTTGAATCGACGACCGCCTCTGCGTCCGCGCCCATCCGGCATGTGCCGACCGGATGGAAGATCGTCGTCGAAATGTCACCGGCTGCGCGCGTGAGCCCCTCGTCGGTATCGATCTCTGGCCCGGGGCGAAACTCCTCCGGCTCGTATTTGCGAAGCGCGGGCTGCTCGACGATGTGGCGCGTCAGGCGGATGGAATCCGCGGCCACCTGCCGGTCGTCTTCGGTCGACAGGTAGTTCGGTCGGATTTCCGGCTGCGCCCCCGGCTCCGGCGATGTGATGTGCACATGCCCCCGGCTCGTCGGTCGGAGATTGCAAACGCTGGCAGTGAAGGCTGGAAACGGATCGAGATCCTCACCAAACTTGGCAAGGCTCAAGGGTTGGATGTGGTATTGCAGGTTCGCGGTCTCGCGCGACCCATCGGACTTGGCGAACGTGCCGAGCTGAGACGGCGCCATCGACATCGGCCCGCCGCGCGTGGCCGCATATTGCAGCGCGATGCCCGCCTTCTGGAAGAGGTTGCGCGTTGTCTCGTTCAACGTCTTCACGCCCTTGACCCGGTACGCACACCGGATCTGCAAATGGTCCTGAAGGTTGCCTCCGACCTGCGGCTTGTCATGCACCACCGCGATCCCGTTTTGGCGGAGCACGTCGCCGGGACCGATGCCGGACAACTGCAGGATTTGCGGCGACCCGATCGCACCGGCCGCCAGCACCACCTCACGTTTGGCTCCGATGCGGATCGGCAGCCCGTTGCGCTTCAGCTGAAGTCCGACAACGCGGCGCTCATCAAGGACGAGATGTTCGACAAGCGCATTCGTCATGACGGTCAGATTGGACCGCTTGAGTGCCGGCCGCAGAAACGCTTTGGCAGTGTTCCACCGGACACCACTGCGTTGGTTGACGGAAAAATAGGTGGAGCCTTCGTTGTCGCCGCCATTGAAGTCGTTGATGCGCGGGATGCCAGCTTCGGCTGCGGCATCGGCCCAGGCATCGAGGATCTCCCAATTGATGCGGGGTTTCTCGATCCGCCACTCTCCACCCCGCGCGTGGGCCTCACCCATCGCCTCGTCGTCCAGCGCATGCTGATCCTCGTGCGCCTTGAAGTAGGGCAGGATGTCGTCCCAGCCCCATCCGACATTGCCGAGCTGTCGCCAGAGATCGTAATCGCGCGCCTGGCCGCGCATGTAGATCATGCCGTTGATGGACGAACAGCCCCCCAGCGTCTTGCCCCGGGGGTACTGCAAAGCGCGACCATTCAGACCGGCTTCCTTCGTTGTCTCAAATCCCCAATCGACGCGCGGATTGCCATGGCAATAGAGATATCCAACCGGGATGTGAATCCAAATGTAGTCGTCGCGCCCTCCTGCCTCGAGCAAGAGCACACGCACTGAGGGATCTTCCGAGAGACGGTTGGCAAGCAAGCAACCGGCGGTCCCGGCTCCAATAACGACGTAATCATAGGTATCGAGGGCGTCTTCCATGGTCTTCCGTTCTGCCGGCGGATTTTCAGTCACCAACCACAGGCGATCGCGATCTGAAACGCAAGCCCCACGAGAGACGAGTGTCGGCATTGGTTTGATGGTTCAGCGGTTGGCCGGTTGATCGCACGGCTCAATCGTTCAGAACGCGGCCGAGTTGAACCAGCTTTGATGCGCCCCATTTGACGCTCGCGACCGGCTCGAACCCGTTACGCTGGTAAAACGCCGTGTTCCGCGCGCCATGCCCCGTCACGACGTGAATACCCGGAATTCGTTTGGCGGCGATATCGCTGCAAAGCGTACAAATCAGCAAGCTGCCGAGCCCGGCCGAACGGTAATGCGCATGGAGGTTGATATGCAGGTGCGCGGGGTAGCGCGCCAGGCTATCCGCGAGCGCTGGGAAATAGCCGAGTGACGAAAAGCGCGGGTCGGCGAGCGGCGACTGGAGCCAGCCGACCGCATAGCCGACAACCTTGGGAGGCCCCTTGCCAGCCCGTCTGTCAACGGCCAAGAGCGCCAGCTCAGGATAGGTATCGAGATACTGCCCAAGCCACAGGTTGCGAAAACAAGCGCGCTCCTGATCATTCGCAAAGGAGCGCCGGTTGCTCGTTGCAAAAAAGATCTCGTTGACCTGGGTCTCTGCCAGGCGCGGTGTCAGCTCGGCCTCAACGCCTTGCCCATCACCAACTGGCCCACCAACAACTGGCCCACCAACAAACTGGCACCAGCTCACGAGCGCGATGTCCGACACGGAACTCAACGGCGGTTGTGCGTTGCCATCGCATCGACGCTCATCCGTCATCGCAGACCTTATCCTAACACGCTCACGTGGACGCGCGACCACAACTCACAATCCAAAAGCGCGTGCCAGGCGCGCATGCCAGTCCCACTTGGGCGACGAGTTGCCGGCGACAAGTTGATAGCCGTCGCGCGCCATGATCTATGCGGATCAACGCACGCCGAGAGCGCCACGGAAGGACGAACCATGATTGGCCCAGCCATTGCCGAATGCCCAGCCTGGATGCTGCAACGGGCCCGCGGCGCGATCCGTGAGCCCATTCGCACCGGGATCATCAATGCGATCAACTCCGTCGCGCTGGAAAGCACCCGCGACGCAACCGAAGCGGGGCTCATTGCGCCCGTCTTGATCGGCGCGCGAGAGGCGATCAACGAAGCCGCAGCCGCGATCAGTTGGGACATTGCCGATCTCGAGATCATCGAGGCCGACGGCGAACAGGCCGCAGCTGTCGCCGGGGCAGCCGCCGCCGGGCGTGGCGAGCTCGCAGCTCTCATGAAGGGCCACTTGCACACTGATGTTTTCATGCGTGCCTGTCTCAGCCGGGACGCCGGACTTCGCATCGGAAAGCCCCTGACCCACGTCTTCGTCCTAACGTTGCCCGGACGCGAGGGCTCGCTGATCCTGACCGATTGCGCGCTGCTACCAGCCCCCGATGTTGAGATGAAAAAAGCGGTCATCACGAATGGCGTCGCGATGGCTCAGGCGCTCGGAGTGACGCGCCCGAAGGTCGCTTTGTTGTCGGCGACGGAAGTCGTCAGCGAACATATCCCCTCGACCATCGAAGCCGAGACACTGACGAAATGGGCCGCCACCGCGTTGCCAGCTGCAGACGTCCGAGGCCCGCTCGCGTTTGACCTCGCCGTCTCAGCCGAAGCCGTTCGCGTGAAAGGCATCACCGGCAAAGTCGCAGGTGCGGCCGACGTCATCGTCGTGCCCGAAATCGTCTCAGGCAACGCGCTCTTCAAATCACTGGTCCAGTTCGCCGGTGCGTGCGCCGCCGGACTTGTCGTCGGCGCAAAAGTCCCCCTCCTCCTCACAAGTCGCGCCGACCCACCCGCTGCCCGCCTCGGCTCCGCCGCCCTCGCCGCCATCCTCGCCGGTACCCATAACGACTGAGAGCGCACCGAAGAGTTGTGCCCGCCGCGTCAGCGGAGAAGCTGGCATGCCGCGTCAGCGGACAAGCTGGCATGACGCGTCAGCAGAGAAGCCGCCATGCCGCGTCAGCGGAGAAGCTGGCCCGCCGCGTCAGCGGACAAGCTGACATGCGACGTCGGGAGCGTGACGGAAGCTATTGACCACCACACGGGTGCTCGTTGCGCGTCAGAAGCGGATCCGGACGCGGACGCGTGGGCGGTAGAAGCGACGGTAGCGGCGGTGTCCGCGGTAGTAGCGGCGACGGTGGAAGCGTCTCACGCGGAAGAACCGGCGACGGAAGTGACGCCGACGATAATAGCGCCGGACGCGGAAGAACCGACGCCGATGAAAACGACGGCGGAAGTGGCGATGGCGGAAGCGACGCCGATGCACCTTATGCAAGAGGGGGGCGTCGGCTGCAGCTTTCGGGGCTGGCAAGACGCCAACAGCCTGAGCGGTGCGCGGTGCGCCGATCAACGCGACGGCTGCCACCACGATGGCAGCAATTAAGCCGGACCAATGTTTCATCATACGAACAGCTCCTGTTGCGATCGCGGCGTGCGCCGTCTTGTCTTGAGCGCAGATCTTAAGCGAAGGCGACGTTCGGCCTGTCACGGTGGACCACGTATCGGCCGCCCCCTTCTGCGCATTGAAAGCACGTCCGCGACTGAAAGGATCACCGGATCAACCTGTTGATTTTGGTTGACCCAACACCGTCGTTGGTGCGCCAACGCACCGCTTGTGTCAATTCTTTGTTACGTCAAACGGCGCGGCATCCGAGGCGGTTCCACACGCGGAAAACAAATCTGGCTCAGTCCGAGCGCGTGCCAACGGGACCTTTGACAGTCGGCGCAACATGCGTCGTCAAAGGCGTTTTCAGCGCTTCGGTCTCTAAGGAGTGCCGCTCGGTTTTGAGCCGCCGCGACGGGACGACAGGTCGTCAAGAGCGCGAACAGTCTTTAGTATTTGAATCAACATCGCCAGAAAGCCGACGAGAGAAGTCGAGGAAACGCCCGATGCAAGACAGCTCGCCAACGATCGCCCATCTCACAAAACCAACCTTTGAATGGTCGGACCCGTTCTACCTTGAGGAGCAACTGAGCGAAGAAGAGCGCATGATCCGCGACACGGCGCGCGACTATGCCCGCGATAAGCTTCTGCCGCGCGTGACCGACGCCTACCTTAACGAAAATACCGACCCAGAAATTTTCCGCGAGATGGGCGCGCTCGGACTCCTTGGGATCACGGTGCCAGAGGCTTACGGCTGTGCCGGTGCGGGCTATGTGTCCTACGGCCTCGTCGCTCGCGAAATCGAAGCGATCGACAGCGGGTACCGGTCGATGAATTCGGTGCAGTCCTCGCTGGTGATGTACCCGATTTATACGTACGGGTCGGAAGAGCAGCGGCAGAAGTATTTGCCCAAACTCGCGACAGGCGAGTGGATTGGCTGCTTTGGTCTAACGGAGCCGGATGCTGGATCAGACCCGGCCGGCATGAAATCGCGCGCCGAGAAAGTCGCCGACGGCTACCGCATCACCGGCTCGAAGATGTGGATCTCGAACTCACCGATCGCCGACGTTTTCGTGGTTTGGGCCAAGAGCGCGGAGCACGACGACCAGATCCGGGGCTTCATTCTTGAGAAAGGGATGCCGGGGCTCAGCGCACCAAAGATCGGGAACAAACTGTCACTGCGGGCCTCGATCACCGGTGAGATCGTCATGGACGGCGTGATCGTCCCGGAAGACAATCTGCTGCCAAACGTCAGCGGCTTGAAGGGGCCATTCGGATGCCTCAACCGGGCCCGCTACGGCATTTCTTGGGGCGTCATGGGTGCGGCCGAAACCTGCTGGCACGGCGCCCGCCAATATACACTGGACCGCAAGCAATTCGGTCGTCCATTGGCGCAAACACAGCTCGTCCAAAAGAAGCTCGCCGACATGCAGACCGAGATCGCGCTTGGGCTGCAGGCGTCATTGCGCGTCGGCCGCTTGATGGACCAGGGTCGCGCTGCCCCTGAAATGATCTCTATCGTCAAGCGCAACAACTGCGGCAAGGCGTTGGATATCGCGCGGCTCTCGCGCGACATGCATGGCGGCAACGGGATCCAGGCTGATTATCACGTGATGCGACACACAGCGAACCTGGAAACGGTCAATACATACGAGGGCACTCACGACGTGCACGCGCTGATACTCGGCCGCGCTCAAACGGGATTGCAGGCGTTCTTTTAGAGCGCCGACGTTTTCGAGGTTCTTGCTTCCGCCCAATCGTCGCCCGCGCCCCACCAATCGTCGCCCGAGCTCCAAATGGCCGCCAATTACTCGGCTGCAGTGACGGGCGCTTTTCTGTGGGCTCGAGGCGTGGCTTTCGCTGCGCCCTCCGCCGCGGTCTCGCTGTCGTCCTCACTGTCGTCCTCGGGCGCGTCGGTGTTCTGAAACTCTGTTTCACGCGTCACGGAATAGGCAACAATCGGTTCGGCGCGTCCGGGAACTGTGACCTCGCGCCGCTCCCCCGTTGGGATGCCTCGGCCCGCGGCTGTCAGGACATCTTCTGATACGAGACAGTCGGCGAGGACACGCTTCGTTGCCGCCTCAAGGCGCGATGCAATGGTCACGCTTTCGCCGAGCGCGGTGATCGTGAACCCGCGGCCTTCGTCTCCGATCCCACCGAGGACCACCGGCCCCTTGTGGACACCGATCCCGACCCTGAGCGGCATCGCGAGTGCCGCGTGAAGCTCCTCGTTCATGGCATCGACCGCACGCAGCATGTCGCGGCTCGCGAGCAGTGCGGAGCGGCTGCCAGCGCGCCGGTCGCCGTCCAAGCCGAACACAGCCATGAGCCCATCACTCTGTACCGATAGAACGCGCCCGTCGTGCGCTTCAATCGCCTGCCGCATCTCGCCGATAAAACGGTTGAGAAGCACGATCACGTCGTACGGCAATTGCGTCGTCAGCATTTTTGAGAACGCGCGAACATCGACGAAAAGTACGCTCGCCTCGCGTTCCGTTCCCATCGCAAGACCGTCGTCGCTCAACTCGGGATTGCTGCCATCGGACGTGAGCGGCAGAAGAATTTGCAC
>JBCBWG010000068.1:0-13868 GCA_039817205.1 Pseudomonadota bacterium
AGAGCGCCTATTTCCAGCACAACTGGATGATGGATCAGATCGAGGCCGCGCGACTGCCCGAGGGCACGGATCAGTTCAATTACTTGCAGGAAAGCCTCGTCGAGGCGTTCGCAGCTTTCCCGAAAGACGCCATCTTCCACTTCGCCTGTGCGACCGACAACGAGGAAGACAAAGGTACCGCAGCCTACCTGATGGATTGTGCCGTCCAAGCCGGTCACAGCGTGGACATTGTCGACATCAACCGCCTTGGTATCGACGCGCAGGGTCGGTTTACCGACGAGCAAAACCGCACCGTAGATCGTTGCTTCAAACTTTACCCGTGGGAAGACATGTTGCGCGAACCGTTCGCGAAACATCTAAAGCCAGGCGTATTTGTCGAACCGGCCTGGAAAGCGATCCTTTCAAACAAGGCAATGCTCGCACTTCTCTGGGATCGCAACGACGGTCACCGCAATTTGCTGCCGACGTTCTTCGAGGATGATGCGCGCGCGCAAAGCCTGACGACGCGGGTCCGCAAACCTTTCTTTTCGCGCGAAGGTGAAAACGTCGTCATCGCAACCGGCGACGAAGTGGTCGAGGAAGCTGGCGGCGACTACGGCGATGGCGCTTGTGTCGTCCAGGCCTTTTCACCGCTCTTTGAGACAGCCGGTCAGCATGCCGTACTCGGCGCTTGGATCATCGGCGATCGCGCGGCCGGCCTTGGCGTCCGCGAAGACACCTCACGCATCACGCGCAACCTTTCCCGGTTTGTGCCACACGTGATTGAAGCAGCCTAAGACGCCGATTGGTTGCTGCGCGCTGCGCGCCAAGCCTGGAACGCCTCTTCCTGCTCGGGCGTTCTCGGGTAGAGGCCGAATATCGATGCGCCTGCTTTGACGCGGTCAAGGACGAAGTCTTCGTACTCGGCCATCGCGACAGCCTCGTCAGCAATCGCATCCGCGATGTCAGCTGGAACGATTGCGACACCTTCCGCATCGCCGACGACGATATCGCCTGGAAAGACACCAACACCGGCACAGGCGATGGGCACATCCAAGTCGACGGCCAGATGGTGGATGAGGCTGATCGGTGGGGCGGCACGGCTCTGGTAGACAGCAAAGCTCAATTCGGCAATCGCCGGGCAATCTCGGAAGCCACCGTCACTCACACAGCCTGCAACGCCGCGCGCTTGCAAACGCGCCATCAGAATATCACCACCGGAGGCCGCGCGCGCGTCCTGCCGACTGTCAACGACGCGGACATGGCCTTCGGGGCAGGCTTCGATCGCAGCCCGTTGCGGATAGTTTCGATCGCCCAACACCTCGGGCGTTGCCTTGTCTTCGCGCGCCGGGATCGTCCGCACGGTAAAGGCTGGACCGACCATGGACGCCGCATCGGCGTTGAGCGGAACCAGCCCTTGCAGGAACTGGTTCTTGAGCCCGCGCTTGTAAAGCACCGTCGTTAGCGTCGCCGTTGTGACGCGAGCGAGCTTTGCGCGCGTTTCCTCGTTCATGGCTCGTCTCTCCCGCAGTCGCGTATCCCCATCGATACGTTCCGGACATCGCGCGCTCTAAAACGCAGGTACCGTTTGGCGCCGACGCTGGATTGCGATGACAAAGCCGAGCAGAAGCAGCGCCGGGATATAGAAGATCTCCTTCGGCCAGCGTGCAGCAGGCGTCTCGACAGATGCGATCGTAACGGGCGTGTCGCCGTAGAAGTCGAATGACCGCCCGAGCGCCACGAATGGCGTGCCGGGCAGCGGCTCATCGAGCGTCGCCGTCTTCTGTTCCGCGGACGTGTTGACGATCAATCCAAGTTTGCGAAGACGGTCGGCCGCTGTTGCAGCTTCGGGGACCGGGATGGCGAGGAACGTGTTGGCCGTCTTGCTCGCATCATCATAGTCCGGGCCGCTGACGCGGATACGGAGATTGTCGCCCGGCGCCGCCGAGCCGAGCAGCATCTCGAACTGGCTCCCAGGTTGGCTGACGTAAGGCGACTGGACCTGATCCAACCAGTAACCCGGCCGGAAGATCGTAAAAGCGACGAGGAGCAGTGCAACCGACTCCCAGATGCGATTGCGCGTGAAGAAATAGCCTTGCGTTGCGGCCGCAAAAACCATCATCGCGAGAACGGCAAAGACAAACACGAAGATCGCCTTCCACCACGTCACATCGATCAGCAGGAGTTCGGTGTTGAAGATAAACAGGAACGGCAACAGCGCCGTTCTGATGTCGTACATGAACCCTTGAACGCCGGTCTTAATCGGGTCGCCACCGGAGATCGCTGCACCGGCGAATGCCGCGAGCCCAACGGGCGGTGTGTCGTCGGCCAAGATACCGAAGTAGAAGACGAACAGGTGAGCCGCGAGCAGCGGAATGATCAGGCCCTGCCCGGCTGCCAGCGAGACAATAACCGGCGCCATAAGAGACGAGACAACGATATAGTTGGCCGTTGTCGGTAGCCCCATGCCGAGCAGCAGGCTCATGGCCGCAACGAGAATGAGCATCAGGATCAGCGATCCGCCGGATAGGTATTCGACGAATTCGCCGATCACCTGGCTGAGCCCGGTCAGCGAAACAGTGCCAACGATAATGCCAGCAACGCCCGTAGCAACGGCAATCGCAATCATGTTGCGCGAACCGGCGATCATGCCTTCGATCCACTGGGCAAGCCCAAGGCGGAAGTCAGCGCCAAGATCCGACGCGCCGCGGAACATCGACTTGATTGGGTGTTGCGTGAGCGCGATTACGGTCATCGCAATCGTCGGCCAGAACGCCGACAACGGCGGCGACAGGCGCTCGATCACAATACACCAAATGAGGATCACGATCGGCAGGATGAAATGCAGACCGGTGATCGCGACTTCGTTGAGGCGCGGGAGCACTTGGAGGTCTGCGTTCGGGTCATCCATTTCGAGATCCGGATGGCGCGATGCGCGCCACAGCAGTCCGAGATAGGCGACGGCGAAAACCGCAATCGCTGTGCCGAACAGGCCGTCGGGGTAGACGTCCTTCAGCCAGCCGAGGCCGTAATAAAGCCCCATGGCAAGGCCACCGACCAACAGGAAGCCCGTCAGGAACCCGATTAACTTTTGAGCGAGCGTCATCGTCGCAGGCGGCCGCTGCAGGCCTTGCAGGCCAAGCTTCAACGCCTCGAGGTGCACGATGTAAATGAGCGCAATGTACGAAACGAGCGCTGGCAAGAGGGCATGCAGAATAATGTCTGTGTAAGGCACGCCGGTGAACTCGGCGATGAGGAAGGCAGCCGCACCCATGACCGGCGGTGTCAGCTGGCCGTTGGTCGACGAAGCGACTTCAACGGCACCGGCCTTCTCTGGCGAGAACCCGGTCTTTTTCATAAGCGGGATTGTGAACGTGCCCGTTGTGACGACGTTTGCGATCGATGAGCCCGAATAGATCCCGCTCATGGCCGAGGCTGCGACCGCTGCCTTCGCCGGGCCGCCGCGCAAATGCCCGAGCGCTGCGAACGCAACCTTGATGAAATAATGGCCGGCGCCTGCTTTCTCGAGAATGGCGCCGAACAAAACGAACAAGAAAATCATCTGTGCTGAGACGCCGAGTGCGGTGCCAAACACACCCTCGGTCTGCATCCAGAACTGCCACATGGCTTTGCCGTAGGACGCGCCCTTCCACTGGATCGCTTCGGGCAGGTACGACGAGTAACCGAAGAACACGTACGCCATGAAGACCGAGGCGACGATGACGAGCGGAAGCCCGAGCGCACGGTAACAGGCGATGACAAGGATGATCATGCCGGTTGTTGAGGCGACCAGATCGGCTGTTTGGACGATGCCTGCGCGCCCAGCGATATCCTCGCGGAAGACGAACATGTAGAGGCAGCTCGCGACGCCCGCGAACCCGAGAAACCAGTCGTACCAGGGAATGGTGTTGCGCGGGCTCGATCGCAAAAGCGGAAACGACATCGCCGCCAGAAAGAGTGCGAACGAGAGGTGGAACAACCGGATTTGATAGTTGTTCAAAATAAGATTGATGCCGGTCGAGCTGTTGATCCAGAACGGAATGGCTGACGCGTAAAAGAGCTGGAATACCGCCCAGACGAAACACGTGACCGGAATGACGTAGGCAAGCGACCCCGCAGGATTGCGCCCTCCAAGATCGATGTCTTCAGCGATTTGTTGTGCCGACTTTTGACCGCCAGCAGGCGCAACACCGTCAGTGATCTCGGACATGGACATCTCGTTCTTAGCGAAAAAGCAAACGCCCGCGCCTCGCTCTGACGAGGCGCGGGCGTTGAAGATGGCATCGCGTCCGACGGGCGAACCGACGAGACGTGCTGCTTACTTAATCCAACCGCGCTCTTTGTAGTATTTCGCAGCACCGTCATGGAGAGGCGCGGACAGGCTGTCCGTGACCATTTCCTCTTCATTCAGGTTCGCAAACGCGGGGTGGAGTTTCTTGAACTGGTCGAAGTTGTCGAACACAGCTTTCACGACAACGTACACCACGTCTGCCGGGACCTTCGCCGACGAGACGAATGTGGCACCAACACCGAACGTCGTGATGTCGCTCTTGTTGTTGTACATTCCGGCAGGGATCGTCGCCACGCGATAGAACGAGTTGTCAGCGACGAGTTTCTCGATTGCTGGCCCCGTTGCGCTGACGAGATTGGCTTTGCACGTCGAGAGTGTTTCTTGCGTCAAAGCGGACGGATGACCCACGAGCCAGAAGTAGGCGTCAATCTTGCCGTCGCAGAGCGCCTGGCCGGTTTCAGCCGACTTCAGTTCTGCTGCAAGCTTCAGGTCCGACCGCTGCCAGCCGAGCGCCTGCTCCATGACTTCCCAGGTGCCGCGCGTGCCCGAACCCGGGTTGCCGATGTTCACGGCTTTGCCCTTCAGATCCTTGATATCCGAAATGCCGGTTCCGTCGCGTGCGATGATTGTCACCGGCTCCGGGTGGACCGAAAACACAGCGCGCAGGTCTTTGAACGGGCCCTGATCTTTAAATTTCGAGGTGCCGTTGTAGGCGTGGTACTGCCAGTCCGACTGCGCAACGCCAAATTCGAGTTCACCCTGGCGGATGGTGTTGATGTTGTAGATCGAGCCACCGGTCGATTCCGCTGAACAACGGATCCCGTGCTTCTTCCGATCCTTGTTGACCAGGCGGCAAATCGCGCCGCCGGTTGGGTAGTAAACGCCGGTCACGCCACCTGTGCCGATTGAGATGAACCGTTGTTGTGCGGTGGCAGCTCCCGCAGTGGCGAGCGTCAAGACGAGCGCGCCAACGAGTTGCTTCTTCATACAAATCTCCCTTGATCTCGCGATCATGCGTCGGCTTTTGCCGGTCGCTAACGAAACACTAACATGTGATCGGCTGGCGAAACCCCGGTCAGTCGTAAGACTTTTGGCGCGGAGAGGACCCCGCGAAGCGCCGGACGACACGACGCGCGGAATTGGCCCGCGCCTTGCTCACCGTAAGTCTTGGAACCAACAAGAGCTGGACGATGTATCATGCTGGATCGTGTGCGCGGTGAAGACCCCAAAATGAACCTCGATGCTTTCAAGCTCTTGCAAGATGAGCTGGACGAAAGCGATCTCGCGTTTCTGAAGTCCTCCTGCAAAGCGCATCTCAACAAAGACGATGCCATTCCAAGTTTTGTCTTTATCGACGAGACAGCGCATCCAACGGTTCGCAAAATTCAGCAAGCGGTCGAGATCGCCGTGGGCGAACCGCTTTTTTATCTCAACGACTTCTACCTCTACACGGAAGGCAAGTCCTCGGCCGACTGGCACGTGGATACCGAGCTCTTCACGTTCGAGCGCGCGTACAACGCCTGGCTGCTGCTCTCACCGGACGAAGTGGAGAGCCCGCTGGCCGTGATGTCCGATTGGAACGCAGGCGACGATCCGTTTTTTCACACGCTCAAGGTTGGGCCCGACGGCGAGCAGGCGCAGCTGGTCAATATGAAAACCGCGGCGCGCCAGCCCGTCTCAATGTCAGACATCGAAGCCAACAAGATCGAGGCGCCGGATGTCTCCGTCGGCGACATTCTTGTTCTGAACCCAAAACGGTTTCACCGCACAAACATCCAAAGCCCAAAGCACATCATCGCGTTTAAGTTTGTTGCGCTGCCAGAGACAGGCTTTTTGTCCGAACAACAGGTGCCGAGCCTGCTCTGGCCGGAAGTTGAGATTTTCAACAAGGCCGTTCGAGGAAATACTGTTTGGGGCGGTGTCCTCGACGATTTGCGTGAGGCCATGACCACCGAAAAAGGACGCAAAGCGTTGAGCGCTGGCTTTTTCCCAGAGCGACTTCCATTCTTCCGGGAAAACGTCGCGAAGCTTTAAGCTTGGCGCGTCGGCCCCTTTGCATTGAGCAATTCGTCGACGAAAGCTGGGACGACGACGGTCGCTGGCCCATGGCGCACCTCGTCAAACAGACGCGCGCCCTCGGACGGCTCAAGGTTGAGTTCTACCGTCCAGGCTCCGACCTCGCGCGCACCCGCAACGAAACCTGCCGCCGGATAAACGTTCCCGCTTGTGCCAATCGAGACGAAGAGATCGGCGTCCGACATGCGCTCATAGATCGTGTCGAGTTGGTACGGCATCTCGCCGAACCAGACGACGTCCGGCCTGAGCGTTCCAAAACCGTTGCAAGACCCGCAGACCGCTTGAGGGCCGAGATCATCGGTACAGGCCGCGCGCGCACCGCATCTCGTGCAGAGCGATTGTCGCAGCTGCCCGTGCATATGAATGACATCGGATGTGCCCGCATCCTCATGCAAGTGGTCGACGTTCTGCGTCACGATCGTCACCTGGCCCGGATGGTCGCGTTGTAAGCGGGCGAGCGCATGGTGGGCTGCATTCGCCGACGCGGTCACGAGCATCGCACGGCGCTCATTATAGAACGACTGCACCAGTTTAGGATTGCGCGCGAACGCCTCGGGCGTGGCCACGTCTTCAATGTCGTATTTTGCCCAGACTCCACCCGGATCGCGGAAGGTCGCAACGCCACTTTCGGCCGACACACCGGCGCCTGTCAGGACAACAATCCGCTGAAATTTTGGCGCCATCGCGTGGTCCAGCTCCAATCGTGGGCAAGCGCGCGACCTGCTCCCCATCCGATGCGCGACCGATCGCACGTTGAAGCCGGACCAGTCGCGCCACCACCTTAGGCCCAATCAGAACCGCAACATAGGGACAAGCGCATGGCAGATCGCGTGGGCATGGCATTAGACTTCGGTGCGCAAGCTGTTCGCTTCGGCTGGTTTCTAGGCATCAATCGTATCGTTGACCGGCAGACAACACGGCTCGGTGCGGATCGTAATTTCAAGCCCACTCGGCCCGTCCCAAACCAACGCGAGATGCTCGCCGACCTTCGGCAACTGATCGCAGCCGATGCCGAAGCCGTCGGGCGCGGCGTGATCCCGCCGCAGGAACTCGCGCCTCGCGGCCTGCCCGACCACGTCGGCCGCCTCCGCGCAATGCTCCGCGATCTTCCATCGGCACTGAAGCGCCGGGCCGACAAAGATGCCTCAACCGTCAAAGCCGTTGCCGAGGATCAGTTAGGCGAGCTGCCGGACTATTTCACACAGGATTTTCACTTCCAGACCGGCGGCTATCTCTCCGAAGAGTCCGCGAAGCTCTACGACGTGCAAGTCGAGACGCTGTTTTATGGAAGCGCGCAACTCATGCGTCGTGTCGGTTTGATGGAGATTGCAAAAGCCGCCCAAGGTCGCGATCAGCGCACCTTATCCCTGGTCGACATCGCTTGCGGAACGGGCCGGTTACTGCGTGATGTGCGACGCGCATTCCCAGCGATGCGCCTCACCGGCCTCGATCTATCCGAAGCCTATCTCAACGAGTCCAGCGATCACATGACCGGGCTTCGTCCGGCAACATTTATGCAGGCCAACGCCGAAGATGTGCCGCTCGAAGCGGAAAGCCAGGACATCGTCTCGAGCGTGTTTTTGTTCCACGAACTCCCGGCCGATGTCCGCCGGACCGTCGCCGCCGAGTTTGCCCGCGTTCTCAAACCAGGTGGCACCTTGGTCTTTATCGATAGCTTGCAAATGGGTGATCGCCCCGGATGGGACGGCCTGCTTGAAGCGTTCCCGGTGCGGTTCCACGAGCCCTACTATCGCCAGTACACGATCGACCCGCTGGACAAAATTTTCGAAGACGCAGGGTTGACGGTGACCAACCAGCAGAACGCGTTCTTATCGAAGGTCGTGACTTGCGTGAAGCCGTAGTCGCCAAACTGCTGGCAGACCTCCACCAATGGTCGGTGGTGGTCGCGTTTCAACCGGCCTATCTTCGCCGCGACCATGATGGCCGACCCGGCGGAGGAGAAACCGATGGCGACGAACCGGCAAGTCAGACTAGCCGCACGCCCCAAGCCCGGACCGTTCGCGCGCGAGAACTTCGACATCGGCGACCAGCCGCTCGCCGAACCAGGCGCCGGCGAATTCCGCGTGAAGACAGAATACATTTCGCTCGACCCCGCCATGCGCGGCTGGGTGAACGAGGGCAAATCCTACGTGCCGCCTGTCGGCATTGGCGATGTCATGCGCGCGTTTGCCGCCGGAACCGTTGATGCCTCAAACCACCCGGACTTTGCGGTTGGCGACACGGTCCAAGGCCTTCTCGGCGTGCAGCAGTTCGCCATTACGGATGGCACGCGTGTCAACAAAGTTGACACCGACCTCGCGCCCCTTGAGCGTTGGGTCGGCGGGCTCGGCATGCCGGGCTGGACCGCCTACTTCGGCCTGCTCGACGTCGGCCAACCGAAGGCCGGCGACACGGTTTTTGTTTCTGCCGCGTCGGGCGCGGTTGGCTCCGTCGTCGGTCAAATCGCAAAGTTAAAAGGATGTCGCGTTGTCGGTCTTGCGGGCGGTCCCGAGAAATGCCGCGTCCTCACCGAAACGCTTGGGTTTGATGCAGCCGTCGATCACCGCGCGGGCGATATTGCGGGGCAGATCAAAGCGGCATGCCCCGACGGCATCGATGTCAATTTCGAGAACGTCGGCGGTAAGATCTTCGACACTGTGCTTTTGCACATGAACACGTTCGGCCGCGTTGCGCTGTGCGGATTGATCTCAGCCTACACAGCCAGCGAGGCGCCTCCAGGTCTCAGCAACATGCGTGCAGTGCTCACCCAGCGTCTTCGCGTCCAAGGGCTCATCGTATTCGATTGGATAGACCGCATCCCGGAGGCGATCGCACAGCTCGGCGCGTGGCACGCAGACGGCAAGCTGATTATTCGCGAGGATGTGCGAGATGGCGGCCTCGATGCCTTTCCCGATGTCGTGAACCTGCTCTATACCGGCGGCAACAACGGGAAACTTGTCCTCAAGGTCTGATGCGCGTCATCGGCCGCGTGGCGATCAGGCCCGGTACAGTC
Source organism: Pseudomonadota bacterium (assembly GCA_039817205.1). Classification (GTDB taxonomy): domain Bacteria; phylum Pseudomonadota; class Alphaproteobacteria; order Rhizobiales; family Hyphomicrobiaceae; genus JBCBWG01. The sequence goes on from JBCBWG010000068.1 coordinate 9,360, forward strand.
GCGCACACAGCGACGACATTTTGATCGATCACGAGGCTCAGAAAATGCCGCTCAAAGAGGGCATCACGCTCTATGTTGTCCGCCACGGTCAGACGGATTGGAACAAACTTGGCCGACTGCAGGGCCAGACTGACATTCCGATCAACGATCTTGGTCGTGCGCAGGCCGCGGGCCAGGGCCAGCGACTGAGGGGCGCGCTTGCAGACGATCTCGACGGCATAGACTTCGTCTCAAGCCCGCTCTTGCGTACTGCTGAGACCATGGAAATCCTGAGGGAAGCGGCGGGCCTGCCTCGCGATGGATACCGGACCGACGCCCGCCTTATGGAGATCAAGTACGGGACCTGGGAAGGTGCGTACCTGAGCGAGCTGAAGGCCGAAGACCCTGATGGTTACCGTGAGCGCAACACGAACAAATTTCGTTGGCGCCCAACGGACGGCGAAAGCTATGCCGACCTGAGCGAACGTATTGCCGGTTGGCTGGAGGACGTGCGCGATGATGCGGTTGTCGTCACCCACGGTGGCGTCACACGCGTTTTGCGCGGCCTGGTTTCAGACGTCGATGAGAGCCTCATCCCAAACCAGGAGGTGCCGCAGGATCGCGTCCTGGTCCTCCGCTCGCACGATTTTCATTGGTTAGGAGACGATAATCGCGAAAGACCGCTGGCGCGATGACGAGCGCGACTTAAAAACGAGACAGCCACCGGCGCAACGCCTTCGACCGCGGTGGTGTTTTTGGGCGAACGCGGCGAATGGGCGGGATGACAATTTTAGCAGGGTCCGCCTTCGCGGGGCCTCGTCCTGATAAGGCAAGCGCCGCCGAGGGATGCCCTTCGACACCTTTGGCTGCATAGCTTCGCGCGATCCCCTCCACCGCGCCATGGACCGTGCCGTGGCTCGCCCCTCGGAGTGCTCCGGTGACGATGCGTCCGGTCGCAAGAGTTGGCGCCAACGCTGCGTGTTCTGAGGACGAGGTCCTCGGATTGCGTTCCGGGAGCGGCACGACCTCGCTGCCGGCCATCGCAAAACTCGGCGATAGTCCCGTCAAGACCAGTGTCACGGCAAAACAAAGAGGTCGGCTGGTATTCAAATGTCACCTTCAGGCTCAATGGGGCGCTGAGACGGAATTTTCGAGGTATCTACAGCAAACTGCGGATCGCCTGGAAAGAACAGCTGTTTTCAGTCTCAGCCTAAACGCGATCGTTCGCCAAACGTTGCGCCATAGCAACAGCTTGGTCGGTGATACACGCTCACATGGGTAATGCAGGAGGAAGAGGGGGCCCAAAAATCGTTGGGCAGGTCACTCCCGTGACATCGTTGGGCAGGTCACTCCCGTGACATCGTTGGGCAGGTCACTCCCGTAACGTGGAGACTGGAACATAAGCGGATATTCCAGCCCCCACTGACCCACGAAAGGGAAGAGCTATGCAATGAGGGTGCTCACCCTCACAGCGCAGCAAACCAGTTGGAACACGTTCCACCGGCCAACTCAGGACCGACGCAATGCCTGGACGAGACGTCCAAAGCGGATCGGCCAACACCACAGAACCCAGTGACTCGCACGCATTCGGTTGCAAGTCCTCCATAGTTTTGTTGGTGAAAACGCGGGACGAAACTCACCTGTACGCGCCGGTTTGCTGATTTGTCACCCATTTTGCGACCCCAGCTCTCGCTTCGCCCGCGAGGTGATTGGTCCGCGCAACGCCTATCCGCAGATCAAATGCCCGCCCGGGCGATCCGCGACGTGTTGGCTCCGGGTTCGCGACGCGATCGCAACTTGGCAACCACCCGCCTCATCGTCCAAACACAGGGGCGTTTGTCGTGTCGGTGTCCGGTCACTGGCGCGCTGATCGTTGCGACGACGACAACCCTCTCCGCCAAACCGCGACGGAAATTACGACGATGTCTCACAATACCTTCGGCCAGCTATTCCGGGTCTCGACGTGGGGGGAAAGCCACGGACCGGCGATCGGGTGTCTCGTTGATGGCTGCCCTCCAGGTGTCGCAATCACCGAAGAGCTCGTCCAAACGTTTCTCGACAAACGCAAACCCGGTCAGTCGCGCTTCACGACCCAGCGCCGCGAGCCAGATACCGTGAAAATCCTGTCAGGCGTTTTTTCGGATGACGATGGGCAACTGGTGACAACCGGAACCCCGGTGCTCCTGATGATCGAAAACGTCGATCAGCGCTCGAAGGACTATGGCGACATCAAAGACAAGTTCCGTCCAGGCCACGCCGACTTCACCTACATCGAGAAATACGGCATCCGCGATTACCGAGGCGGCGGGCGGTCGTCTGCGAGAGAGACCGCAAGCCGCGTCGCAGCCGGTGCCATCGCCCGCCAAATCATGCCGGGCGTCACGATCCGAGGTGCACTCGTCCAAATCGGTGACCGACCCATTGATCGCGCCCGCTGGTCTTGGGACGAAGTCGACAACAACGCGTTTTTCTGCCCGGACCCGGTCGCAGCAACCGACTGGGTTAACTACCTCGACGACATCCGGAAGGCTGGCTCGTCGGTTGGTGCCATTGTCGAGGTTGTTGCTGACGGGGTTCCAGCTGGCTGGGGCGCCCCGATTTATGGAAAACTCGACCAGGACTTGGCATCGGCCATGATGAGTATCAACGCGGTCAAAGGCGTGGAGATCGGCGATGGGTTTGCTGCGGCGACGCTGCGCGGTGAAGACAACGCGGATGATATTCGCATTGGCAATGACGGCCAGCCACGGTTTCTGTCCAATCACGCAGGCGGCCTGCTTGGAGGGATTTCGACCGGACAGCCGATCGTCGTGCGCTTTGCAGTGAAGCCCACGTCATCAATTCTGACATCACGGCCAACGATCGACCGCCATGGTGCCGAGACGGACATCATCACTAAAGGACGCCATGACCCGTGCGTTGGCATTCGTGCGGTGCCCGTTGGCGAAGCCATGATGGCGTGTGTCTTGGCGGATCATTACCTGCGAGATCGCGGCCAAACTGGTCAGGATCGGTTGCCATCAACCTGATCGGCGAGGGCAATTGTGAGCCGAACCGGAAGTTTCAAGGTCAATCAAGTCAAAGAGTAACGGGCGATGAGCCAACCAAAGGATCGTGTCAAAGCACTGCTGTTCGATGTGTTCGGCACTGTGGTTGATTGGCGTGGCAGCGTGCATCGCGAACTCGAAGCGTTCGGCCGGGCCCGCGGCATCGACGCAGACTGGCAACGTTTCACCGATGACTGGCGCGGTCTTTATCAGCCAGCGATGGAAGAAGTTCGGACAGGCCGGCGACCCTTCATTATCCTCGACAAGCTGCACCGCGAAAATCTGCTGACGCTCATCGACCGGTATCGCCTGCCGCAGATGGTCGAGGCCGATATCGATCATCTCGTCCGCGCTTGGCACCGGCTCGAGCCCTGGCCCGATGTGATCGACGGTCTTTACCGCCTCAAGAAGTCAAACATCATCGGGACGCTGTCGAACGGCAACATCGGTCTGATGGTCCGTCTCGCTAAGTACAACGGCCTGCCATGGGATGTTATTCTCGGTGCGGAAGTCACGCAGGCCTATAAGCCAACACCTGAGAGCTACACACGGTCCGTCGAGGCACTCAACCTTGAGCCGGACGAAGTCATGTTGGTCGCAGCCCATAACGACGATTTGCGCGCGGCTGAAAGGCAAGGTGTGCGCACGGCGTTCGTGACACGGCCAACGGAGCACGGCCCCGGACAAACCAAAGATCTCACAGCATCGATGCCGTGGGATGTGGTCACGACGAGTTTCGGCGGTCTCGCCGACGCGCTCGGCTGCCCACGCTACGCTTAGACTTAGGAAAGCTGATGCGGCCCCTGGGCTCCGGCATCACATGGAGCCCTGGCATCACATGGGGGCCTGGCATCACATGCTGGTGTGGTTCTGGGGCTCTGACATCAGACGACGCTGATGTGGCGCTTGGGCTCTGACATCAGACGACGCTGATGTGGTTCTTGGGCTCTGACATCAGACGACGCTGATGTCGGGTGCCTCTTCGTTCTTCATGCCCTGGAGATGGTACCCGCTGTCGACGTGGTGAATTTCACCCGTGACCCCGTTCGAAAGATTGGAGAGCAGGTACACACCAGCGCCGCCGACGTCATCGATCGTCACGTTGCGGCGGAGCGCCGAGTTGTACTCGTTCCACTTCAGAATGTAGCGGAAGTCAGCGATCCCGGACGCGGCAAGCGTCTTGATCGGCCCCGCCGAGATCGCATTGATGCGAATGCCCTGCTGGCCAAGATCGGCTGCCAGATACCGGACGCTGGCCTCAAGCGCTGCTTTTGCGACACCCATGACGTTGTAATGCGGCATGACTTTCTCAGCGCCGTAGTACGTCAGTGTCGCAATGGATGAACCGGGTGCCATCAACGGCTCCGCGCGCTTCGCAAGTGCTGTCAGCGAGTAGCACGAGATCAGCATCGTTCGATTGAAGTTCTCTTCTGATGTATCGAGGTAGCGGCCGTCGAGTTCAGCCTTGTCGGAGAACGCAACC
>JBCBWG010000069.1:0-13532 GCA_039817205.1 Pseudomonadota bacterium
GAAAAACTCTCGCGCCAGGAATCCGCCTCTAACACGCGGATTGTCCGCGTGACGGTCGCACCACGTGACGCGGTCTTCGATGGATGAACGCTGGTCTCGTCAATGACGACCGCGGAAAGGGTCAAGGTGCCGACGACAAACGACAGCACCACGCACGCCAAAAGTGAGCCAAAACGATCGGCTCGCAGCTGCGAAAAACTCATCACGGTAAACCACACTCTTGCCGCATTTCCCCGGCCGGACCGTAGTCAGCGGCCGCAGGGAATCCAACCCGTGCGCGGAAACTTCGTGAACGTGCTTTTTGAAAGCTCTAGCGAGGCGCCAGTCTGATCGCGCCATCAATGCGGATCGACTCGCCGTTAAGCATTGTATTCTCGCAGATTTCTCCCACGAGCGATGCGTACTCGTCCGGTCGGCCGAGGCGTGATGGAAATGGCACACTTGCGGCGAGCGAGTCTTTGGCGTCGTCGGGGAGACCTCCAAACATTGGCGTTTCGAACAGGCCCGGCAGGATGGTCACGACTCGAATGCCGCTTTGGGCCAGATCGCGTGCCACCGGCAAAGTCATACCCTGGACACCGGCCTTGGACGCCGCGTAGGCCGCCTGTCCGATCTGCCCATCTTCGGCTGCCACCGATGCGGTGTTGACGATAACGCCGCGCTCGCCGTCCTCGTTGGCAGGCTCCAGCGCTGCCATTCCCACCGCTGCTTTCGAAATCATGCGGAACGTGCCGATCAGGTTGATTTGAACCGCGCGATCAAACGTCGCCACGTCGTGAGCGGTGCGCGCGCCCGTCTGGCGGTCAACTTTGATGAGCCGTTTGCCCGGCGCAACGCCTGCACAATTGATCAGAAGGCGCTCTTGGCCGTGCGCCGCGCGTGCTGCCTCAATCGCTGCATCGCAACTCGCTTCATCGGTGACGTCGCAGTGGAAAAACTTGGCCCCGATGTCCGACGCAACAGCTGTGCCCTGCTCGTCGTTGAGGTCGAAGATAGCAACTTTCACGCCTTGGCTCGCGAGATGACGGGCCGTCGCCGCGCCGAGGCCTGAGGCGCCACCGGTCACGATGGCAGCAAGCGAACTATCGAGTTTCATGGAAAGTCTCCAAGGCGATGAGCGACATCGAGCAGGGTCGCAAGGTTGTTTGTGAGTGCGTGAGGCGCGGGCCTCGCTTCCGACAGCGCTTAAGGTGTCACAACGATTTTGCCAATCACCTTGCGCGCGGCAATATCGCGGATGGCATCGGGCGTCTCTGCGAGCGGTCGGACCACAGGAGGGCGTGGCCGGATGCGACCCGCGACGATGCCGTCGAGAAGGAATTGCATGTTGTCACGATGCGGGGTGACGTCAGCTTCGATTGCCGCACCCCAATGGATTCCGATCACATCGCAGTCTTTCAGCAAGATGATGTTGGCCGGGAGCTTCGGGATTTCGCCGCCTGCAAATCCGATGACGACGTAAGTGCCGCCAGCTGCAATCGCCCGCAGCGCCGGTTCCGCGTATTGGTCACCGACACAATCATAGATGATGTCAGGACCGCGTCCGTCGGTGGCATCGCGCAGAGCCTGTTTCAGGTCCGCATCCCGGTAGCCGATAAAGTGGTTTGCCCCGTGAGGTCTTGCCGTCTCCGCCCGCTCGACGGTAGAGGCGGCCGCGATAACGTCTGCTCCAAGTGCGGCTGCGACTTCGACGGCGGCCATGCCAGCGCCGCCCGACGCCCCAAGCACTGCAACAACTGGCGCTTTTTTGCCGGTTCGGCCAAGCCCGACCCGCGTTCTGAGCGCATAAAGTGCGGTGCCGTAGGTGACCGTCAAGCTGCTGGCGAGTGTGAGGTCGATCGGCTTTGGGACATGCACGAGGCGATCGGCTGAGACCGAGACGAGCGACCGTGCGCCACCGTAACCGACGTAGGCCATGACGCGGTCGCCGACCTCGTAACCGGTGACCGCTCCACCAATCCGCTCGATGGTTCCGCCAATCTCCGCGCCCGGTGAAAACGGAAGCTCGGGTTTGATCTGGTATCGGCCGCGCGTTATCAGCGTGTCCATGAAGTTCAGCGCACAGCCTGCAACGCGGACGATCACCTCGTTGGGGCCGGGTGTCGAGTCTGGGTCTGGATCGGGCAACTCCACACAGGCGAGCCCGTCAGGCCCATCCAGCGACTGTGCCAGAATTGCTCTCATGGGCGATAGGCTCCCTCACAGTGCTGGTGATTGGCGCCATTGCCGTTTTTCCAGTCCAGAGGTCAAGCCATGAACTGGCCACCAGAAGCGCGGGGCTATTTTGCGATTGGCGCCGAGCGCACGTCCAAGTCGCTCAACCTTGGCAATCTTATGAGGAGTGCGCACGGGTTTGGCGCGAGCTTTACGTTCACAATCGGCGCCTCATACCAAGCGCTTGAGGCGACGGCGGACACATCGAAAGGGCGCACGCATCTGCCGCACTATGATTGGCGTGCACTTGATGAAATGGCGCTGCCGTCAGGGTGCGTTTTGGTTGGGGTTGAGCTGCTGGATACAGCCGTTGATCTGCCGAGTTTTCGGCATCCGCTCCGTGCGGCCTATGTTCTGGGCCCGGAACGCGGTTCGTTGTCAGACGATCTTTTGTCGCGTTGCGAGCATACGGTGAAAATTCCGACGAAATTCTGCGTCAACGTCGCGATGGCTGGGGCCGTTGTTATGTATGACCGGGTGCGCTCGCTGGCGCGGTTTGCGGATCGTCCGGTTCGGTCAGGCGGACCGGATGTTGATGCCAACAGCACACGACACGTGCATGGAGCGCCGAAACGCCGGACAGCGGGGTGACAACGGCGCGAAGCACTGTCTATAGCGGTGTACAGCGAACGTACGACAGATGGGGAGCACATCATGACCGGGACGACCTTGCTCGATCGGGTGCGTCGCGCCTTCGTCGGCGCGTCCTTGGGGGTCGCGCTCCTCGCGACGCCTGCTTTGGCTCAGGAGCCGCAACTCGTTGGCGAATTCCGCGACTGGCAGGTGCACGAGCACAGTGGACAACCAGCCAAAATTTGCTTCGCGACATCGCAGCCGAAAGAGACATCGCCGCGCGGAATTTCCCGTTCGACGGCTTTTTTCTACGTTTCAGCCTGGCCGAAGGATGGCGTGAAGGCTGAAGTGAGCGTGAAGCTCGGGTTTCAGGCCCCAGGCGATTCCAACGTCCTCGTCCAGATCGGGAGCAGCCGGTTTAATCTGTTCGCCAAAGGTGACAAAGCCTTCGTCGAAGATCCACGCGACGAACTGAAACTGTTGGACGCCATGAAAGCAGGTTCGTTCATGGTCGTGACTGCGAACACGACGAGCGGGTCGCGCGTCAAAGACACATACTCACTCATTGGCGTCACGGCAGCGCTGAATCGCATTGATGGGTGCGGCTGATCAGTTTCCGGGCCGGACACGCCTGTCTCTCAATCTGTGCGGCGCCTTCGGGCGCCGTTTCTGTTTGTGCGTGCGCAAGTCTCAGACAAGCGATGGGAACGTTCGGCGGTAGGCTGTCGCCTCCGGATCGAAGAGAATGTCCCGGGGCTGCAGTGGACGCGCAAGCGACAGGCCCTCCAAAGATCGGCAGCGGGACAGCGCGACATAGGCCTGTCCATGGGCAAACGTTCCGCGCCCAAGGTCGATATAAACCTTGTCGAGGGTCAAACCCTGGCTCTTGTGGATCGTCAAAGCCCAAGCAAGTCGCATCGGATACTGTTTGAAAGTGCCGGCAACCGCTTCGACGACTTTGCCTTCCTGCTGGTCAAACGCGTACCGCCGATTCTCCCAAGCGACAGGCTCCACCTCATATTCTTTGCCATCGATCTCGATCCAGACCTGCGTCTCGCTCAGCCTTGAGATGACGGCGATGCTGCCATTGACCCAACGACGGTCGCTATCGTTACGCAGCATGATGACGCGGGCGCCTTCCTTCAACATGAGCTCGGCTTCGGTCGGCTGCGCTCTCGCGTTGAATTCGCCGGAGACCGCTGCGCCATACCGCATCAGTTCGCTCGGAAGCGCTTCGAGATAGGCCCTGTTGATACGGTTGGCGGCTTCATTGGTGGGCGTGAGGATCACGTAATCTTGGCCCTCGGCGAGCGTCCGGATCGGGGAGACGCGCTCGTTGAGGATTTCGAGATCCTCCTCATCGACATCGCCTTCGCGAATGCGGTCGAGCACGCGGACCAAAGCTTCGTCGGTCTGGCGGAAGACCTGCCCGAGTTCGAGAAGTTGGGTGCCAATCCCGTCTTGCAAAGCGGAAACGGAGAAAAAGAACGCGCCGCCGTAACTGTTTTCGAGGTGAGCGGCTTCTTCCGCATCGCGAATAACAGGTGGCAGCTGATGAAGATCCCCAAATAGGATCAACCGCACACCACCGAACGGATCGTAGGGCCGGCTGCGGTTGAGGCGGAGTGACTGATCGATCGCCCACATGAGGTCCGAGCGGACCATCGAGATCTCGTCGATGACCAGTGTCTCCATCTGGCGCATGACGCGGCCGTTCCGGCTCCGTTTAATGTCATCCGCGCGGATGAGACGCGGGGGTAGGCCGAAAAATGAATGGATCGTCTGGCCTCCGACGTTGATCGCCGCGAGGCCGGTCGGTGCCACGACCACGGGCCGCTCTTCCAAAGAGTCGCAGAGCACACGGAGAAGCGTCGACTTTCCAGTCCCGGCGCGCCCGGTAATGAACAGGTGGCCCTCGCCGGTCTGGACGAAATCAAGCGCGGCTTCGTAGTCGGACGTCGGCGTCACGTCAGCCGGCCAGTTCCCCATGTCGTCCCCTCTTGCAGCCACGCCCGACACATCGGCAGTCGCGCGAGGCTACCTGATTTCGATCGTCGCTGGAAATGGGGCGGCCGCTTTAGCGGGCGCGGTTCATCACAATCAGTCCTCGCTCTTCATGGGACGCTGCAGCAGGCCATCAATGGCTTCAGAGATCGCCAGTTCGCCTTCGACGACAGCGTGGACAGCTTCGGCGATGGGCGCTTCGATGCCGTGCTGCTTGGCGATTGAGACCATGGCCGAAGCCGTAAAGACGCCTTCGGTGACCGCGGCCCGCGCGCCGAGCACGTCAGCTGCGATCTTGCCGTGTCCGAGGGCACGACCGAGGGACATATTGCGGGACTGCGGACTGCCGCACGTCAGCAGCAAATCACCGAGCCCGGATAGTCCACCGAGCGTTTCCGGCCGTGCGCCGAGGGCCGTGCCGAACCGGCGCATCTCGGCAAATCCGCGTGTGACCAAAGCGGCGTGGGCGCTCGCGCCGAGTTCAAGCCCGTCAACGATGCCAGCTGCGATCGCGAGCACATTTTTGACCGCGCCGCCCACCTGAACGCCAATGGTGTCGCTCGTCCAGTAGACGCGCATGCGCGGTGAGCCGATGGTGCGCGCGATTTCTTCGCCGAGGTCCTCATCGTCGCTGCCAACGGTGAGTGCGACGGGGCGGTTGCGGGCGACATCGGCGGCGAAGCTTGGGCCCGAAAGGAATGCTTGAGGCTGGCCGGGTGCTACGTCATCGAGCACGTCACCGAGAAGACGATTGCTCGCCCGCTCAATTCCCTTGGCGCAAACGACTAATGGCTGCGTGCGATCCAGCGACCGGCTGAGTTCCCCCACGATGCGGCCGAGATGTTGAGCTGGTGGGACAAGGAGGATCAAGCTGCAGTCCGCGATGTCTGACAGCTTGGCTGTGACACCCAGATTGTCTGGAATGGTCACGTTCGGCAGAAAAACGCGATTGGTCCGGTGATCCTTAATTTCGCGGACGGTCTCGGTTTCATAGGCCCACAGGCGGCACGATTTTCCAGCTGTCGCCAGGCTGCATGCGAGCGCCGTCCCCCATGCACCGCCACCGACGACACCAATGGTCCCAAAACGCACGGCCAGATCTCCCCAAAATCCAAGCGCTGCGCGGCGCCAGCTTAAGCTTTGGCACCGAGCCGACCGTGACCGAGCACCGGCTCTGCGTCAGCGTCAAGCGGCCATCGCGCCCGCGCCGTCTGCGTAAACCCGATTTCGCTGTCGAGATCGATCAAGCCGGAAGCCCACCTCTCAGCTGCGGCCCAACCGATCATTGCGGCATTGTCTGAGCAAAGGCTGAGCGGCGGCGCGACAAGCCGATAACCCGTGGCGTCACAAAGATCGGTCAATCGGTCTCGCAGGTTTTGGTTCGCGGCAACACCGCCAGCGACCACGAGCGTTTTTCGGTTATCGTCGTCTCGCGTCGTAGCCTCGAACACGCCCATAGCGTGCCGCGTCCGATCGACCACGACATCACCAACGGCCATCTGAAAGCTCGCACAAATATCTGCAACGGAGGTCTCGGCAATGTCCGCTGGCTGTTGCTCATCCGATGTTTTGGAAGCCGCTTGCGCCGCGCGCCGGACCGCCGTTTTCAGACCTGCGAATGAGAAGTTGGGTTCGGCCCGCCCGACCATCGGCCGCGGGAGTGGTATGGCGTCGCCATTTCCTGTTGCTGCCATCTTCTCGACGGCCGGACCTCCTGGCGCGCCGAGATCAAGAAGCTTGGCAGTCTTGTCGAACGCCTCGCCAAGTGCGTCGTCGATCGTTGTTCCAATCCGGCGATAGTGACCGACCGCCTCAACGAGAATGGTCTGAGTATGCCCGCCGGACACGAGGAGCAGCAGGAAAGGCGGGCGGACTTGATCGGTCAGTCCACACGTCAGCGCATGGCCTTCTAGATGGTTGATGGGAACGACGGGCTTGCCCGTCGCGAGCGCCAGCCCTTTTGCGAAGTTCAAACCAACAAGGAGGCCGCCCACCAGGCCGGGCCCGGCGGTTGCAGCGATCAGATCAATGTGATCGTGGTCTGCGTCCGCGGTGCTCAGTGCCTCAGCGACGATATCATCAAGGCAGGCGAGGTGCGCGCGGGCTGCGATTTCAGGGACGACTCCGCCATAAGGCGCATGCTCTGCCCATTGCGAGCGGACGACGTTCGACAGAATATGGCCCGCGCCAGCGGCATCGCGGCGGACAACCGCGGCGGCGGTCTCGTCGCAGCTCGTCTCAATGGCGAGGACCGTGACGGAGCCGCTCCGTTGCGATGCGTTCTCACCGGCGTTGAGGGTTTTCTCTTTCAACGTTGATCTCGATCCCCGATGGACGCGCAATCGAGTTTGACAGCGATCGGCTGTCGCTAACACCTGGAGAGACCATGGCGCAATTGGATCGCATCCGCATTGGGACTCGCGGATCACCGCTTGCCCTGGCTCAGGCCCATGAGACGCGTGATCGCCTGATCGCAGCGCACGGCCTTGGCGACAACGCGATTGAGATCGTGGTCATCAAAACGAGTGGTGATCAAATCCAGGACCGACCGCTGTCCGAAGTTGGCGGAAAGGGCCTGTTCACGAAGGAGATCGAAGAGGCGCTCTACGCACACAAAATCGATTGTGCTGTCCACTCGATGAAAGATCTTGAGACGGAAATGCCGCCGATGTTGGAGTTGGCGGCGGTTTTGCCGCGCGAGGACGTCCGGGATGCGTTCATTTCGCTCAAGTACGAAAAGCTTGCGGATCTGCCAGCTGGCAGCGTGGTTGGGACGTCGTCGCTGCGCCGGCGTGCGCAGCTGAAGAATGTGCGGCCAGACCTCGACGTCGTGGAGTTTCGCGGCAACGTTCAGACGCGGTTGAAAAAGCTAGAGGACGGCGTTGCTGACGCGACGTTTTTGGCCTGCGCGGGGTTAAAGCGGCTTGGCGCCACCGATCGCATGCGATCTGAGATTAGTACGGACGAGATGCTGCCAGCGGTGGCACAAGGCGCGATCGCAATCCAGACCCGCAGTGACCATCGCGACATGAAGGAGATGCTTGGACCGCTCGACGATCGCGAGAGCGCGATGCGCGTTGAGGCAGAGCGCGCGTTTCTCAATCGGCTCGACGGTTCGTGTCGCACGCCAATTGCGGGGCTCGCGGAAGTTCTGGCTGACGGTCGGGTCCGTTTCCGCGGCCAAGTGATCGCGCCGGATGGCTCTCAAGCGCTCTCCGTTGAGCGAATGGCTGAAGCATCCGACATCAAGCGCTCGGCTGTTGAGGCAGCTGATGAGCTTTTGGCGAAAGGTGCACGTGAACTGGCCCATGGCTCTTGAGATGGCACGCGGGCTCAAAATCTGGGTGACCCGCCCGACGGCTGATGCCGAGCCGTTTGCAACGCGATTGCGGGAGCTGGGCCACGAGCCGATCTGTGTGCCGCTGTTTGAAAGGCTAGCGCTCGCAACCGAGGCCGATATCGAAGCGATGTCTGGTTTTGAGCCGGATGCCCTTCTCGTCACGAGCCGCAATGCGCTCCGTTCGTTGGCTGAGGCCGCAACCCTTGGCGATCTTCTGAACGTTCCCGTACTCGCAGTTGGACCTGGGACGTCAGATCTGGCGCGGGAATGTGGCTTTCGAGACGTCCGAACTGGCGCGGGCCGGGCGGAAGACCTGGCGCAACTCGTGACTGAGTTAGGCGTTGGACGGCGGCGCTTGGTCTTTGTTTGTGGCGAGCAGATCACGGAGGATCTCGGCGCTCAGTTCCGCGCCGCTGGACACACGGTGCATGTCCTTGTGGCTTACCGCATGGTCGGGTTGAGCGGGCTGCCGGACGGTCTCATGCGATTGGCGCGGAACGACGGGATCGATGCCGTCACGCTTTTCTCACCAAATGCCGCGCGTCACTACGTTCACGTTACCCAGTTGGCGAACCTCAGCGCGCAGTTTCAAACGTGTCGGCACTACTGCTTATCGTCTCGGGTCGCGGAAGAATTATTGGTCCTGCAACGCGTCCCAATCGGCGTCGCGAGAAAGCCAAATATTCAGGAAATGCTTGAACTTATCGGTGGACCAACGGCACAATCCGTGCACTAAACCTGCCGCCCGACGAACCGGAGTAACGCGCCATCGGTCTGTAAATGTTGCGCAGTTTTCGCGATCTGGCGTCGTGGTATAACACTGTCGAATGCCCGGCTTACGCATGCGCTTAACCGGGTCGTCAGCTTTGGGCATTGGGTTGACGGGTTTCATTTGCGGCAGCGACTGTTGCGTCATTTGTTGCTGAGCGGCAGCTCAGGTTGAGAGTGGAGGCTCGCGTCTGATGAGTGGAAAAGGCGGCAAACGGCCGAACCAGCCCAATCAAGGAAAAAAGCCGAGCGCGATCATTGATCTGAAAGCGACCGAAGTGCGCGATGGGAAGAAGTCGGGGGCTGCGGGTGAAACGAGCGCAAGCCCGTCACCGGCGGCTAAAGCAAGTGCATCGGCTGTGCCCGGTAGCCAGAAAGCAGCCGCTGGGCCAACCGGGACTGCGGAAGCTCTGAAGGCCGGACGCCCGGCGAGCGGCACGGCATCGGCAGCAAAACCAACCACGCAACCATCGTCTTCGAGCGCCTCGACGGCAGGTCCATCGCCCGCCTCGAAAGCTGCCGCCGGTTCGGCCGCTGGCGCCAAGACAAGTGCGACGAGCGGCGGCGGAAGTGGCGGTGGCGGTCAAAAGCCTGGTGGCAGTGCAGCGGCTCCCAAGAAGAGCGGCGGCGGAATCCTGAGCACGCTTTCGCATCTCGTGGCCGCCGTCGTTGGCGGCGCTATTGTATTGTTCCTCGGTGAGGATCTTGCCAAGCAGGTGGGTCTTCCGGTCCCAACGCGCACCGCTGAAGTGCCAGCCGAGGTGAAAACCAGGCTGGCCGCGCTGGAACAGGCCTCGCAGACGCCAACGGCACCGGCTGTGCCAGCCAACGTGACTGAGAAACTTGGTTTGGTGGACCAACAGGCCGCAACGATTGCGAGCCTCAAAACCACGGTCGAGCAACTTCAAACGGAACAGGCCCAACTCAAGAAAACGACTGAGACAGCCGCTGCCGGTGGCGAGGGTGCCGTGCGGCTGTCCGATGACGTTGCAGCCCGTATCAAGAAGCTTGAGACGACCATTGAGACCTTGTCTCAGGCCGCCGGTAAAGATGGTCGCGGCGGCGGTCGGGTCGCCCAATTGGCGGCACTTTCGGGCAAACTTGCCGATCTGGAATCCACGCTTCAGACGCAGCTGAAAGAAATTCGGACGACCGTCGTATCCGACATCGAGCGGCGCCTGACGCCAGCTGCCGAGGCCAGCGAAGCGGCGCGCTCAGGCACGCAACGGGTGGACCGGGAACTTGCTGAGACAAAGACAGAGCTCGCTCGGGTCGGCCAACGCGTTGAGGCATTGAGCGCCACAGCTGATCGGATCGATAAGGCTGTCGGTGCCGTCCGTGAGGAGACCGGGCGGCTGACCAGCGAAGTCTCGGCGGTGAAGTCAGAGTTGACGGCCCAGCTGGCTGGGACCGCCAAACCAGCCGACGTGAGCGCGGCCGTCGCGCCGATCACGAAAAAGGTGACGGCACTCGAGAGCGGCCTCGAACAGGTTGTCTCGAAGGAGAAGTCGCGCGAGCAGGATGCCAAGCGCGTGGTCCTTGCGCTCGAACTCGCAAATCTGAAGCGGGCTCTCGATCGCGGCGGCTCATTTGAGACGGAACTGGAAGCCGTTAAAGCTGCGGCTGGAGAGGGTGTCGATCTCTCGGCGCTCGAAGGCTTCAAAGGCTCCGGTGTGCCGACCACAGGTGCGCTTTCAGCGCAGTTTCGTACGATTGCTCAAGACCTGATTTCTGCGTCCGACACGAAGGAAAGCGCGTCCTGGATGGATCAGATGCTTGCAGGCGCGAAGTCCGTAGTTCGGGTCCGGCGCACGGGCGACGCGGCGGCGGGGCTCGATCCAAAATCGCCCGAGGCAATCGTCGCACGCATTGAAGCTGCGCTGACCAAGGGCGACCTTCGGGAAGCTGCAAAGTTGACCGATCAATTGCCACCGAAGGCCCGCGAGACCGCGGCGAAGTGGCTTAAGACGCTCAAGGCACGGGCGGCCGTTGATACGGCGATTGCTCAGATTGAGGACGGCCTGAAGTCGTCGCTCGCAGGTGATGCTGCGGGTCGTGGCTGATTGGACGAAAACAGTAAGTAGGTCGTCATGGTTCGGGTCGTTGTATTTCTTGTTGTCGTCGTCGCTGCTGCAACTGGGCTTGCCTGGCTTGCGGATCGGCCCGGAAGTCTAGTGATCAACTGGGAAGGCCGCGTTATCCAGACGTCGGTCTTCCATGCGGTCGTCGTTCTCTCGCTTCTGTTGGTTGCCACCGTGATGATCTGGTCGATCCTCCGCGGCGTCTGGCAAATGCCAGCAAGCGTGGGCAACCTTTTCAATCGGCGACGCGAGAAGCGCGGCCTCGACGCGCTTTCGAGCGGTATGATTGCAATCGGTGCTGGCGATAAATCACTCGCGACGCGCTATGCCATTCAGGCCCGGAAGTCGCTGCCGAACGAACCGCTGACCCACATTCTCAGAGCCCAGGCTGCCCAGCTTGCTGGTGACCGATCCACGTCGCGTCGCATTTTCGAGGCCATGCTTGCATCGCCGGACACAGAGCCGCTTGGTCTTCGCGGCTTGTTCCTCGAGGCGGAGCGCGAAGGTGAAACGGAGGCTGCGCGCCAGTTTGCTGACCGCGCTATCAACCTCAACCCGAAGGTCGGCTGGCCGGTGCATGCGCTCTTCGACATCCAGTGCAAAGAGCGCGATTGGTCGGGTGCGCTTGAGACACTGGCCATCGCAAAGAAGAACGGCCACGTCGAGAAAGCTGTGGCTGATCGCAAGCGTGCCGTCCTGCTGACCGCGCGAGCCCAGGACGCCGAGGACAGCGATCCGGAGACTGCGATGAAGCTGGCCGAGGAGGCGCATGCTCTGGCAACGGATCTCGTGCCAGCATCCGCCATCGCCGGCCGCCTGCTTGCCGCGCGCGGCAACGTTCAGAAGGCAACAAAAATTTTACAGAAAGGCTGGCGCAAGGGTCCGCATCCGGACCTCGCGACGGCTTACGCGTTTGCCCGCATTGGCGACAGTCCGAAGGATCGGCTGTCGCGCGTCCAACAGTTGGCAGCCCTCAGCCCGCACTCGATTGAAAGCCCCGTCGCTGTTGCCAGCGCGGCGATCGAGGCCCGCGATTTTTCAGCCGCCCGCGAAGCGCTGGAGCCGCTGCTTGAAAGCCGTCTAACGCAGCGTGTTTGTACGCTGATGGCGCGGATCGAAGGCGAAGACGGTGGCAATACCGGTGCGGTACGCGAGTGGCTGGCCCGCGCCGTCAACGCACCGCGCGATCCCGTTTGGACCGCGGATGGTGTCGTCGCCGATGACTGGGCGCCCATTTCTCCGGTGAGCGGGACGTTGGACGCCTTTGAGTGGCGCGTGCCGGTTGAAGCCGCCGTCCCTCGCGACGCTGCAATCCTGCATGAGAAAATCGAGGAACTGGTCCAGCTTGGGTCCTCCGGAGCGCCCGCCGGTGCCGCACCACCGTCGGCAGCCCTCAATGCCTCGTCAGCCGCCGCCGCCGCCGCGTTTCGTACCCAGTCCTCACCTGCAACAGCTGAATCGGCACCAGCTGGATTGGATGGCCCGGACGCAGACACCATGGTCGACATCTCACCCGCCGCCGCAGAGCCGGTGGAGGCCCAGGCCCAGTCAAAGTCCCAGGCAAAGGCCCAACCACAGGATGGCACGAGCGAGGGCCGTCAAAACGGCCGCGCACCGGCTCTGGACGCTGTTTCGACCGGCGAGGCTCCCGCCGCAGCGACCGCACCTGTGACTGACGCTGAAGTCGTGACCGCTGCACCGCAAGTCCAGGAGCGCGACGCGTCCGGATCTGAGCGCAACGTGACAAAGCACCTTGAAGCCAAAGCGCGCGCTGCTGCGGCACGTGCTGAAGCGGCTGCGGAAGCAGCTGAAAAGGCGACAGCGGCCGCAACCTCAGCCGCGACAGCCGTTGCAGCTGCCGCTTCCAAGCAAGACACGCCAAGCGGCGATGACGCGATCGAAGATGCGACCGTCGTTGAAGTCGAAGCAGCTTCAAAGACGAACGCGTCAGCGCTTGAGCCGCAGACCACGTCATCGTCGCCGACGCCCGAAAAAAAACCGCTCGAGCCCAACGTGTTCATCAGCCCGCGCGCACCTGATGATCCGGGTCCCGCCAACCAAGATGGTGACAGCCGAAAGAAGGTGTCGTTCGGCGCAGGCTGAGACAGCTGTTATCGATGGCTCGTCGTCGACGATCAGGATCCGCTGGGCCATAGGCCTCGGGGGAACGCCAAGGCAATCCTTCTTGCAACAACGCGCCGGATCAGCTATCGCAGCCGCCTCGGATCGAGAAGCCGCTTTAGCTCAGTTGGTAGAGCACGTCATTCGTAATGACGGGGTCGCGTGTTCGAGTCACGCAAGCGGCACCATCTTTGATCTCACGCGCTGAGGGCGCTCCGATGGGGCGGCGCTTGCGCCGGGTCGCCTTGCTCCCTTGGTGCTTGTGTCGAGGGCTAGGTAAATTCGAACTCTATCCGCTCGCACCATCTTTGATCTCACGCGCTGAGGGCGCTCCGATGGGGCGGCGCTAGCGCCGGGTCGCTTTGCTCCCTAGGTGGTCGTGTTGAGGGTTGATTTCATTCGAACGCTATCCGCTCGCACCATCTTCCGAT
>JBCBWG010000006.1:0-29983 GCA_039817205.1 Pseudomonadota bacterium
GCACGTTCGTCCCGGCCAGCTTGCTTGATAGGCAGTTGCGTGCTGCAACCTCCGGCAACGAAAAAGACGACACGATCGCTCGATACCGGTGCAGGGCAACACAACTCAGTCCGCGCTCGCTCGGCCATCTTCCGGGAGAAGCCACACGTTGAACTTGTCATTCATGCTCGCAGATCGCGCGGCGCAACAAAAGCCTGTGCGGATCGGATTGATTGGCGCTGGAAAGTTTGGAACGATGTTTCTCGCTCAGCTTCGGCTGACCAAGGGCATGCACCTGACAGGTCTTGCGGACCTGATGGTCGAGCGCGCCAAAGAGCGGCTGGTAGAAATTGGCTGGCCCGCCGAGCAGATTGCTGCAGCGTCACTCGATGATGCGATCAAAACCGGTGGCTCGCACATCACCGATGATCAAATGGCGCTGATTGCGCACCCTGAAATCGAAGTTATCGTTGAAGCGACCGGCGATCCCGGCAACGGCATCCGGATCGCGAAGGCTGCCATTGATGCGGGCAAGCACATCATCATGGTGAACGTCGAGGCCGATGCGCTTGCAGGGCCGCTGCTTGCCCAACGCGCCCGCAAAAAGGGTGTCGTCTACTCCCATGCCTGGGGCGATCAACCGGCGCTGATTTGCGAGCACGTCGATTGGGCGCGCGCTTGCGGGTTCGAAGTCGTCGCAGCCGGCAAAGGCACGCGGTATCATCCAACTTACCATGCCTCGACGCCGGACACTGTTTGGGACACGCTTCAGAAATACATCGTCATCGAGCAGCGATCCCACATCAATCCGAAGATGTTCAACTCCTTCATCGACGGCACCAAGTCCGGCATTGAAATGACGGCCGTTTGCAACGCGATGGATCTTGTGCCGCAAACGAACGGCCTTGGGTTTCCACCGTCCTCGCGCTTCGATGTTGCCGAGGTTTGTAAGCCCAAAGCGGATGGCGGGACGCTTGAGAAATCGGGGGTGACCGAGGTCATATCGTCGGTGACACGCGAGGACACGGAAGTGCCTCACAACCTCGTCATGGGCACCTACGTCGTTATCACGTCCGAAAGCGGCTACGCGCACACCTGCTTTCGCGAGTACAACTGCCTGCCGGACAGCTCGGGCAAGTACGCAGCGCTCTACCGCCCAACCCATATGATCGGGCTTGAACTCGGCTTGTCGATCGCATCCGCCGCACTCCGTGGCGAGCCGACCGGAACCGCACGCACGTTCAATTCCGACGTGGTTGCGACGGCGAAACGACCACTGAAGACGGGCGAAGTCTTGGACGGCGAGGGCGGCTTTACCGTTTGGGGCAAACAGACCCCAGCTTCAGTGTCCTTGGCTGAAGGGTACCTGCCGTTGGGGCTCGCCCATAACGTCACGCTCAAGACAGACATTGCCGAAGGCGCGCCCATCCGCTGGTCCGACGTCGCAATCGACATGGATGACGACGCCGTCCGAACGCGCAAAGAAATGGAAGTGGCGTTCGGCTAAGCAAGCGGGATATCGGTCGCGATGTTGGAGCGCGCGTAAACAGAGGGCGACGACCCCATGCAAATCAAATCCGTTGACGCCATCCCGTTGCGCGTTCCGTTTGAAGACGGCAGTGCCGGTGTCGGGCTCATGCCGACGAAGTGGACGCACCTCGATTTCGCGCTGGTTCGCCTCGAAACGGATGACGGCCTCGTCGGTTGGGGCGACGCGTTCGCCTATAGCTGTCTCGCGCCAACGACCGCTGCAATCCGCGATATGGTGCGCCCGCTCGTCGAAGGCCAAACGATTGCGCCGACGCCAGATGGGCTTACGGCGTTCAATCTCGACCTTCAGCGCAAACTTCATCTGCACGGACGCTACGGCATCACCATGTTTGCGATCTCGGCTGTCGACATCGCGCTCTGGGACCTCGCGGCGAAGGCGAAAGGCGTGCCGCTCTCGAACTTCATCGGCCATTGCAGCCGACGCCAGATCAATGCGTACGCGAGCCTTGTCCGCTATGGCGATCCAGGGCAGGTCCGCGAGTTCACCGCAACCGCCGTTGCCGAAGGCTACGCTTACGTCAAACTGCACGAGATCACCGATGCGGCAATAACTGCAGGCGTCGAGGCGGCCGGTTCGAAAGCGCGTCTGATGACGGACGTCAACTGCAATTGGTCTGCCGAAAACGCTGAGATCCTGACGGCGCGCTGCAAAGAGCTTGGACTCTACTGGGTCGAGGAACCAGTGTTTCCGCCGGACAACGTCGACGCGTTAGCAGATCTTGAAACGCGACACGGGATGGCCATGGCGACCGGCGAGAACGCCTGCACGTCCGTTGAATTCGCGCGCATCGTTCAGGCCGTCACCTACCCGCAGCCGAGCGTGACGAAGGTTGGCGGCGTCTCCGAATTTTTAAAGGTCTGCGATCTGGCGGATGCGGCTGAAAAGACCGTGATGCCCCATGCGCCCTACTTCGGCCCCGGGTACTGGGCGACGCTTCACATCATGGCCGCGCGAGCTTGCTGCGGTGTGTTCGAGCGATTTTACATCACGCCCAAAACCTTCCTCGATCCGGGTATTCCACTCCCGCGACGGGGCCAGATTACTGTGCCGGACGCGCCGGGACTCGGGTTCGAGCCCGCCCCCGCTGTGATCGATCGCTATCGCGTCGACAAATAAGGTGCGCTGAAAAGACTGCGACCGTCATGCATCTTCCGGGCGTGCCCGCTGATGCCGCGCACGGGCGCCACGCTCCAACGCCGATGCAATGAGTGGATCAATACCAAGATTGTTGGCGAGGAGCTGCAAGAACCGTCTCTCCTCAGGCCGGATCTCGTGGTCAGAAACCGCGACCTCCGCTGCGAGCACGTAGCAGGTCTCCCGCAAGTGCTTCGGCAACGTCGTTGCCACGATTTCGAGGATCTTGTTCAACCCACCAGGGCCTGACATGATCTGCCCGCACACCTGAGACTCCTCTACCAACTTCGCATCGTCAAACGCGCGAAACGGCGGCAACTCACGAACCATGGTGCCGATACGGCGTAATTCGCTATCGACGATTTCGCGGTCGACCGCGGCCATCGTCACCATCGCGTAGATCATCGCCTGCTCGCGACTGATTGCTTCGGTCATTGTCTTTGTCTCCACCACCCCGGAGCCTTCACCGCTCCTGGAGTTCCGTTTCGGATCGGGATATAGCACGCCTAGGCGGCGAACCGCTGGACATTGCGCCCCTGCTGTGTCGGCCGTTTGGCCTCGCTTTTTTGCCGATCCGATCGGGCGGCATTCAACACGGAATTACGAAATGACTGAGACAGCTTCGGCGCCTGAACTTGCAAGCATCGCGCGCGACGCGAAGGCCTGGCCGTTCGAAGAGGCAAAGAAGCTCTTGAAACGGCTGGAACGGGTCGATCCCAATGGCGAAAAGACCGTCATCTTCCAGACCGGGTATGGGCCATCCGGTCTGCCGCACATCGGCACGTTTGGCGAAGTGTCTCGCACGACGATGGTGCGGACAGCGTTTCACGTCCTGACCGGCGGCGCGCGAAAAACCCGGCTCATTTGCTTTTCAGACGATCTCGATGGTCTGCGCAAAGTGCCGGACAATGTGCCGAACAAAGAGATGTTGTCCGAGTACCTGAACCAGCCGCTGTCAACGATCCCCAATCCGTTCGGCGATGAACATGCGTCTTTCGCGGCCCATAACAATGCGCGCCTGATGGCGTTCCTCGACCAGTTCGGCTTTGACTACGAGTTCTATTCGGCGACCGAGTGCTACCGCTCGGGCATGATGGATGAGACGCTCCTGAAAATGCTCGCCGTCTACGACAAGGTGATGGACATTATTCTGCCGACGATCGGGCCTGATCGGCAAGCGACCTACTCACCATTCCTGCCCATCTGCGAGCGCACCGGACACGTTCTGCAAGTCCCGATGGTGGCCCGCGATGCCGACGCCGGGAGCATCACTTATGTCGATCCTGAGACGGGCGATGAGGTCACAACCCCTGTGACCGGCGGTCGCGTGAAGTGCCAATGGAAAGCCGATTGGGCCATGCGTTGGACGGCGCTTGGCGTTGACTACGAAATGTCTGGCAAAGACTTGATCGACAGCGTCACCCTCTCATCGCGTATTTGCAAAGCGCTCGGCGGCACGCCGCCCGAAGGCTTCAACTACGAATTGTTTCTCGATGAAAAGGGCGAGAAGATTTCGAAGTCGAAAGGCAACGGTTTGACGATCGACGAGTGGCTGACGTATGCCAGCCCGGAGAGCTTGTCGCTGTTTATGTTTCAGAAGCCGAAGTCGGCAAAGAAGCTCTATTTCGACGTGATCCCCAAAGCCGTTGACGAGTATCTCACCTTCCTTGGCAAGTTTGGCGCCGAAGCCCCCGACAAACAGATCGCCAATCCGGTTTGGCATGTGCACGCGGGGACACCGCCGAATGAGGATGCGCCCGTCACGTTTGCGCTTTTGCTCAATCTGGTGTCAGCGTCGAATGCCGAGACGAAAGAGACGCTTTGGGGCTTTATCAAGCGATATGCGCCTGAGACATCGGCTGAGACGCACCCGACGCTCGACCGGCTGGCGGGGTATGCGCTCGTGTATTACCGCGATTTCGTGCTCCCGACGAAGACATATCGCGCACCCAGCCCGGAAGAACGATCAGCGCTGGAGGCGCTCGTCCTTGCTCTCGAAAATGCGGGTCCCAATGCGACGGCGGAGGAGCTGCAAAACATCGTCTACGCCGTCGGCAAGGACAACGGCTTTGCGGACAATCTCCGCGATTGGTTCCGTGCGATCTACGAGGTGCTACTCGGGCAAAGCGCCGGACCGCGGTTTGGAGGGTTCATCGCGCTTTACGGTCGGGACGAAACGATCGCCATGATCGGCGAGCGCATCGACGGCTAACCAAACCAACGAAGGCGCCCAGTTCTTTAACGGCGCCGGGTCCCGTTGATTTGGCGACCCATCAACGGACTGGGCTGGCCCTTCAGGTTTGCAGCTTTCAATTCACCGAGCGTTGGCAAGAGGCCGGTCAGATCCCATAAATCGGCAAGTTGCTGCATTGAAGCGTTGTAGCGCGCCGTGATCGCTTCGCGGTCCCAAACGTTGCGCCGTGCCACGTCGCCAACCATCGCAAACTGCGCGGTCTCTGGATCGGCTAAGAAACCATCGCGCTTCCGCAACCAATCCTTTTGACCGGCACGCTTATTCTGCTCGCGCGAGATCAAAAGCAGGTTGCCGAGGCAGCTTGCGTAGACCATGCGCTCATCGTCGTCCGGAAACTCCATGCACCAAAGGCTGGACTGCGGAAGCGTTCGACCGCGCGGCAAGATGTGCTCAATTGAGAACTGCACTTCACCGCCGTGATCGTTTCCGCAATGTTCAAGATACCAGGTCGCAGGCCTCCGTGAGATCTCAGCATCCAGACGCAGCAGAACGGCCTTCGCTGTCCGGTTCGTTGTCTCGTGCAGCTTCAGTGCGAGATTGCGCAAAACCCGCTGCTGCTCAGTCTCGCTCAAGGTGAAGATCTCGAGCGGGTCCACATCAGGCCCAGCCGCCTCGATCGCACGCGCACACTTCCGATAGTGCTTCCGCCGCTCGCGCCGCAGAGGTCGGATCAGAAGTTGCGCATGGGCGAACCGGTCCAGCTCGATTAAGCCGCGCAGCAACCGCGGATCATCCGCCTGGAGGTTGGAAAGCAAAAGCATCGCGCAACCAACCCACTCGTCATCGCACATCTGCTCGAGCAAATAGAGCCAGCGCAGTTGCTCTTTGACGGACTCAGGTAACGCCTTGTCGTCAAACGCACATCGCGTGAGCAGGTAGGCGCGGGCCATCGGGCGAAACACGCGCTCGGTAAACTGCGATGGTCCACCTTGCGATTTCACAGCGCGCCTGAGATCGCTGATCATCGCGCCGGAACTCCAGCCATGCAGCGCGACAAGGTGCGAGAAAAACGTCTTGCCGCGGGAACGCGCTTTTTCCTGCGCCTCGCGGTACCGCTGCATTTGATCGAGGATCGGCTGAAAGTGTTCTTGCTCCGCGCGCGGCAAGGGTCCGATCACTTCCGCGATGACAATGTCGTCGTCGCTCAAGGGCAGACCGCGGCTGTTGAGGCGCAGAAAGATCTGGTAGGCGTAATCCAGGTTGTCGGTTTGCATCTCAATGATGCGGCAGCTGTTCAGCAGAAACAGTGCAAAGGCCCGACGGTCATCGGCCGTCATGTGCGTCGTCAGCTGATGCAAGAAATAGATCCGGACATCGTCGATCCGCTGGTGGCTCGATTTCCTCGGATCAATCGGATCGCCCGACCAGTCTCTTATTGCAGAACCGCTCGATTGGACTCGGGCTGCCAGAAAAGTGCAATCGGAGGATCGGGGCGTCATACGGTATGGCCGTTCCGAACCAGCCTTAGAACCGGGGGCAACGCTCTGCGTTCCGGCGACTTCGATGGCCTCGGCTAAGCGACCGCGCAACACTTCATCGGTTTCAAGATCGCGCAGCACGGCAAAGAGGATGGTCAACGTGGTGAGACGCTGCTGGCCGTCGATAATCCGAAGCTCGCGCGTCGCCGCATCCTGATGGTCCGACGCGGCGCCCGGCTCAGTTGCAAACAGCATGGTGCCGAGAAAATAAGTGATCGCCTCGTCATCAGCACCATCGTCAACGCGGGCTGTGTCAATGTCTTCGAGAAGGTCCTCGGCCTCAGAGATCGTCCAGGCAAACTCGCGCTGGAACTCGGGCAGCGAAAAGCGATTTCCGCCTGCGAACACGTCGCCGATCAGACGTTCATCGGTTAACAACTTGCGACGGGAAGAAGGTGCGCGAGGCATGTCTTAAACTCGGTCGAACAGCTATGGTCAGGCGGCGTCACCCACCACGTCAGCCTCCCCCGCGGCTATCAGCGATGCGGAAGCGATCACCTGTGAAACTAATTTCGCGACGCAAACCAGTCGAGCATCCGATCCGGCAGCACACGCTTTAGAGAGGCAGCGGCATAGGTCGGTACGGTGACGTAATAGCGCGTTTTCGGGCGAGCACTTTCAACCGCATGGATCAGCTTACCAACCACCGCCTCCGGCTCAAGCTTCCAGCGCTGCTTGCCGCCGCTTTCAAACGATTGGATCATGGATGCATAACGCTCGCGGTGGACCGAGGTGTCGAGCGGCAACGTCGCCTTTGCGACTTCAAGTGTGCGGTTCACAAAATTCGTGCGGATCGGCCCCGGCTCAATGATTACGACATCAATGCCGCTCCCCTTCAGCTCCATCCGCATGGCATCGCTCAAGGCCTCAAGGGCAAACTTGCTCGCGCAATAGGCACCGCGATAGGGCCCGACGACCAAACCAAGCACGGACGAGCAGTTGACAATGCGACCGCGTCCTCGCGCGCGCATGGCCGGGATCAAGCGTTGGGTGAGATCGTGCGTGCCGATGACGTTGACGTTGAACTGATCCGCTAGCACGGACCGCTCAACATCTTCGAGCGCGCCAGCCACGCCATAGGCCGCGTTGTTAAAGACGGCATCAATCGTGCCGTTGGTTTTCTCGAGGACGGTTTCGGCGCATGCAGCAACGGAGTTTGGCTCGCCAAGTTCGAGCGCGATCGCGTCAACGCCAAGCGCTTTCAATCGCGCCAGATCCTCAGGTTGTCGCGCCGTCGCAAACACGCGCCAGCCTCGATCCTTCATGACGCGGGCGGCAGCTGCACCAATCCCCGTGGAAGCGCCCGTTATCAAAATCGTCTCAAGCGCCATTTCGCCCCCGCCATCTCACCGCCGCCACCTCACAGCGGCCTCACCGCAGCCTGGCGTTCTGCTTCTCGAAAGCCGTCTCGTCAGGCCTCCGACGACTTAGCGGTCTGATCGCTGGGCTTCAATCGCCACGGCGCGCGTCCTCGCCCCGGCGTCGAAAATTGATGGATCGCGGCTGGACTTTGAACCGGTGGTGTGGCGCTCTTCCTTCAACCGCCGCATTGGCGTTTGCGCATTGGAGATCGCCAGATGAGTGGCTCGCAGGGTGACCGCCAACTGTCCGTCGAAACATACGCGGTTCAGGGCACGAGGGAACATGATCCAGAAACGGGCGCCGTGATCCCATCGATTGACGTGACCACGACTTACCTGCGCGATCCGGACAATGGCTACAGCCGCGGCTTTGTTTATGGGCGCGCCGACAACGCAACCGTGCGCCGTTGCGAAGACGTGATCACGCGCCTCGAAGGGGGTCGCAACACGTTGGTCTACGGCTCCGGCATGGCAGCCGCGACGACGTTCTTCCTTGCGCTTGAGCGCCCGGCCCACGTTATCGCACCCAATGTGATGTACTGGAGCCTGCGCAACTGGCTGATGAACGACGCCGCGAGCCACGGACTCACCGTTTCGTTCGTCGACGCGACAGACACTGGCGCAATCAAAGAGGCGATCAGACCTGGGCAGACCAAAGCGATCTGGCTTGAGACACCGGCAAATCCGCTTTGGGGAATTTCTGACATTTCGATGGTTTCCGATGCGGCTCATGCGGTTGGCGCCGTCGTCGGCGTTGATGCGACGACGGCATCACCGGTTCTGATGAACCCGCTGTCACTCGGTGCCGATGTCGTCATGCACTCGGCGACCAAATACTTGAACGGTCATTCCGATGTCGTCGCTGGATCGCTGACCTTTGCTGCCTCCAATGAAACGCAACCAATTGAAGATCGTGCCCGTTCGCACCGATTATCGCTCGGAAGCATTCTCGGCTCGTTCGAAGCATCCCTCCTCCTCAGGGGACTGCGGACCCTATTCGTCCGGGTTCGCGCGCAGACCGCGTCGGCTCTGACAATCGCAAACCATTTCGATGAGCATGCCGCAATCGAAGCCGTGCTTTATCCAGGTCTTCCAACCGCACCTGGTCACACACTGGCAAAGTCACAAATGCCGGGTGGCTTTGGCGGCATGTTATCGATCCGATGCCGTGGTGGCATTGACCACGCCATCACAACGGCTGCCCGCGTTCAGGTCTGGACCCGCGCCACATCACTCGGCGGCGTTGAAAGCTTGATTGAGCATCGCGCGAGCGTTGAAGGCGCAGGCACACCTTGCCCCGACGATCTCCTGAGGCTGTCCGTCGGTTTGGAGCCTGCCGAAGACCTGATCGCTGATCTGGAACACGCGCTGGCGCGTTAGGCTGAGATCAACGCCTTCGGGCGGCGCAACAGCTCTTATCTTATGGTCTAACCGCCCCCCGTGATCGGCCGTGGCGCGCTGCTCGTTTCACCAATCGGAAGCGCGAAAAAAGCGTGACGCGCCGCGGGATCCTTGAACTTCATCCGCCCGCGTCAAGTGTCAACTTGCGGAGAATATCGGGTGTACCGTCTTAAAGTTGAGGATCGACCATGGGGGAATGGTTCGAGCGCAAACCACTCTCCTAGTGTTCGAGGGATGAACCCCATTGACCCAATTGGATTGTCGGCCCCGGTGCAGACAATATCGAAAACTCTGGCGCGCTTTGTGCGCGAGTCGCCGATTGCGCTAACGCTGGCGTCGCCAATCTTCGACGACTGCCCTCTGGTTTTAGTAAATGGCGCTTTCACCAAACTGACGGGCTACAGCGAAGAGTTTTCGGTCGGTCGCAATTGCCGATTCCTACAAGGCCCGGACACGGAGCCTGACGCGCGTGCGCAGCTGAAGGCGAGCATCGACCATCAAAGCGATATCGTGGTGCCGATCACGAACTACCGGCGCGATGGTACGACGTTTCGGAACCTCGTGTTCGTCTTCCCGATCTTTGATACGCGCGGATCGCTGCTCTACATGATGGGCTCGCAATACGACGTGACCGCACCAGCCAGGTCGGTCTCGCCGCGCGAGTACGGCCAAATCCTCGACGAGACCATCAGCCTGAACAATCCTATCCTCGCCAACGAGGACCGCATCCGCATCCAATCGAACGCGAAACTTGCGGATGCCGTGAGCGAAGTGCTCGAAAACTCCTAAGTCTTAGTTGCGGTTCTCGAGCAGGCGGCGCGCGATGACCTGCGCCTGGATCTCGGCTGCGCCCTCAAAGATGTTGAGAATGCGCGCATCACACAGAATGCGGCTGATCGGGTACTCGAGCGCAAAGCCGTTTCCGCCATGCACTTGTAGCCCGTTATCTGCCGCAGCCCAGGCAACGCGTGCTGCAAGCAACTTCGCCATTCCAGCTTCCAGATCGCAGCGGCGACCCTCGTCCTTTTCGCGCGCGGCAAAGTACGTGATCTGCCGCGCGATGAGCGTCTCAACAGCCATGATAACGATCTTGTTGCGGACGCGAGGGAATGAATAAATCGGTGCGCCGAACTGCTGACGCTCCTGTGCATAGGCAAGCGCTGTATCCATCGCTGATTGCGCAACGCCAACCGCGCGGGCGGCGGTTTGAATGCGGGCCGGTTCAAACGTCGCCATCAGCTGCTTGAAGCCTTCGCCTTCGACGCCGCCAAGTAGATTTTCCGCTGGCACTTCCAGACCGTCGAACGCGATTTCGTACTCTTTCATGCCACGATAACCGAGCACTTCGATCTCACCACCGGTCATCCCCTCGGCAGGGAACGGGTTATTGTCGTCGCCCCGCGGCTTCTCGACCAGCAGCATGGACAGGCCCTTGTAGCCCGGCTGATCGGGATCGGTGCGCACGAGCATTGTCATCAGATCCGCGCGGACCGGGTGCGTAATCCAGGTCTTCTGGCCGTAGATCTTGTAGACGTCACCATGGCGCTCAGCCCGCGTCTTGAGCGATGCGAGATCAGACCCCGTGTTCGGCTCGGTGAAGACGGCCGTCGGCAGGATGTCGCCGGCGATAATACCTGGAAGATACTTCTGCTTTTGGGCATCCGTCCCGTTGGCGAGAATAAGTTCGCCCGCAATCTCGGAGCGCGTGCCAAGTGAGCCGACGCCAATGTAGCCGCGCGATAACTCTTCCGAGACGATGCACATGGCCTCTTTGCCAAGGCCCGCACCGCCAAAGTCCTCCGGCATTGAAATCCCGAACACGCCGAGCTCAGCGAGTTGATGAATGACTTCGAGCGGGATGTAGGCGTTTTGCAAGTGCCACTCATGGGCATGCGGAAGCACGGCATCGTTCGAGAACCGGCGCATCTCTTCCTGGATCGCGGCATGGGTCTCATCGAGACCACTGTCGCCATAGGTCGTCGCGGGCGCGGCTGTTTCAATCAGGTTTGCAAGCGCGTTGCGGGTCTCGTTGCTCGTTCCTTCAGCGACCAGAGCGGTCGTCTCCGCTGCAAATTCTCCGATCATCGCCGGCGGAACACCGAGCTCTGAAATCCGGACGTATTCGCCCTGGCTCATCGGGATGCCGCCAGCGATCTGAGCCGCATACTCAGCCGAGCCCGCCAGCAATAAAAGGTGTTCGAAGCGGCCGAAGCGCCCTTCGCTGCGAAGGGCGTCGGCCCAGCGCTGCAGCTGCTCAAGCGCCGTCACATAGGTCGCGAGCCAGGCCAGCCCGTGCGCCTGGTGCTGAATGGCCGTCAAGCCGCCCGCCTTGGCCGCACTCGCCTGCACGCCAGACTTCGCCGCTTCAAGCAGTCGCTGCGCACCGCGCACCGTTTGGGCGACATCATTGGCAAGATCCGCATCGGAATTCAGCAAATCGATTTCGGGTGAAACAGCGCTCAAGCTCATATGACGGATATTCCTTATGCCAGTCGGTGTCAGTTGCATCAGTCCACGTAAACAATGCTGCAGTGCAGAATATGCTGCGGCGCGTGCTCAGCAAGAGTTTTGCTTTCGCTGCGGCGATAAACACGGAAACGAGAAACAACTTTGCCCATGACGCACAAAAAAACAGCACGCTTTAAATTGAGGCGGAACCAATCGATGCTCAAGTTGACGCTTTAGCGATCACCCGTCAGCGCCCGCAAATACTTGTTTGGACCGGCTTTTTTCGCTTTTCTCGACCGCGCATCGTCGGCTGCGGTCGCGCCCAGACCGCCGTCCTCAGGATCAGGTGCAAATTCCAATTCGAGCCGGTCCACAGATTGCGAATCGCTTGGGGCAACAACGATCTGAACCGACGCTTCTTCAGGGTTGAGCATGTAATTTGGTTTCGGTGGCCGCTTTGTCGCCGTCGACCGCGGCTCGCGGACTGACTTCAAACGCTCGGTTAAACGCTGTTCCAACGTCACTTCGCTGTTTGGTGGCGGGTCCTTCTTGATGATTTTTACGGCCGCTTGCCCCTCGGCATCGGCGGCGGCGAGGTCATCCCAACCATCGTCCGGCAACGCGTGATCAGGCAAGGTTGGCAATTCTGCCAAATCCGCCGTGTTGTCTGCTTCAGGCAGATGACCGATCACGAAGCGCTCGGTTGTGACGGCAGGCGCGTTCGGTCTCTCAATTGCAATTTGTGCCTGCGGGGCCATCCCGTCCGGCAATGGCGGCGGCTCTTCAACCCACGGTCGCAGCGAGACGTCGGCGCCCGCCCCGTCCTGGGTCTCATCGGCGTGAGCTCTGTCACCTGAGGCAAAGCCAGGCAGTGTTCGGATCTCTTCGACCTGACGCTGCAATTGGGCAATCCGGGCGTCGAGCGCTGACAAGTTGCTCGTCTCGCGAACGCCAGCATCCTCTGCCTCAGCACCACGGAACGCCTCATCGTGTTGATGTTCGACAGCTTCCGGTTTGGCCGCAATTAAACGAGGGTGCCAAGGCTGTTCGATCGGGCGCGGCACGAGGGCGTTGACGGCGCCCATCCGTCTCAGCTCAGCGTGCGCCGTCATAACACCGGATGCGAGCAAAGCCGCCTGCTCGATCCAACCTTTACGCGCAGGCGCGGCGTGCGGTGCAAGCGTTGCACTCATGGTCTGGAAGCTGGCGCCATCAACGGCTGCGAGATCCGCCGTTGTCTGAATGCCGACCCGAGCCAAAGTCTTTTCATGGTCAGGCGCCATCCCCGCAATGTTCGCGAGATCAAGGATAGGCTCCGGCGGCTCAGCCGAGACAACAACCGGTGCGGACGTGGCGCGGGCTTGTTCCCCACCGAACGGCGCTGTCGCGACGTTTGAAGGCGTCGGCTCGACGCCATCCGACTGCGCGAGAGCTTGGTCAGGCGCGTTCTTTTGGATGACCCCAACGGACGCCCGGTTGACCTCAAAAAAGTGCGCCGGAGTTTTCGGCAGCGGCGGCGGAACAACACCCCGATCGCGAACAGGCAACCCCATCCCAACAACCGAGGCGCCTGCCGTCGCTTCATTCGCCGTGTCGGCTTCTGTCGCCGGTGTCGACTGATCCGGTGTCGTCTGGGCCCGCGTCGTGTGGGCCGCGCCCCTTGTCGCGCTAGCCGTTTCAGAAATTTGGCGAACGGCAGGCCGCATCGACTGGCGCAACGCCAGGAGTGCAGCTTGCTCGATCCAATTCTGGCGGTGGATCTCTCTCGTCAGGCCGAGGGCCTGCGTTGCACGTTCCACATCTCCGGCCTGCCAAGACGCAATTTGGGCGAACCGGAACACGCCGATCTGGTTGAGCGTTTTAGCGAACGCCGGAGTGACACCTCGGATCCGTGTGAGCGGATCAGCAATATCGGGATCTGGCACGGCGGTGCCAAACTGAAATCCCTGTTTGGTATTTTGACTCGAGTGCTTTTCCGAGCCGTGTCCGGTCTCCAGTCGATCATCCACCCGCCGCGCGTCTTTCGGTGCAAGGTTCGGCGCATCAGACGCGACTTGGACCGGCCCATTCCCGCTTGGCTGACCAGCCTCCGTCGATTTCGCCTTCGATGGTTGCACCTTGTGGACGACTTCAACCGTCGAGACCTGAGCGCCGATGGCACGACGTGGTGCAGCAGCGATCGGGACCATTACTTGTGGTGTTGGGTCTGCGTCCGCGGATGCTGGGTCAGAACCGTTGCTGACGACGTCCGGCGAACGGAGCTGTTTCCCGTCGGCAACCAAGTGATCGAGGGCGTCGGTTGTGGTGCGCCATGCTAAAAATCGTGGATCTTCATTGAGATGCACCGTGGGCATCCCCGTGCGCTCATAGACGGCCCAGTCCGGATGCCCCATAAGCCGCTCGCGCAGGCCATCGGCGACTTCACGAAGCATCTCGATCTCGTGGTGAAAGACCTCCATGGCGTCGTCGTCTTACCTCCGAATGCGCGCAGCGGCCCGCCACACCTTGATCCCGATTTTGATACCACGAGCGATGCGCAGCGGGACACTTAATCGCTTCAATGTCGCGCGCGCCGCAACTTCGGCACACCAACGGATATCAGGCTGGTTTGGCTTGCCGGTTCGTTAAAACGATGGCCGCACACACAACAACGAAGCCGACGCCCTGAACGACCGTCAGCGTCTCGTTGAACAACAACCACGCCATAAGCGCCGTGGTCGGCGGTACGAGATAGAACAGCGATGCCGTGCGCCATACGGCGTTCGCCTCGATCATCATAAATAAGAGGCTGATCGCGCCGATCGATAGAACGAAGACAAGCCACGCCATGACACCGATAAATGCGGGTGTCCACTGAACCTCGCGGGTCTCAAGCGACAGAGACCCAATCAAGACGACAATGAGCGCGCCGATATATTGCGGCAGCAACGCTTTGCGAAACTCAACATTGGCCGCCTGGATCTTTTGTAAGACCGTCCCGATCGTGAGCGAGACCAGCGCCAGAACGGAGACCAAAACGTTCGCAAGCGAAAAGCCGGTGGAGCCAACGGTCATCTTCGGCGCGAGCACCAAGACAACCCCAATGACGCCAATGCCCAAACCGAGCCAATTCATTGCCGTGATCCGCTCACCCAGGACGCAACCAGCGAGCGCTGCGACGAGCAGCGGCTGAAGGCAAACGATGAGCGCGACAACACCGGCCGGCATCTCGTTTGCGATGACCCAGAAGACAGCGGCGAGGGTGACGCCATGCACAAGACCGCCGATCACCACGGCAACCAGGACATCACCCGGGCGCATCTTGTCAGACCTGAGCCAGGGCCATGCCAGCATCAGGACGCCGACGACCAAGGCAAACCGGATCGCCAGTAGCGTAAAGGGCTCAGCGTACGGCGCTCCAGCTTTCGACGCGATGTAGCCCGTCGCCCAGAGAATGACAAAGACGATGGGTGCGATGCGAAGGAGCATAAGAGGTCCGGAAAGAGGTGAGACTGAGTCCCAATGGGCGACAACCGTCAGATCCCGGCGGAGACCGCTGCCAGAATGCCTGATCTCGCCAAATTGTCTGGTACTGGATAGCCGCCGCCAGAACCCGATGCGCACACGGAAGTTGCACGACGAGGCTGGCCATGCCGTTTCCAAAGCGCATCGGTCAACTGAGGCTTGTGCCAGCGCCGCTGTTTAGAATCGATGCGGCCGACCCACTGACGTTTGTAATCAGCTGCCATTCACGGAATTCGCGTTGATTTCGATCTGATAAGCCTTACGTGTGAACAGTCGACAAGGGCGGACGCGTTGCTCTGCACACAGAAGCCACGCGCTCCGCCTCGGACAACTGCCGCTTCGAGGACCATGCGGCGCAGCGCGCAAGCTTGAACGCGAACGGCAAAAGGCCAAGCGACAAACGATGATGATGCCGGACGATCAGCGCGAGAACGAGAGATATACCTCGGCGTCCGAGCCGGGGCATGATGATCGCGATGTCGACGAGGTGAAACCAAAGCCTCCGGTTGCCGAGCCGACTTTGCTTCAGCAGGCCTACAACACGTATGAATCGGCATCTCGCCCCGAAACGCTGCTCAGCGCACTCTACCGCACGTATGAGCACTCCGGTTTCACGATGGCCGGATCCGTCGCGTTCTCCTTTGTGCTGGCGCTCTTTCCGTTCTGTATCTTTATCGGTGCGCTCGCGGGTGTCTTTGGCGGTCGTGATCTTGCTGAGATCGCTGTCCTGCAACTTTTTGAGATTTTGCCGAGCCAGGTGGCTGAGGCGCTCGCCCCGCAGATCAATGCCGTGATTGGTCAGACGCGTGTTGACCTGATCACGCTTGGTGGTGCGATCGCACTGTTCTTTGCGACCAACGGGATCGAGACGCTCCGCAATGCACTCAATCATGCGTACCGCGAGCATGAGAATCGGCCCTATCCGCTGTGCGTCCTGATCAGCGCGACCTTTGTCATTTTCAACGCACTTGGAAGTTTGACAATCACTTGGCTGACTGTGGTTGCGCCAACAATTGCCAATGAATTCGAACCGGAATGGTTGAAAATCATCCACCAGAGCAGCTGGTGGGACCCATTCATACGCTACGCAATCGCTGGTGCTGTGATCGCGAGCCTGCTGACCATTGCGCATAAGTTCCTGGCGGCTGGCAAACGCGACCTTGACGAGATCCTACCGGGCGTTATCGTCTCGGTCGTCCTCTGGCTCGCTGTCGCGGCGTTGTATTCATACTACTTAAGCTTCGCCGATTATACGCGGTTTTACGCCGGCCTGAGCCAAGTGATGGTCGCGTTGATCTTCTTCCAGGTCACGGCCGTCATCATCATTGTTGGCGCAGAGTTCAACCGGGGCCTGATCCAACTCAAGCGTTACGGCTACATCAAAGACTGACCCGGCGCGTTCATCTGGCTCTACTGCGCGGGCTGCTCGATATACGGCTCATAGCCCGTTGCGTCGATGTGGTACCCGACGCTGATGTCCGATGATCCATCGGTCAGAAACAGCTCCTTCGACGCTGCCTTCGTCAGCATCCGCCCGTGGATCCAGACGGCTGTGTAGAGGTCGCGGACAATCTTCTTTTTTGGAAGTGTGACGTAGACAATCTGATTGGGCGGCGGTGGCGGCACGTGGATGCACGCGCCGACGTACGGCACCAGCAGGAACTCCGTGTTGCCGTCTTCCGAGAAATTCAGCGGCAGCAGGTAACCGGCGAGTCGAACGGATTTGCCATTAAGCCCGGTGTTCACCTCCTGGCTGCGGCGTAAGACTTCGCGATCCCAGATCTCGTAGTCTTTCAAGAGCTGATCGACATCGAGCCCGGCCTGTTTGAACTGCTCTTGGTATGTTTTCGCGTCCTGGATCGACTGCTGATTCTGCTCAATCTTCAGCTGATCTTCGTTCAACGAACGGACCCAGGCAATCGTCTCGATGTCAAACCGCTGATCGGGCGTCAATTCGTGAAACGGGTCTTTCGGTGCAGGCCCCGGTGGAAGCAGATCCTGCCATTTCGTTTCAACGGCTTTGGGTTGGCTTGCCTGCGCCTGAACGATCACGGCCCCATCTGAGGAGGTGGCGTCTCCGCGCGTCAGCACCACCGATACGAACACCGTGGCCGACACAATGGTCAGCCCAGTCAGCAATCCGATCATGCGTCGGGTCATTGGCGTCTCGTTTGCTCGGTTCCGTAATCTGATCCAGCCTGTGACGTGATCCGGCCTGTGACGTGATCCGGCCAAGTATGAGCACAGTCGCCAGCCAGCCTTCACATGCCGACAGCATGTCAAGACATACAGAAACCATGTCAAGATTTCAGCAACGTCGCGCAATCCCCTCATCACGAGCCGTTGAGACCCGCCGAGCCACCGGCAAATTCCAGCCTCAGCCGGCCATTTTTTGGGCGGGGCTTTCACAAAACGCAAAGAACCCGTCTGGAGTTCGCGTCCAGCCGGGGTCTTTGTTAGTCTTGAAAAGAGGGCGTGCCGATCAACGCCTTCTGCGTCCCCAACGCGCCTGCTCAACCGAAGCGTTCGCGGCTGATTTCTACGACGTCTTCGACGGTGCGGAGGCCAGTTTGTGGGGCTGAGACAAGCACGGCCATGTTGCCGGGCTTATGCTCATTGCGCATCATATGCATGTGCGCCTTCGGGATCTGGTTCCAAGCAAACACTTCTGACATGCAGGGATCGATACGGCGGTCGATGACGAGCTTGTTGGCGGCGGCGGCCTGTTTCAGGTGTGCAAAGTGAGAGCCCTGAACGCGCTTCTGGTGCATCCAGAGATACCGCGCGTCCATGGTTAGATTGTAGCCGGTTGTGCCCGCGCAAATGACGACCATGCCACCGCGCTTCACGACCTGGACTGAGACCGCGATCGTCGCTTCGCCAGGGTGCTCAAACACGATGTCTGGGTTCACGCCTTTACCCGTGATGTCCCAAATCGCCTTGCCGAACTTCCGCATCTCGCCGAGCCACTCATTGTACTCCGGCGTGTTGACCTTTGGCAGCTGCCCCCAGCAATTGAAGTTCTTGCGGTTGAGCACACCCTTCGCGCCCAACTGTTTGACGAAGTCGATCTTGTCATCTTCGGACACGACGCCGATCGCATTCGCGCCGGATGTTGCGGCGAGCTGAACCGCGAACGAGCCGAGACCACCCGATGCACCCCAGACCAGGACGTTGTCGCCGGGCTGCATTTCATTGCCCTTATGGCCGAACAGCATCCGATAGGCCGTGGCGAGTGTGAGCGTGTAACAGGCCGCCTCTTCCCACGTCAGGTGCTTCGGGCGGGCCATGAGCTGGCGATCCTGGACCCGGCAAAACTGCGAGAAGGCGCCGTCCGGCGTTTCGTATCCCCAGATCCGCTGCGACGTCGAAAACATCGGGTCGCCGCCGTTGCATTCTTCGTCGTCGCCGTCGTCCTGGTTGCAGTGGATGACAACCTCGTCGCCGACTTTCCAGCGCTTCACCTTGGAGCCGACGGCCCAGACAATCCCGGACGCGTCCGAACCTGCAACGTGAAAGTCATTTTTATGGACGTTGAACATCGAGACCGGCGTGCCGAGAGAGGCCCAAACGCCGTTGTAGTTCACACCGGCGGCCATCACGAGTACCAGCACGTCGTGGCTATCAAGCTCCCAGGTCGGAACCACCTCGACCTTCATCGCCGTATCTGGCTCGCCTTCGCGGTCCTGCCGAATAGCCCAGGCATACATCTGCTTCGGCACGTGCCCGAGCGGCGGGATTTCGCCAACCTCATAGAGGTCTTTCTTCACGCCTGCGTCGAGCGGGGTTGCTGAGGCTGTCTCGGTTGCAGCGGTTTGAGCCATGGCGATCCGGGTCCCTATCAAGCGAATGGACGATGTGCTGGCCAGCTCGCAGTGTCGCGATCAGCCCATAGTGCGGCGAGGCCCGGCAGCGGAGCATCGACGGGCGGGGAACATATCGAGCGGCGAGTGCAGCGCAACAAATTTTGTCCAAAGTCGCATGCGGAGGTGGTGCTGTTTCCTTGGTGATTGCGGCGGGCTTCTCCCGTTGGATCGTCTTTGACCACGCAGGCAAGTCGATAAAAATTCGCGCTCTGTGATTATTTTGCACGCATTCGTCAGCAGTATTTGATGAAAACTTGAGCAAATAAGTTCAGCTGAAATCACCGCACTGAAAGCAGTTATTAAGGCTGCAGGGGCTATGGTGTGGTTGCTGGTATGAGACCGATCGCCGACGGCGCGTCCAAGCTCGGGTGTTTGCTCATGTTCGAAGAATTCATCTCTAACGTCCTCGGGGATATCGCGGCTCTTCGCCCGGCGATTTATTATCTCCTGACCTTCCTGGCCGCTATGGGCGCCTTGATGGTGCGTGAGCTGACGGGCCGGATTAGCTTTGCGATCATAAGCCTTCCGATCTTGTGGATTGCTTCGCTAGGCGGTCACCTATTCCTCATGCACAGCAAAATGGCGTTCGGCGTCGATCCCGTGACAGATGCGATCATGGGTTCGCTTTTTGGAATGTCGGTCGCGGTCGTAATCGTGATCTTTATTCGCCAGGCTTTTTCGCTGGTCGCAGATCGCTAAGCCTGTTGCGTGAGACCGACCACCCAGGCGAAACGCGGCCCGATCGGTCCGTGAGCGCGCAGGGCACGCCGGGCATTGATTGAAAAATCACCTGACGCGTTGGGCTGCACATTTTTTCCGCACCTCACAAACTCCAGCATCAATGCGCTGTCACGCCGGGATCCCGCAAAATTCTCCGCGCAAAGAACCGCTTGTTCGACCGCATCGGTCGTTTAAGTTGCCGATGTTGCAATTGCGAAGAGATTACCAATGCCATCGTCCCAACCGTCGAATGAAAATCACACGCTGACATCGACGGCTGATCCCGGCCGAAGCTCGCTCGACACGTCGGCATCAAAGACGCCCGCGCCGCAGGCAGAGCGCGACCGTCCTTGGATTTTTCGCACCTATGCCGGGCATTCGACGGCTGAAAAATCGAACGCGCTTTATCGCTCCAACCTCTCGAAAGGGCAAACGGGCCTGTCGATCGCTTTCGATCTGCCAACCCAGACAGGCTACGACAGCGACCACGAACTGAGCCGCGGCGAAGTCGGCAAGGTTGGTGTTCCAGTCAGCCACCTCGGCGACATGCGAACACTTCTTTCCGAGATCCCGCTCGATCGCATGAATACGTCGATGACGATCAATGCCACGGCGGCATGGTTGTTTTCGCTCTACGTTGCGCTGGCCGACGAAACGGGCGCGTCGAGAGACAAGCTGACAGGCACCATCCAGAACGACATCATCAAAGAATATCTTTCGCGTGGGACCTACGTTTTCCCGCCGGAGCCGTCGCTGCGCCTGATCCGGGATACGATTACGTTTTCTTACACCGAGGTTCCAAAGTGGAACCCGACCAATGTCTGTTCTTACCACTTGCAAGAAGCGGGTGCGACGCCAGTCCAGGAACTGGCGTATGCGTTGGCCACCGCTCTGGCCGTGCTCGATACAGTAAAGGCATCGGGTGCTGTGCCCGAGGCGCAGTTCGGTGCCGTTGTGGGCCGCGTGTCGTTCTTCGTGAATGCCGGGATGCGCTTCGTCACTGAACTGAGCAAAATGCGCGCGTTCGTCGAGCTTTGGGACGAGATCACGGCCGAGCGCTACGGCGTGACCGATCCGAAGCACCGCCGGTTCCGCTACGGCGTCCAAGTCAACTCGCTGGGACTGACGGAACAACAGCCGGAAAACAACGTCTATCGCATTCTGATTGAAATGCTGGCGGTGACACTCTCGAAACGTGCCCGCGCCCGGGCCGTGCAGCTCCCGGCCTGGAACGAGGCCCTCGGCCTGCCGCGGCCATGGGACCAGCAATGGTCCTTGAGAATGCAGCAGATCCTCGCTTTTGAAACCGACCTTCTCGAGTACGGCGACATCTTTGATGGGTCGGCCGTTATCGATAAAAAAGTTGCTGCTCTGAAGGAGGAGGCGCGATCCGAGCTTGCAGACATCGAGCGCATGGGTGGAGCCGTGGCAGCGATCGATTACATGAAGCGTCGCCTCGTCGAGAGCAATTCTGATCGCTTGCGGGGCATTGAAACGGGCGACGCAACGGTCGTCGGGGTCAACGCCTACACCGGAACAGAAACGTCGCCGTTGTCGGCCGGAGAGGGTGCAATCCAGGTCGTCGATGCCAACGTCGAGGCCGATCAGATTGCAGCGCTTCAAGCCTGGCGCGACGCTCGCGACTCCGAAGCCGCAAAAGCTGCCCTTGCTGAGCTGGAGGCGGCCGCCAAAGAAGATCGCAACGTGATGCCAGCCTCGATCGCCTGCGCGAAAGCGGGCGTCACAACCGGCGAATGGGGCGCAACGCTCCGCCGGATCTTTGGCGAGTACAGAGCGCCGACGGGCGTCGGCAGAGCTGCATCCGATGATGCCGCGGGCCTCGATGAGCTTCGGGCGCGGGTGGCGGATCATGCCGATCGGACCGGTCGCAGGATCAAGTTCCTCGTTGGCAAGCCGGGCCTCGATGGTCACTCGAACGGCGCCGAGCAAATCGCCGTGAGAGCGCGCGATTGCGGCATGGATGTCGTCTACGAAGGCATCCGCCTGACACCCTCACAGATTGCGACGGCTGCGATCGACGAGAGCGTCGATGTCATCGGACTGTCAATTCTCTCCGGAAGCCACGTCGCACTTGTCCGCGATGTCCTCCAAGAACTTCGCTCCGGTGGAGGTTCGGACATTCCACTCGTTGTCGGCGGCATCATCCCCCCCGACGACGAAGAGAGCCTGAAAGCCATGGGCGTCGCAGCTGTCTACACGCCGAAAGATTTTCAGCTGAATGATATCATGGCCGATATTATCGCCATCGCATCCGGTGGTCAGAGAGAAGCGGCGGAGTAGTCCGCGGGCACCAGACGCCGCGAGCGCGCCGTGGCCGAGCGCGGGAGAGACCGCGCAACGATGTCGGCGCCTGCTTTTTTGCGGGCCAGAAAGCATGCAGGGCTTGCCTTCGCACGACCGCGAATGCCATCGCTGCAGCTCGAACCGGAACAGAACCTCAAACGCATAGGGACAGCGGGCGGTGAAATACATATCCACACGCGGCGAGGCCCCCGCACTTGAGTTCGATGACGTTCTGCTTGCGGGTCTTGCGCGCGATGGCGGACTGTATGTCCCGGAGACCTATCCTGAACTCTCTTCCGCTGAAATTGCCGCGATGGCCGGCAAGAGTTTCGCTGATATTGCCGAGACCGTTATCGCGCCGTTCGTTGGCGAAACCATCGATCGCGGCGCGCTCTCACAGATCCTCCATACGGCCTATTCCGCACCTGAGCCATTTCATCACCAAGCGATTACGCCGCTCGTCCAGGTCGGCCGCAACACGTTTGTCCTGGAACTCTTCCACGGGCCAACGCTCGCGTTCAAAGACGTCGCCATGCAAGTTCTCGCACGCCTCATGGACCACGTCCTCGCGAAGCGGACTCAGACCGCGATGATCGTCGGTGCGACATCTGGGGACACGGGCGGCGCGGCGATCGAGGCTTTCCGAAAATCAAGCCGCGCGCGCATGATGATCCTTTATCCGCAAGGTCGGGTCTCTGATGTGCAGCGTCGCATGATGACGACGCCGACCGAAAAAAGCGTCTCGACGCTCGCCGTCGATGGAACGTTCGATGACTGTCAGGCGCTCGTGAAAGCGATGTTCGCCGACCACGACTTCCGAGATCGCGTGGCGCTGTCCGGCGTCAACTCGATCAACTGGGCACGGATCGTGGCCCAGGTGACCTACTACTTCGTTGCAGCGGTGGCGCTCGGTGCGCCGCGCCGCAAAGTTTCGTTCGCCGTGCCAACGGGAAACTTTGGCGACATCTTCGCGGGCTACGTTGCAAAGCGCATGGGCCTGCCGATCGAGACACTGGTGATCGCCTCAAACGACAACGACATCCTGCCGAGGACAACGACCACGGGCGTGTACGAGAAGCGCGGCGTCGTTGCGACCACATCGCCTTCTATGGACATCCAAGTCTCATCCAACTTCGAACGTTGGCTTTTCGAGGCCCAGGGACGGGATGCGGCGCTCGTTCGCTCGCAAATGCGCTCACTCCAGCAGTCGGGGGCGTTCGAGGTGCAAGGTGGCAGTTCGGTCGTGCAAGCTGATTTTCACGCAGGCGCAGCGAGCGAAGCAGAAGTTGCGAAAGTCGTCGAAACGGCCCTGTCAGCCAGTGGCTACTTGGTTGAGCCCCACACGGCTTGCGCCCTTAAAGTCGTTTCAGATCTGACGGCGACGAAGGCATGTGATCCGAGCGTGCCGATGGTGGTGCTCGCGACCGCTCATCCTGCCAAGTTCCCGGAAGCGATGGCCCGTATTACTGGCAGGGCGACGCCACTGCCGTCGCGGCTGTCGCATCTCATGAGCGAGCCTGAAGTAACACAACCAATCGCGAACGACTTGGCCGCGATCAAAGCCGCCGTTGAGGCGATGGCACACAACACAACGAGGTAACCAGCGTTTGACCCAAACCGACACGGCCGCCGTCACACAGACCACCCTGGACAACGGGCTGACCGTCATGAGCGAGGCCATGCCACATCTCGCAACCGTCGCCCTTGGCGTGTGGGTCCGCGCAGGCGCTCGGGATGAGGTGGCCCACGAAAACGGGCTGTCGCATCTCCTAGAGCATATGGCCTTCAAGGGCACAGCGCGGCGAACGGCGCAGCAAATCGTCGAAGCGATCGAGGATAAGGGCGGTGATTTGAACGCGGCAACGTCGACGGAATACACGGCCTACTACGTGCGCGCACTTGGGAGCGAACTTGAAATTGGCGTCGATGTGCTTGGCGATATCATTCTCAATCCGACAGTCGACGACACCGAGCTGACGCGGGAAAAAGACGTCATCCTTCAGGAAATTGCGGGCATCCAGGATTCACCGGACGACGTTGTCTACGACCTGATGCAGGACGCAGCGTTCACCGGGCATGCGCTCGGCCGGCCAATCATCGGCACGCCGGAGACGGTCAACGGCATGGGCCGTGACCACATCCTCGCCTATCGCGAGCGGAATTATCGGGCCGGGAATATGGTTGTTGCGGCCGCCGGTGCCGTGGATCACGACGAGCTCGTTGCGCTGGCCGAAACACATCTGAGCGAACTCGAGCCAGGGACCACCGAGCGCGAAGCCCCGCCGCAGTTCGGCGGTGGCCCGCGCGGTGCCGAGCGCCCCTTCGAGCAGGCGCATCTTCTGATGAGCTGGCCGTCCACGCCGATCAACGACCCGATATTTTTCGCGGGCCAGGTCTTTTCGAACGCTTTTGGCGGGGGCATGTCCTCGCGCCTGTTCCAAGAGGCGCGCGAACGTCGAGGCCTCTGTTACTCAATCTACACGAGCAATTGGGGCCTTTCGGATACCGGGCTCTTCATGATGCACGCGGCAACCGGCGAAGACATGCTGCCGGAACTGGCGGACGTCATGATCGGTGAACTCCGCGCCGCAGCCGACGCGGGATTGACGGCAGCCGAGATCGACCGCGCAAAGGCCCAACTGAAAACCGGCCTCATGATGAGCCTCGAAAGTCCTTCGGCGCGCGCGGAACAATTGGCGCGGCAGATGCTGTTGTTCGGGCGTTTGTTCACCGCCCAAGAGCTGTTGGATCGTGTTGAGGCGGTGACAGCTGACGAAGTACGGGAGGTCGCAAGCCGGCTTGCAACCGCGCGGAACACAGCCGTCGCCGTCGTCGGCGCCGGTGAGCGGTCTCTGCCGTTTGCGATGGAGACAGAGCAGCGCATTGCTGCGGCTCATTCGTAGATCAACCGGTCGGCGGCCCGCTGGTAACTGCGCCCGATCGCTCTGTTTGCGTTGTAGGCATCCAATGCTAATTCGTTGGCTCTGGGATTTATCGCGAACGGGCGTCGGCGAGGACACGAATGGCCATCCTTCGGACCGGATTCAGTCACGAATCCGAACCGCAGTTGCGCGGACCACGCCTGACGCTCAGACCCCCCATCATGTCAGATTACGTGGCGTGGGCCGAATTGCGCGCCAGGAGCCGGGCGCACCTGGTGCCCTGGGAGCCCGCCTGGGGTCATGATGAGCTCTCGCGCGGATCGTTTCGTCGTCGCCTCCGCGTCCATCAAAGGGATCAGCGCGAGGATCTGGGTTACGCCTTTTTCCTATTTTTACCGGGCGGAACGCTCGTTGGCGGCCTGACGCTGTCAAACGTGCGCCGCGGCGTGACGCAAGCCACGTCTCTTGGGTATTGGGTTGGCAGCGACTTCACTCAGCAGGGCTACATGACCGAGGCGGTTTCCGTTGCCACAACGTTCGCATTCGAGACGCTCGGG
Organism: Pseudomonadota bacterium; assembly: GCA_039817205.1. Lineage (GTDB taxonomy): Bacteria > Pseudomonadota > Alphaproteobacteria > Rhizobiales > Hyphomicrobiaceae > JBCBWG01. The sequence continues at coordinate 25,441 of JBCBWG010000006.1, forward strand.
CTTCACCGCATCGAAGCCGCCTGCCTACCCCAGAATTTGGCCTCGGTCGGTGTTCTCAAACACAATGGCTTCCAGCAAGAGGGTTATGCGCGGCGATATCTGAAGATCAATGGGGACTGGCAAGATCATCTCCTTTTCGCCTTGCTTGAGGATGATATCGCTTAAGAGCCTGTGTGAACCGAGTGTCGGCTCAAGTCATCGCCTATGTGTTATGCTGATGATGCACCCGCGCCGGGGTTGTACGTTGATTTTGACAGGAATGTTTGGACGGAGGCTGGTTCAGCCTCAACCGAGAATGGGACGTTTGCCGGAGCTGCTCGTTTGCGTGTTTGGGGGAAGATTGGATCGTTGGTGCTACGCCGCTCAGGCGTAACGGCCCGCACGTGCCTTGCCCGACTGACCGTAATTCTGGTCGCGCTCTTCGTTTCGACGGCGACATCTCAAGCGCTTGAGCCGATTGAAATCGATGGCACGGAAAACCGGATCGAGCTCCTCAAGTCGGGCGCCTACGTTCAAAAGAGTGGGCAGAGCCTACAAGTTGAGACGGCTCCCAGCCTTGATGGCATGACCGGCCGGATGTCGGTTCGCTCGTCCATCGCCGGAAGCCAACCCGACTGGGCGATCTTCGCTCTCCGCAACAAGGCTGAGCGCCCGCTCACGCTATGGGTATTGGCCGAGCGCTATGCGCTGATCGGTTCCGGCATCAGCTGGCCGGACCTTGACGCGCGGAGGCTTGAGGCCGTCACGCCGTCAATTGGGTTCGTGCCCGAACGCGTCAAGAGCGACCGCGCCGATATTTTTCAGCTCACAATTGATCCCGGCCAGACCGTCACGTACGCGGTCGAACTCTCGTCGAACCGCGTCGCACACGTGGATATCTGGCAGCCAACCGCTTACCGGCTGAAGGTGCGCGAGCGCCAGCTGTTCAACGGGATCATGCTTGGGATTGCGGGTGTCCTCGGCGTCTTTTTGACGGCTGTGTTTGCCGCCAACCACAAGATGATTTTTCCAGCCGCCGCTCTCGTCGCCTGGAGCGTGCTGGCCTATCTCTGCGTCGACTTCGGATTTTGGCATAAGCTCTTCCAGCTTAACGCCGAGGACAACGCCGTCTACCGAGCGGCCACCGAATCCGCGATTGCCGCCAGCCTCACTTTGTTTCTCTACACCTTCCTCAAGATCGGCGCGTGGGGCGGCTTCATCCGCATGATCTTCGGTGTGTGGATCATCGCGCAGTTCACGCTCGTCGCCGTCGCGATTATCGACCCGCGCCTGTCTGCGAGCTTCGCGCGGATGTCGTTTGCGCTGCTCGGCGGCTTAGGCGGGCCCCTTATTTTGTTCCTTGCTATCCGAGGTCAGGACCGAGCTCTCGCCCTTATGTCCGTCTGGATCCTGCTCGGCGTCTGGGCTTTCGGCACGGCAATGGCGCTCCTTGGCAAGCTGAGCGGCGAACTTGTCGTCTCAGCCATTGTGGCCGGGCTGGTTATCGTCATCGTGCTGCTCGGCTTCATCGTCACCCAGTTTGCGTTCAGCAACATCCAGCCTGCCTATGCGAGCGGCTCCGAAGACCAGACCGCGCGATCGCTCGCCGTTGAAGGCGCCGGTGCAGCCGTCTGGGAATGGCACGCACGTCGCGACGAAGTCAGCGTCTCGCCGATCGTCGATGCGATGCTCGGTCTCGATACAGGGACGCTATCGAGCAAACTCGATGGTTTCTGCAAACATCTCCACGCCGGCGATAAAGAGCGATTTCTTGCAGCCCTCGGCGCAGTGCGCGAAAACAACGGCGGCGCCATCCGCGTTGACTTCCGCATGCGCCACACCGGCAACTTCTATCGCTGGTTCAACCTCGAAGCGGCGAGCGTCGCAACGACCGACCATCGCGCACTCCGATGCTGCGGCCTATTGCGCGATGTCACCGAGGACAGACGCTCGCAGGATCTTTTGCTGTTTGATGCGATCCACGACAGCCTGACAGGACTGCCCAACCGGGAGCTGTTTCTTGATCGACTGGATCAGGATTTCGCGCGTGCAAAGCGGGGACAGGCGAGCCCGCCTGTCGTGCTGCTGATTGACATCGACAAGTTCCGCAACGTCAACGCGACGTACGGTTTTCACATCGGCGATAGCCTGCTGCTGGCCATTGCGCGCCGCCTCAAGACACTCCTGGCCGAGACCGACACGATTGCGCGTATCGGTGGAAATCGGTTTGGCCTGATTTTGCAGCAGGATGATCCGCAGACGCTCGCGCGTCTTGCCGAAGACCTGCGCCGAAGCGTTCGCATGCCGGTTCAGATCGGCGGACACGACATCGTTTTGACAAGCGCGATTGGGGCCGCAGTCGCCGATATCAATCAGGTCGATGCGCGTGATGCGCTCAACTCGGCCGAGATCGCGATGCACCGGGCGAAGCGGAACGGACCCGACCAGTTCGAAGTTTTCGATCCCGCGATGCGCGAGGATATCGACGAGAAAACGCGCCTTGAGGCTGATCTGCGAACGGCGATTGAGGGCGGGCAGCTCAGCGTCGTCTATCAGCCAATTGTGTATCTCCCGACCGAGAACCTCGCGGGCTTTGAGGCGCTCGTTCGGTGGGAGCATCCAACGCGCGGAACGCTGAACCCGTCGGATTTCATTCCGATTGCAGAGGACAACGACCTCATCAATCAGCTCGGTGCGCTCGTGCTGCGACAAGCCACGGCGGCGGCTGTCAAATGGCAGACGATGCTGCCGCGCGAGGAGAACCCGCTCTTCATTAGCGTCAACGTGTCGAGCCGGCAGTTGCTGACCTCGGAGCTGGTCCAAGAGGTGCGCCGCGTTCTGAGCGACGCAGCTTTGCCGCGCCATAGTCTGCGCCTGGAACTGACCGAGACGCTGGTGATGGAGAACCCGGAGCGGTCGATGCACATGCTGCGGGAGCTGCGAGATGCTGGTGCCCGTATCGCAATCGACGATTTCGGCACCGGGTATTCGTCGCTCGCCTATCTCCAACGGTTCCCCTTCGACACGATCAAGATCGACCGCGAGATCGTCCAGCTCGGTAGTGATGATAAGGAAGGATCCGCGATCGTCAGATCCATCATCGCGCTCGCGCACGAGCTCGGCAAAAAGGTTGTCGCCGAAGGTGTCGAGACGCAGGAGGATTTCGCGTTCCTTCGCTCGCTCGGTTGCGAGTTTGGCCAAGGCTTCTACTACGGCGAAGCCATGAACGAGCGCGATGTACGCGATCTCTTGAAAGTCGTCCGCAAAGCCGAGCGCCGATTTAAAAAGCGGATGTTCAAGCCGAAGCCTGTCGCCGCCGACGAGCAGCAACAGGTCGAAACAAGGGCCGAGAAAAAAGCACACGCAAAAGCGCTGGCCAAGCCGCTGGCGAAGGAAACGCAGCGCGACAGCACAGCAACGCCGCCACCTCGCAAAACAGCCAACGCGACAGCCTCCAAGGCCCGTGCCGCGCGACCGGCGCACGCGTCAGCCACCGCGCAAACAAACGGCGGCGCGAACCCGGCTTTTGCGAGCAATGGAGGCAATGGCCATCCGTCGCCGTTGCCGTCGCGGCAAGTGCCACCGCCAACGAACTCGCAGCCAGGCGCCAATCGAAGCGGACCTCAACCGCGTCGGGCGGCGGCTCAGCAGTTTCGCGACCAGACATCGCGCGACCCGACACACATCTATGCCGAGCCCAATGCCGCAGATGGTTCAGCACCATTTCAGACGCCGCCACCCGCGCACGCGCCACCGGCTGAGGGTTCGAACCGTGCCCAGCCACAGGTGATCACACCACCTCCACCCGTACCGGCATCCGCGCCACCGTTGCCGTCATCGGCGCAGCTGCCAATTGCGAACACGGCTCCCGTCGCCGCCACAACCGAGCCTCAAGATCCGGCTGAAACAATCGACCTCGTCAGTCGACTTGGCGCCGCAAGCGATCCCGGTACGACGGCGCCGGGCGCAACGATGTTTGGCAATGAGACAGTCGCGGCCACGGCCGAAACAGCAGTTCCTGAACCAAGCGGCCCGCCAGCCATCGCCACCGAGACCACGGATCGTCCTTTCGAACAGCCGCCAGCGGAACCCGGCAGCGCTCTGTCCGATCTGCTTGCAGCCATCCATGAGAACTCTCAGGAGCACGAAAGCGACAGCCCGACTGCCGCTGAAGCCGGTGACATGACCGAGCCTCTGCGTGACGCGAGCCGTGCCGGTGTTCCAGCGGTCCTCTCAGATGAGCAATCGGCACCGGTGATCGTCGCGTCTGAGGCTCCTCCGGCGACGCCACCCGCGGAGACATCACGCGGGTTGGCCTCAGCGCCGGCGAGTTCCCTCGACGCAGAGAACTTGAAGACGCTTCCACCGGGGATTGCGCGTAGCCTCGCAAAACTCGCTGGCGTGGAGTGGGACGAACAGGACGATCAGCCTGAGATCTTGCCGCCGCCACTTGTCTCCGACGGCGGCGCAAACGCAGGCGAGGGGCCGGACCTGTTGAGGCGGTTCCGTCAGACGCCCGCAGGCGAATAGGCCGTCGCGGCACCGGCTAAGAAGACTGGCCAAG
>JBCBWG010000070.1:0-13458 GCA_039817205.1 Pseudomonadota bacterium
CCGGCGTCTCAGCGAATCAACTGCGGGCGGAAGGGTTCGGGGAAGAAAAGCCGATCGCCAACAATCGCACGCCGGAAGGACGGGCTTTAAATCGGCGTATCGAGTTCTCGATCCCGGAACAATGAGGCCCGTCTGACCAAGCGCGGATGACAGGATTGGTTCGGCGGAGCGGGCCTTCGCTGGACCAATCCCACGGTCCTTTGCAGTTTCAAATCGTCGACGCCGTTGATCCATCTTCAGCTAAGAAACGAAATGGTTCGAAAGGGTGCCAGCCTCACGGCCTACCCCGGTAAAAGCGTTGGAGTTCAAAGGTGACGAGCAGCCGTCAAGGGCTGCCAGCGTGGTGGCGTCTGCTCAGACCTCGATCAATCCGCGAACGATGTGCAACGAACGCCGTTAGAATTTTTCACCGACACGCTGATCGATCTTGCACACTTGAGCGCAACGCGACCGCTGAGCCATTGAGCCGGGTCATCGGCCGCCGATCACACCAATGGGATCATCTGGACGGGACATGCCAACACCCTTCTCGCGCCTCCCGCCGGCGTTCGGCGCAAGCATGACCGTGACAGCCAACGGCCACGTCGCCAGCGGTGATACACCACGGACAGAGCCAGCAGCATCGGCGACGAACGCGCCACAGGTCGCAACGACACCGTTCGGCTTCCGCGAGCAAATTGCGATCGTCGCGCTGTTGATCTCGCTCGTTGCGCTCTCGATCGACGCAATCCTACCAGCGCTCGACGTCATCGGCGCGGACCTGAGAACCGTTGATCCCAACGCCCCTCAGTTCATGATTTCAGCGCTGCTCGTCGGCCTTGCCGTTGGCCAGCTTTTTTACGGCCCGATCTCCGATAGCACCGGGCGGCGGCTGCCAATCTACGTGGGGCTGGTCATCTTCCTGATCGGCAGCACCGTCTGCATGGCGACGACGAGTTTTGAGGCCATGCTGTTCGGGCGTTTTTTGCAAGGACTTGGCGCCGCAGGACCGCGCGTTGTCGCGATCGCCATGGTGCGCGACCAATACAGCGGACCGTTAATGGCGCGGGTCATGTCGTTTGCGATGACCATCTTCATCCTCGTGCCAGCGATCGCACCGGCAATCGGACAGCTTGTTTTGCTGCTCGGCAGTTGGCGCGGGATTTTCGTAGTATTTCTTGTCCATGGCGCGGTCGCATTAATCTGGTTCAGCAGCCGCCAACACGAAACTCTGGCACCGGCAGACCGGCGCACGTTCTCCGTAAGAAGCGTGTCATCCGCCATGGGTGAGACGATTAAGCATCCAGTGTCGCGCAACTATGCGATCGCAGCCGGCTTTGTTTTTGGATCGTTCGTCGGTTTCCTGACATCGATCCAGCAGATCTTTTATGACGTGTTCGCGCTCGGCGAATGGTTCGTCATCGCGTTCGGCGTCCTGTCCCTCGCCATCGGCGCGGCATCCCTCACCAACTCACACTTGGTCATGCAGTTCGGCATGCAGCGCCTCTGCACCTATGCGCTCGGCGGGCTCGTCACCCTATCTGCCGTCGCGCTTCTCATCGCGGGCCTCTCCTCGGGCGCAATGTCGGTGTTGATTTTCATGGCATTGATGCTGCCGTGCTCGTTCTGCTTTGGCATTTTGTTCGGCAACTTTAACGCGCTCGCGATGGAGCCCATGGGACATATTGCAGGCTCGGCCGCGGCCATCATTGCCGCGTTGACGTCGGTCGTCGCTGTGAGTGTTGGGACGACGGTTGGCCAGCTTTTCGATGGATCCGTCATTCCGCTATTTGGCGGCTTTCTTTTCGCCGCGGTGCTCGCGTCCGCGCTGTTGTTCTGGACCGAAGCTGTCCGCCGCGATTAGTTTCGGTCCAACCGAACGCGTGATACTCAAAACCCAACGCCTCGCGCCCAGTTCGATTGGACCCGCCATGAGCAAGGACCTCGTTCGCGATCAATTCGGACGAAATGCTGCGAACTACACGACGTCGAAGGTCCACGCGAAGGGCGCATCACTTCAGCGACTGATTGAATTGACGACGCCTCAGTCCAGTTGGCGCGTGCTCGATGTTGCGACCGCGACCGGACACACGGCTTTCGCATTCGCGCCGCACGTCGACCACGTGGTGGCGAGTGACCTGACGCCCGAAATGCTGGTCGAAGCACGGAAGCTTGGAGAGAGCCGTGGCATTGCAAACGTTTCGTTCGCGCACGCCGACGCCGAGGCCTTGCCGTTCGATGACCAGTCTTTCGATCTTGTGACGTGCCGCATCGCACCGCATCACTTTCCGAGCATCCCAGCGTTCGTCGGTGAGGTGGCCCGCGTCCTGAAACCCGGCGGCATCTTCGCGCTCGTCGACAATCTTGCACCCGATCAAGCAACGAACCCCGACTTTGCGGGAAGCGAGAATGCGGAGGCTGCCAACGCCTACAACGCATTTGAAAAGAAACGCGATCCAAGCCACGGCCGTGCGCTCACCGAGGCAGAGTGGCGCGAGGTGGTCACCGACTCAAATCTCGCTGTGACGCACTCTGAACATTTAGAGAAGTCGATGTCGTTTTTGACCTGGTGCGAGACGATGTCGGTCCCAGCTGAGGTCCGGTCAGAGCTGCGCCGCGATCTCGCGAGGTCGAACCCAGCATTGCGGGCTTTTCTAAGACCTGAACCAGCGGAAGGCGTTTCTCTTGATGCCGTCGGACAATCAGACTGCGACATTGCATTCACGCTCACAGAACTGCTTTTGACGGCGCAGCGCCCTTCCCTGGTATAGGCTCAGCATAGTCTTGGTATAGGCGATGGTGCTCGGCCCCCGTTCACGTCTTGGTGTCACCTTGGCAACAGTGGCTCTTGTCCTGTGTATTTCACGTAAGAGCCCCGAAACGTCCACGGTTCATATGTACTTTCGGAAGCGGTGGGCATAAGGAAGCGCGGGTTGTCGCGACATCTGTTTCAACGGCTCGCGACTTGAGCTGGCAGGCAAATGGCGCAAGGTCGCCAGCGGTTTCGAAGGCTTGAGAGTTGGGGGGACGGTCTGTGGGATTGAGCGGATTTCGCTTTTCCGACCGATATCGCAAAGCCTTACGATCGCTCAGATCGTACGCCGGCGCCATCGCGGTTGCGGCCAGCGCCGCCTTATCGATCGGCGTTGCGGCTGCGCCCATCGCCGGAGCCGAACCACCAACTGCGGACACATACGCAACTTACGTCGGCGGCAAACTGATCGAGCACGGAAAGCTCGTGATTGACAACCGCCCGCTCTATTGCGGCCGCCGTCCTACAGTTCTCGACAGCAACCTCGATGACTATGGCGCTGCGTTTCCAGGTTTTTTGATCCTCAACCCGCGCTTGATGTCACGACTGTCCACGCCTGTGAAACTTTGGATCTACGCGCATGAATGCGGTCACCAGTTTCGTGGCCCCGATGAGGTTAAAGCGGATTGTTTCGCGGTGCAGCGTGGCCGGCGACAAGGGTGGTTGACGACGCGCGGCCTTAATCAGGTGTGTGAGTTTATCCGGCCGGCAAAAGGCAGTTTTATGCATCCGGCCGGACCGCGTCGATGTGAGATCATGAGGCAGTGCTTTGCCGATAAGCGGGTTCGATAAAGCATCTTAGGCTTCCGACCGGCTTCACGCGCCGCCGTCTCTGCCTTAAAGACACATCAAAGCAAGCAGCTTTGGGTGGAGAGGCACGACGATGGACAAGTTTACGACGGTGACCGGGATCGCAGCGCCGCTGCCCATGCTCAATATCGATACCGACGCGATCATTCCGAAGCAGTTTCTGAAGACCATCAAGCGGACCGGTCTTGGAAAGTCTTTGTTCCATGAGCTGCGCTTCAACGAGGACGGGACGGAGAAAGAGGACTTTGTCCTCAATCGCCCGGCCTACCGGAGCGCGGAAATTCTGGTTGCCGGCGATAACTTTGGCTGCGGCTCAAGCCGCGAACATGCGCCGTGGGCCTTGAAGGACTACGGGATCAAATGCGTGATCTCCACGTCGTTCGCCGACATCTTTTTCAACAACTGCTTCAAGAACGGCATCTTGCCGCTCACGTTGCCGCAGGAAGACATCGACAAGCTGATGGACGATGCGAGCCGCGGTGAGAACGCGCGCGTGACCGTTGATCTCGAAGCGCAGGAAATCCGTGGCCCCGATGGCGGTGTCATCAAGTTTGATATCGATCCGTTCCGCAAACACTGCCTGCTGAATGGCCTCGACGACATCGGTTTGACGATGGAGAAGGCCGACAAGATCGACGACTATGAAGCGCAAGCGCAGGCAGCACGTCCCTGGGCCTGACGTTCGCACGCGCGAAACAGAACGCGGTGGCAGACACGCCCGTTCGGATGGTGGGGGCCATCGCGGATCTGCCTGAACGAGGAGGACATGACGCCATGGCTTTCGAATTCAACCAAGTGAGCGCAGATAACCCGTTGATCCTCGATCTACTCGATTGGATCGGTCCAAAGTCTCGGAGCTACGCCGAGGTCATGGATGCTTGGCGCACCTCATGCCCCCGCCTCACGGTCTGGGAAGACGCGGTTGACCTCGGCTTCGTAAAACGCGACGGCGCGCGCGTCACCGTCACGATGGCCGGGCGCGCCGCTCTCGACGCAGCACGCCCCCGCACGATGGAGACAGTTGGCTGAGGCAACGTTTGCAAAGCCGTTCGTCAGCGAGCGCTATTACGCCGTTGCCTCAGGCTCGTCGGCCCCATCCGACGGATCGGCGACAGCGCTGTCTAGAACGATCTTTCGTGCATCCAGATCGACGTCGATGAGAAACGGCGGCTCGAACGGAAAAAATTCGGTGCGCTTGCCGCCATGCTCGCGAACTTCGATGAGGTCGCCAGCGCCGAAGTTTTGAACGGCCACGACCTCACCGAGATCCCGTCCATCGCGCGTCACGACGCCGAGCCCCAGCAGATCGTCCTGATAGACCTCGTCCTCATCGGGCTGCGGCAATCGCGAGCGGGGGATATAAAGCTCGGTCTGGCGCAGGAGTTCCGCGGCTTCTCGCGTTTCGACGCCCGCCACGCGACTGATCAACCCCTTTGACGTTTCGCCCCGGATCGTCAGCTGAAAAGAGCCCACGCCCGCTGCATTTGTCAGCTCACCGAAGTCGGCGATGGTTCGCGGCGGCTCACAGAACGATTGCACCATGACTTCTCCGCGCACGCCACGCGGCCGCGTGATCACGCCGAGCAGAACAAGCTTGTCGTCGCCATCGCTCATCGATCAGACCCAGAACAAATCAGGGCGCCCGGTTTCCCGAACGCCCCCAAAGTCCGCCACGTGAAACAGCTCAAACCTTGAGGTTTCGATCGCCGTCAGCACGGGCTTTCTTAATGGCAGCCAGCACCTTCGGCGGCGACATTGGCAGCGCCTCGAAACGGAGGCCTGTCGCATCGCGTACCGCGTTCGCCATCGCAGCCATCGGCGGCACAATCGGCGTCTCGCCAACACCCCGAACGCCATAGGGGTGCCGCGGGTTCGGACATTCCACAATGATCGTATCGATCATCGGCAAGTCGGATGCGACCGGGATGCGGTAGTCGAGGAAGCCCGCGTTCTGGAGCTTGCCGTCGTCGCCGTACACGTACTCCTCGTTCAACGCCCAGCCGATGCCCTGGACCGCGCCACCCTGGTATTGCCCTTCGACGTAGGACGGGTGAATGGCTGTGCCCGCATCTTGGAGCACCGTATAGCGTATGACTTTCACACGACCCGTATCGGCATCGACCTCGACGTCTGCGATGTGCACGCCGAAGGACGGCGCGGCACCCTGAACGTTGAGTTTCGCGTTACCCGAAATCGGGCCGCCCGTTTTGCCCGCGACCTTTGCGATATCGGCAAGCGACATCGGATCGTGAGTGCCGGCATTGTCACCGGCCGGGCGAACGTGGCCATCTTCGAATTCGACCGCGTCTTGCGGGATGTCCCACAGAAGCGCTGCTCTCTTACACGCTTCGGCAATAACGGACTCTGCTGCTTCAACCGTCGCTATGCCGGACGAGAACGTCGACCGGCTGCCACCCGTCAGGAAGTTGTAACCGAGCGATGCCGTGTCCGCGATCATCGGACGGATGCGGCCGTAATCGACGCCGAGCTTTTCGGCGGCCATCATCGCGAGCGACGCGCGCAGACCGCCGATGTCCGGCGTCCCGGCGAGCAACGCAAACGTCCCGTCCTCATTCATGTTCAGCGTGACAGTCGTTTCGCCACCGATATTGAACCAGAAGCCAGACGCCATTCCCCGTCCCTGGTTGGGCCCAAGCGGTGCGTTCCAGTGGTCGCTCGCCTTCGCCTTTTCGAGGCATTCCATGTAGCCAATCGGACCAAACTTCGGACCGTAGGCTGCCTGCGTGCCTTCCTTGGCGGCGTTCTTTTCGCGCAGATCGATCGGGTCCATCTCGATTGCCCGCGCCAACTCGTCGACAACGCTCTCGACTGCGAACTCGGCGATCGGACCACCGGGCGCGCGATATGCTGCCACCTTCGGGCGGTTCGTGACGATGTCGTAACCGTACGATTTTACATGGGCGAGGTCGTATGGCGCGAACGCGCACATGGCGCCGGGCCCAACGGGCGAGCCCTGAAAGGCACCGGCTTGATAGAAAAGTTCGGCCTCACCGGCAGTGATCCGACCGTCTTTGGTGACGCCCATCTTGACGCGCACCCGCGCGCCGGACGTCGGCCCGGTTGAGCGGAAGACCTCTTCGCGGGTCATCACCATTTTAACCGGACGACCCGACTTTTTCGAAAGCGCCAACGCAACCGGCTCGAGATACACAACGGTCTTGCCGCCGAAGCCGCCACCGATTTCCGCTGCGTGAACGCGGATGCTTGAGGACTCCCAGCCAAGCATGCGGGCACAGTGCGTGCGGACGATGTAGTGGCCCTGGGTTGAGACCCACAGGTCCGACTGACCGTCTTCCGAAACCGAAGCAAGGCATGCGTGGGGCTCGATATAACCTTGGTGCACGGGCTTCGTATCGAACGTCCGCTCCACAATGATGTCGGCCTCAGAAAAACCTTTCGCGACATCGCCGAGACCGAACTCGACCTGTTTTGCGATGTTCGATGGCTTGTCGGGCGCAGGATCCACACCCTGCGTGATCATGCCATCATGGAGCAGCGGCGCATCGGGTTTGATGGCATCCATCACGTCGATGACGTGCGGGAGGATTTCATACTCGACCGCAATGGCATCAAGTGCCGCTTTGGCGATCGACTTGCTCGTTGCTGCGACCGCCGCAATGGCGTGGCCCTCATAGAGGACCTTCTCGCGCGCCATGACGTTGCGGATGATGTCGCGGTAATTCACGAGCATCTCGCCAGCGGGCACAAACTCGCTCGCCATGTCTGTGAAATCGTCGCGCGTGACGATGGCTTTGACGCCCGGGATTGCCTCGGCAGCCGACGTGTCGATCGACACAATCCGTGCGTGCGGATGGGGCGAACGAAGAACCAGGGCCGTCAGCTGTCCAGGCAGATTGTAGTCCGCGCCGAACTTCGCCCGGCCGGTAACTTTGTCGACGCCGTCGGGGCGCACGGGCCGTGTGCCAATCCAACGGTAGTCCTCACCCACGGGCGGATTTCCAACTTTTTCTTGCATCGCGTTTGTCTCCATGCCGAGGGGCGTTATTCGGCGGCCGTGCGCACGGGGCGGTCCTGGCGCATCTCGGCTGCGGCATCCATGACAGCGCGCACGATCTTGTCGTAACCGGTACAGCGGCAGAGGTTGCCTGCAAGCCAATAACGCACTTCGGTTTCGGTGGGGTTTGGGTTCTGTTCGAGAAGCGCTTTCGCAGCGACCAAGAAGCCTGGCGTGCAGATGCCGCATTGGAGCGCGGCATGTTCGAGGAAGTGACGCTGCAGCGGGTGGAGCGCTTCGCCCTCGGCCATGCCCTCGATCGTCTCAACACGGGCGCCCTGGGCTTCCATGCCGAGCACCAGACAAGCGCAAACCAGACGACCATCGACCATCACAGAGCACGCTCCGCAATCGCCCGTGCCGCAGCCTTCTTTGGTCCCCGTCAGTTCGAGCTCATCGCGGAGGACATCGAGCAGCGTTTGCGTTGGCTCGACCAGCACATCGACCGGGTCGTTGTTCACGCTAAGTGAGATGTGAGTTTTCATGGGCGATTACGCTCCTGCGCGTTCGTATGCAGTTTCAGCGGTCCGGCGTGCGATCACGCCTGCGACGCTCGTGCGGAACTCGACGGTTCCACGCTTATCGTTGATGGGGCGGCAGGCTGCCTGAATGGCGGTGTCGAGCGCATCGAGTGCGGTCTCGTCAAGTTTGGTGCCGATGATCGCTGATGCCGCATCTGAGACCAGCTGGGACTTCTCTGCGACAGCGCCCAGTCCGACGCGTGCGTTGGTGATGGTCCCATCGGCATCACGCGTGATGCTCACGCCGACGCCAACGACTGCGATGTCCATCTCGGTGCGCGGAATGAAGCGCTGATAGGCATCCGACGACCGCTCAGGCCTCGGCGGCAGATTGAACGAGACAATAAACTCACCAGCTAGCAGAGAGAGTTTTCGCGGGCCAACGACGATGTCCTCAACAGGGACCTCGCGGCGACCGTTCGGTCCGGCTAAGAGCGCGACGGCGCCAGCTGCGATCATGGCGGGCACGCTGTCAGCGGCGGGTGACCCATTGCAGAGGTTCCCACCAAGGGAGGCCCGACCCATAATCTGTGTCGACCCGATCAGCCATGCGGCTTCCACCAGCCCCGGCCACTGCGACTTCAGGCCCTCATGCTCATTCAGCTCAGCGCTGGACACGGCCGCACCAATTCGAAAGCCACCAGCATTTTCAGTAATTTCGCGCGTCTCATCGATTTTTTTTATGTCGACAACGACCTGTGGCGAGATCAGGTCGGTGCGCAGCTGCACCAGTAGATCCGTGCCGCCGGCAAGGATTTTCGTTTCCGGACCCGCCCCGCTCAACAGGGCCACGGCCGCATCGACGCTCGTCGGTGCTTCGTACCGCATGCGCTCTCCCTTAGGATCTTCGATATGTCAGATTGGACTGGACGCGAAAAGAGCACACCCGGCGCCCACAGCCAAGACCCGCGCGACGCTGAGCCCGCATGACTGAGGCCTGTTTGTCGAGAGGCACGGCGGGTTTCGGGTCGCTGATCGTTGTGCAGCGGTTTAGCTTGAGCCAATCAGAAAGACGTGCACCGGAGCTGGCAGATGAAACAAGACGAGCGGGTCATCCCGACAACCGCAACCAGCAACGCATCCGACGACTACGCGTTGGTGCGCGCCGCGGTCCAATACTTGACCGAACGTTGGGCGGCCCACCCGGACCTTGATGCATTGGCGCGGCACCTCGGCCTCAATGCCACCCAATGCCAGAAGCTGTTCAAACGCTGGTGCGGTTTGTCACCGAAGGAGTTCGTGCAGGCGATTACGATCGACAATGCCCGGCACTTGCTCCGCGATAGCGCGAGCTTACTCGACTGCGCCAATGAGGTCGGGCTTTCAGGCACAGGTCGGCTCCACGATTTGTTTGTTGACCACGAGGCGATGACACCTGGCGACTACAAGCGGCGAGGCGCCGGCCTTGATCTCGCTTACGGGTTTCACGGCAGCCCTTTTGGCGAGACACTCATTGTGGCAAGCGACCGCGGCGTGGCGGGGATCGCCTTTCGCAACGATGATGTCGGGCAAGATCGCGACGGCATGCTCTTCGACATGACGCGTCGTTGGCCCGCGGCGCGCTATCGAGAAGATCCAAGCGCCACGGCCGGGCATGCCGCTCAGGTATTCAATCCGGGCGCATGGTCCAAGCAGACGCCGATCCGCCTGATCCTGATCGGAACGGATTTTGAGGTGCGGGTTTGGGAGACGCTTCTCAAAATCCCCATGGGTCAGGCCGTCAGCTATTCTGATGTGGCCCGACACCTCGGCAAGCCGTCCGCATCACGGGCCGTTGGCTCAGCTGTTGGCCGCAATCCAATCTCGTTTGTTGTGCCGTGCCACCGTGTCATGCGCGGCGACGGTTCACTCGGCGGCTATCACTGGGGGCTCACACGGAAGCGCGCAATTATTGGCTGGGAGACCGGTCAAGTTGCTGGCGACTGAGTAACAGAAGAGACAGCTACGACGTGGAGGGTTTTGCGTTTTGGACCATTGCGTTGGTCATGCTTTGCAGCCACTCGGCGAGGATCGGTTCGATGTCGACGATCAGCGTGTAGCCATTGACGAGCGACGCGACACCGAGGGCTGCCACGAGCAAACTGCCAACGATCGACAGTGATCCGCCTGCGATAATCGCGACCGATGCCAGAACGATCGCAATTTGTAACAACGCTTGTGCGTAATCGAAGTACGGGTCGCGCTTCAGCGCAAGATCCCGGATCGCTTCTTGCTCGCGGGCACGAACGATCAATTCCTTCAGCCCCTCGCGCTTGTCCGGCTCGCTTTCATAACGAGCGACCCGGGCCCGGTATTCAGACAGCTGGGCCTCGAGCAAAGCCCGCGCATCGGGGCTGGGCGGCGGCTCACTGGCGAGGGTCACCGAGATGCGCTCAGCTGCAATCTGATAATCCGTCCGGCGCAGGTTCTTGGCTTGGAAAAACGCCCAGAGGTTGCTCGCGTCCAAGTTGGCCTTCGACGCATCCTTGGCGGCGTTTCCACCGGCAACACTCGCGATTGACAACAGCACCGCCAGCACCGCGATGTAGATTGCGATGTACTTATCGGAACGGCTGCTTGACTTGTCTTTCAGCGTTTCCACCACGTCATCAACAGCCATCTCGCGACCTCAACCAGCCAAACCGAACACCACGCCAGTCACTGAGCGCACGTAATGAATTTAAACGCCGTGCTCAATAACGTCCTTTGACGTGACGCCTGCCTCGTTCATTCGGTAAACCATCGGCACGCCTGTTGCGACTTCAACGGCGACGATCTCTTCAGGAGTGAGGCCTTCGAGTTCCATGATGATCGAGCGCAGCGAATTGCCATGCGCTGCAACGAGCACGGTGCGCCCAGCCAGAACTTCCGGACGGACCGTTGCGCGGTAGTAGGGCAACGTGCGGTCCGCCGTGGTCTTGAGGCTTTCACCACCCGGCGGCGGCACGTCGTAGCTTCGCCGCCAAATGTGGACTTGCTCCGCCCCCCATTCGTCCCGCGCATCATCTTTGTTGAGCCCGGCAAGCTCCCCGTAATCGCGCTCGTTCAGTGCAACGTCTCGCCGCGTGGTCAGTTGTTCCTGCCCGAGGCCAACGAGCATAAGTGCGAGCGTTTTTTGAGCGCGTTGCAATTCGCTTGTAAAGGCGATGTCGAACTGAAAACCCGCAGCATTCAAGGCGCGTCCCGCGGCCTCTGCTTCGCGAACACCCTTCGCGGTCAGATCCGGGTCCTTCCACCCCGTGAACAGGTTCTGCGCGTTCCACTCGCTTTGACCATGGCGCACGAGCACCAACGTCCCATCAGCCATGTTGCCGTCTCACTTTGTGACTGGTTCCAGTTTGCGTTGACCGTGACTGGCTAGCAATTGCTCGCCTCGCCAAGTCCAAGCACATCGAGCATGGAATAGAGGCCAGGATCTTTACCCCGCGCCCAAAGTGCTGCGGCCACGGCGCCGCGCGCAAAGATGCCTCGGTCGGTTGCAACGTGTCGGAGGACGACACGCTCCGCGTCTGAGGCAAAGACCACATCATGCTCGCCAATGACCGATCCGCCACGGAGCGTCGCAAATCCAATGTCGCCGCGACTGCGGGCGCCGGTTTGGCCTTCACGCGATAACACGCCGCGCTCTTTGAGCGAGATCCCACGCCCCTCGGCGGCAGCGTCGCCGAGCATAAGCGCCGTGCCCGACGGCGCGTCGACTTTGCGCCGGTGATGCATTTCTAAAATTTCGATGTCGTAGTCTTCGTCGAGCGCTTGTGCGACCCGCTTCGTCAAAGCCATCAGCAGGTTGACGCCAAGGCTCATGTTGCCAGCCTTCACGATCGGAATGTCGGTTGCCGCCTCCGCGATCGCCGTCTCGTGCGCCTCATCAAAGCCGGTTGTGCCAATGATATGTGCAACCGAGTGCCGCGCGGCCAATTTGGCAAAAGCGGTCGTCGCATCGGGCACTGTGAAGTCGAGCACGGCATCGGCGGAGCTGATCGCGGCTTCGGCGTCATCTGTAATCAACACGCCCGTTGCGGGCAGGCCTGCAATGACGGCGGCATCCGAACCGATATCGGCGGCGCCTTGCCGTTCGACGGCCGCGACGAGCGTCGCACCGGTTCGCGCCAGCGCAGCTTTCACGAGTTCGCGCCCCATGTAGCCGCTGGCGCCAACGACACAAATTCGAAGTTCAGACATACCTGACCTTTTCCGCCCGGTCCGATCTTTTCTGATTTTTAGGGAGGCGACGAGTTACGCCGCGTGAACGTTAAGCGCTTAGCCCTTCGCAATTTCGGCGTTGGCGCGCTCGATGCTCTCGGTCAGCAACTTCTTGGCTTCGTCGACCCCTTCGAAGCGCTCGATCCGAACCCACTTGCCGGGTTCAAGATCTTTGTAGTGCTCAAAGAAGTGCCGGATTTGATTGAGTAGGATCGTCGGCAGGTCGTTGACGCTGTGCACTTTCTCGTAGCGCGTGGTCAGCGTCGAACTGGGCACAGCGAGCAGCTTTTCATCACCGCCGCCGTCGTCTTCCATAATCAGGACGCCAACGGGTCGGCAGTTCATGACTGCGCCAGGCGCGATCGCGCGCGTATTGCAGACGAGCACATCGATGGGATCGCCATCGGCTGCCAACGTGTGCGGTACGAACCCGTAATTCCCCGGATAGCGCATCGGCGTGTAGAGGAAGCGGTCGACGAAAAGAGTTCCTGACTCTTTGTCGAGCTCGTATTTGATCGGCTCGCCACCGACGGGCACCTCAACAATGACATTGATGTCGTTCGGTGGATTATCACCAATCGAGATGGCATCGATGCGCATGGAACGACCTTTCGTCAGGTAATGCTCACTTCAGCGATCACCGCATCTGCGAGCGTAAGATCTCGCCGCGCTTGTCCGATGCCGCTGGAGGAAATGCAATGACTTCGGCGCGCGGGGTCCACAAGACGAGGCCCGATTGGGCTGACTGGCAGAATTTTGCCGGTGCGTCCCGGGTCGTTCGATCCAAGCCAGGCCCAAGCGGCTGTGCCGCTCCTTCAGCCGACTGCGAACCCTGCGAACGTTTCAAGGTCGGCGCGTCAGAGCCGCGCGCCGCAGAACACCAGCCGATCCCACCGCAGCTTAATCCCAGACAAGCGCGACTTTGCCGAGAGGGAAGCGACCGATTTTCTCGAGAACTTTACCGGCCGACCGTCCGCCTCGCGCTTGATAAAATTGCAGCGCTTCCTGGTTATCAGCCAGCACCCAGACGACAGGGCCCCGCAAACCCCATTCGTCGAAGACGCCGCGGCACGCCTCAAACAGAAATTCACCCAAACCAAGGCCCTGAACAGTCGGCT
>JBCBWG010000071.1:0-13315 GCA_039817205.1 Pseudomonadota bacterium
CCCAGCGCTCAAGAATGGCAGCGTGGCCGCGCGCAGCGAGCCCAACGAGAAACGAGAACGGTGGAACGATGATTTCAGACGATGACCGAGTGACCACAGGCGCAGAGGATGACGTGCCAGCGGACGTCGTTGCGAAGGAACCACCGCGCAACCAAACGCCGGAAGCGCTGCGTGCTTTGGCAGAAGCTGAAGAACGTCGTCGGCAACGTGCGGCCGAAGACGCGCAACCGCGCGAGAAAGAGGTTGGCGGGCAGGACGGACCAGATCCCGTGCGTTATGGCGACTGGGAGAAAGACGGGATCGCGTGGGATTTTTGACGTTTGCAGACCGAAGGGGCTCAGACCTAGGGGGCTCAGAGCTAGCGGCCTCAAAGCGACGGGCCTCAGAGCGATTGGGACCGCGACCGATCGTTGGGCCGTCACAAACCGTCGGCGCTATTTTGTGTCGGCTGACCCATAATCGTTCGTCCGGAACTGATCGTGCCGTGCCGTTTTAAAACGTCAGACGACGGTTCAATTTCTCTCTCTGAACCACTCTAGCAACGCGCAGCAGGTCAGATGGTCCGTCGTCACGGCCTGCATATTACACATTGATTTTGCTTATTTAAATTTTTCGGCGCGCAACTGACACCAACGCGAAAGCGCTCGCTCATCCCGTTCGGCATTTACTTTGCACAGGCTCTGGGACGTCCAGTCCGCCGAGGAGCCCGGTCATGTTTGCCAACCAAATCGCAGTTCTCCGCCAATTCCAAAAACGCGAAGACGGCGTCGTCGCCATCGTATTTGCTCTGGCGCTGATTGGGATCTTGCTCATTGTCGGCCTCGCGATCGACGTCGGCCGCGCCGTACACGCAACGACACGGCTCGAAACGGCGCTCGACGCAGCCGCACTCGCGGGCGCCAAGGGCCTTCGACTGCAAAAACTCTCCGAAGGCGAGACGCGCGAACTGGCCGAGCGTTTGTTCCGCGAGAATGTCGCTGAGCAGGACCGGACCCCGCTGTCGATTACCAGCGTGAACGTGCGGGTCGATGTTCGGAAAAGCGAAGTCCAGATCGATGCGGACTCGGAGCTGCCTATGCAGTTCGGTCAGCTCGCCGGCATTCGCAAAATGAGCTTCAAACGTTCGGCGACGGCGATCTTCGAGGCGAAGGACATCGAAATCGCAGTGATGCTCGATGTGACCGGGTCAATGAGCCCGCCGAACAAAATTGGCGCGCTGAAAGATGCAACGAAGACACTCGTCGATATCGTGATCCCTGAAGAAGAAACGGGCCAGAAGGTTCGGGTCGGTTTCGCCCCCTATTCAGCGGGCGTGAACGCAGGGATCTTTGCCACCAGTGTGACCGGTGGCCGGTCTGCATCGGCCGGAAACACGTGTGCATTCGAACGGCAAGACCTGAGCCAGCAAACGTCTGACGCGCAGCCGTCAGGTCAGCTTGCCCTGCGGTCATCGGAAGACATTGAGCCAGGCCTTGGCAACAACCCTTGCCCACCGGCCAGCGCGACCATCCTGCCCCTGACCGACGACAAAGACCTCCTGAAAAGCACGGTCGATGGGTATGGGACCAACGGTTACACGGCCGGGCATCAGGGCATCGCATGGGCTTCGTACCTCCTGTCGCCGGAGTGGGGCACCGTGGTCGGTAACGATGCCGAGGCAGCAGGCTACGACGACAAGAGCGTGCAGAAGTTCG
This sequence comes from Pseudomonadota bacterium, assembly GCA_039817205.1. Lineage (GTDB taxonomy): Bacteria > Pseudomonadota > Alphaproteobacteria > Rhizobiales > Hyphomicrobiaceae > JBCBWG01. Next base: position 1,695 of record JBCBWG010000071.1, read on the forward strand.
CGATCGTAATGACAGATGGCGAATTCAATACCTACAACGGCGAAATTCGCTTCCCATTTCATCCAGACTCGGTCCAGGCGTCGAAGGATACTTGCGCTGCAATGAAGGCGCGCGGCATCGTCGTGTACACGGTTGGCTTTCAGCTGAATGCAGCAGGCGCCGAGGATGTCATGGCAACGTGCGCAAGCGGCTCAAGCAAAGCATTCACCGCCGACGATGGTGCCGAGCTCGAGGCAGCGTTTCGCGCGATCGCCGAAGACATCGTGACGTTGCGCCTGACGCAGTAAGTCCCGCCCAACGCACGGTCTCGCAGCACGACGTATTGAGAGAGACGCTCGACGCTGCACGCCTCGCCCCCGAGGACAGTCGCGGTCGTAAGCTCAAGAGCTTGCGGCCGCGCTTGTTTTTGCAATTTTTGGTTTTGTGGCGCTCGGTACCCGCACCTGAATGACGAGATCGGTGACGTCGCGAAATTGCAAACGGACCGCCGAACGCAACCTCAATTGAGCGTCGGCAACATCGGCAGCCGTTGCCGTCTCCTCAAACTCCACATCAAGAATGATCGCCATGGCGTCACCGGTCACATCGATCACCTTGAGATCATGCAGCACCAAAATCCGCGGATCGCGCTCGGCCGCCGCGACGATCACATCGCGGATCCCATTGCGTCGCTCGCTCGGGACCGGCTGACCTTTGAGCCAGGGCCTGAGACTGCCGAGCGTAACAACGGCCAAGCCTATGGCGATCGCACCGATCACAATCGCTGCGAGGCCATCAACCACCGGAAGCTGCCAACCGAGGACACCGACAAACGCCGCGGCAAGTGTCACAAGAGCCCAGGCGAGACCAGCCCAAAGCGAACGGATCGCGCCGCCTTGTTCCAATAGCGTGCCGGTACTTTCAGGCCGACTGCGACTGTAAACCAGCGCGATCGCGTAGACGCACACAGCGACTGCGACACCTTGGAGAAACGGCCAATTGGGCGCCGCATTGTGCGTCGTCGCGTTCCCGAATTGTGAAACGCCGATCTGCAGCGCGATCCCCCCGCCGAGTGCGTACAACAACGCCGCAATGCCAGCCGCAGCGCACGCTCGTTCCAAGCGCGACGGATCGGTGGGAGATGCAGGCTCTGCGCTCTGTCGTGCGCGCAATACGCCAAACTGCGCGATCGCCGCCAGAACCGTGACAACTGGCAATGCCCTAACGTCCGACGCGCTGAAAACAAGCCCCAGGGTCAGCGCGACGACTGCAACACCCGCGTGTGCCAGCGCCCCGATTAAAACGGTCGATCGACCAAGCCCGTCTGTCTCACGATCAGACACAGGAACGCCTCCGCCGCTAAAATTCGTTTGCCACACACAAGTTGGCTCAGCCAACTTTAAGCGCACAACTCACACAAGCAGCATCTGGCACAAAAAGGCCGCGGCGTGCCTGTTGCGCGCGCCGCGGCCTTAATGGGGAAACCGGGTTTGACTTACTGAGACGGCTGGGCCGCGTCTTTTGCCTTTTCGATTGCTTGGCCAGCAGCGTCTTTCGTCTTCTGGTACGCGTCCGAGGCCGCCTTTTTGGCTTTCTCGTAGGCCGGGCCGGCAACGTCTTTGGCTTTTTTGTAAGCGTCGCTCGACGTTTGGCCGGTCTTATCGCGGAGTTCCCGGGCCTTCTCGATCGCGCGGTCTAGGAGCGATTTCTTCGGCTGCGAACGCTCGTAGGCTGGAACCGCTTTCAGCACAGCTTGCGTTGCTTCCGGCAGGCCCACCTTGACCTTGCCATCAGCCGTTTCAAACGTCAGCGCACGATAGCGCACCGCGATCCGCTTCTCGCCGACGCCGAGAAAACCGCCGACGCCCATGATCACGCCGACGATCTGGTTGTCGTCATTCAGGATCACGTCTTCGATGTCGCCGATGATCTTGTTGGACGGGCCATAGACTTTGGCGCCGAGCACGAGGTCACGGGCCAGAAAGTGGGTATCTTTCTGCTTTTCGAAAAACACACCCTGTGGGATGTCCTGAGCAAACGCGGGCGCAACGGCCATCAGGCTGAATGCCGTTGCGGCAGCCAACGCGAGTTTTTTGAACATCGAGAACTCCTGAGATTGGGGGTCAGCGGACGGCAATTGCTGTCGTCGCCGCTGGCGATGATCTAGTCGTGGCAGTGGTCAACGACAAGTGTGGTGCGAAATTGGGGCAGCCGACAGATACGCGCCCCCGAAGCGAGTGACACTGCGCAATTGCCAACGCATCAGCGTTGCGAAGTGTTCCATTTACCCTGTGGAAACGGATGACGCTCGCGCCGGTTTTGGCCTATACACCATGGTGATTTGGACACGCGTTCCGAGCACGGCGCATCGGGACCGCCCAACGGCTAGAATTTAGGACACCACATTGGCGGATCAAAGCGATAACGGATCTGGCGACGAGACGCCGGGCGGTGGCGAAATCAGGCCGATCTCAATCACCGATGAGATGAAGCGGTCGTATCTCGACTACGCGATGAGCGTCATCGTAAGCCGCGCTCTGCCTGACGTCTGCGACGGCTTGAAGCCCGTACATCGGCGAATTCTCTACGCCATGCACGAGGCGACGAACCGGCATGATCGCCCGTATCGCAAGTCCGCCAAAACCGTCGGCGAAGTGATGGGCAACTATCACCCTCACGGCGATAGCGCGATTTATGACGCGCTCGTCCGGATGGCGCAGGATTTCTCGTTGCGGGTGCCGCTTGTCGACGGTCAGGGCAACTTCGGCTCAGTCGACGGCGATCCACCGGCTGCCATGCGCTACACGGAAAGCCGCCTTGCGAAGGTCACGCAGAACCTGCTCGATGATCTCGAGAAGGATACGGTCGATTACCAAGAGAGCTACGACGGCTCGATGGAAGAGCCGACGCAGCTCCCAGCCAAGTTCCCGAACCTGCTGGTGAACGGTGCTGGCGGTATCGCGGTCGGCATGGCCACCAACATCCCGCCGCACAACCTCGGCGAAGTGATCGATGCCTGCACCGCTTACTTTGCCAATCCGGAAATTACGATCGAAGAGCTTTGCGAAATCGTTCGCGGGCCAGACTTTCCGACGGGCGCAACGATCCTTGGTCGCGCCGGCATCCTGGCCGCCTATCACAAAGGGCGCGGCTCCATCGTGATGCGGTCGGTGACCGACGTCGAGGAGATCCGGAAAGACCGGTATGCGATCATCGTCACGTCGATCCCGTATCAGGTAAACAAGCGGACGCTGGTCGAAAAAATTGCGGAACAAGCGCGCGAAAAACGCATCGAGGGCATCGCCGACGTTTGGGACGAATCCAATCGCGAGGGCATGCGCATCGTCATTGAGTTGAAGCGCGATGCGAACGCAGACGTCGTGCTCAATCAGCTGTTTCGTTACACCGAACTCCAATCGAGTTTCGGCGCAAACATGCTCGCGCTTAACGGCGGACGTCCCGAGCAGATGAACCTCAAGGACATGGTCCAGGCCTTCTGCCAGTTCCGCGAGATCGTCGTCAGCCGCCGGATCAAGTTTCTCCTACGCAAGGCCCGCGACCGCGCCCACGTTCTGGTCGGCCTCGCAATCGCAGTTGCAAATATCGATGAAATCATTGCGCTGATCCGGAGTGCACCAACGCCAACCGACGCACGCGAAGGCCTGATGGCCCGCGATTGGCCGGCCAAGGATATCGCGCCGCTCGTGGAGCTCATCGCCGATCCGCGCCACACGGTGCGCGCCGATGGCACCGTCAAGCTGAGCCACGAACAAGCTCAGGCGATCCTTGATCTCAGACTGCAGCGCCTGACGGCACTGGGTCGCGATGAGATCGGCGATGAACTGAAGAAGCTCGCTGAGGAAATCAAAGACTATCTTACGATCCTCGCCAGCCGATCGCGGATCGTTGATATCATCACGGGAGAGCTCGGCGACATCAAAGAGGCTTTCGCGACACCTCGTCAAACCGAGATCCTCGACTTCGGCGGCGACCTCGAAGACGAAGATCTCATCCAACGCGAAGACTGCGTCGTCACGGTCACCCACCGCGGTTACATCAAGCGCGTCCCACTCGCGACGTACCGCGCCCAGCGCCGTGGCGGGAAAGGCCGCTCCGGGTTGTCGACGCGTGACGAAGACTTCGTCAGCCAATTGTTCGTCGCATCGACACACACACCGATCCTGTTCTTCTCGTCGCGCGGCATGTGCTACCGGATGAAAGTCTGGCGCCTACCGGCGGCGACGCCACAGTCCGCTGGCAAAGCTTTGATCAACCTCTTGCCGCTTGAGCAGGGCGAGTGGATCACGACCATCCTTCCACTTCCCGAGGACACCGACACCTACAGCTCCCTAGAGCTGATGTTCGCGACCCAATCCGGTAACGTCCGCCGTAACAGCCTGACGGATTTCGAGAGCATCAATCGCAACGGCAAGATTGCGATGAAGCTCGATGAGGGCGATCGCATCATTCACGTTGCAATTTGCACGCCGCACGATGACGTCATGCTGACAACGGCGCGCGGTCAGGCCATTCGCTTCCCGGTCACGGACGTGCGTGTTTTCAAAGGTCGCGATTCAACCGGCGTCCGAGGGATCCGATTGGCCGAGACCGATACGGTCATATCGATGACGATCCTGACTCACGTGGAAGCCTCACCGTCTGAACGCGCCGCCTACATGAAACAAGCCGCCCTTCTGCGCCGCGCGCAAGGCGCTGACGACGCGACAGACGGCGACGATGTGCCCGAAGCGGCGACAGTCGACGACGGCGAAGAGGCAGTAGGCCCCACAGACCTAACGCCCGAGCGCTATGCGGAGCTATCTGCGAAAGAGCAGTTCGTTCTCGCCATTTCGGAACGGGGCTATGGCAAGCGGTCGTCGTCGTACGAATACCGGATCTCCGGGCGCGGCGGCAAAGGCATCGCCGCTATGGTCGTCAACAACCGCAACGGCCCGCTCATCGCGGCGTTCCCAATCGATGACGCGGATCAGATCATGCTTGTGACGGATGCCGGGCAATTGATCCGATGCCCTGTGAGTGGGATCCGCATCGCGGGTCGCAACACCCAAGGTGTTACCGTTTTTCGGACCGACAAGGACGAAAAGGTTGTGTCCGTCGAGCGCATTCAAGACGAAGGTGACGACGAGGCGGAACCCGAAGGCGATGCTGGGGGCGCGGACGCCGGACCGGGCGACGATGCTGTGTAGTTCTGTCTTGAGCTATGCCGCATGAGCCGGTCCGTCGCGAGCTTCGCTGCAAGTGACCGTCCCAACTGTGCGCCCGGCACAAGGGCACCTATTCTTTCGGCGACCACTTCCGTACGGGAAGCCCGGCCCGGACCCAACCCGTATCGCCACGGCGGTTTCCGGAAAGACCGGCCGAAACATCGATGACCTTCACGCCGGCGCGCTTCAAACGATCGTGCATGCGTTTCGACCGCACGCCCGCCCGGCAAATCAGTGCGACCGGGCGACCACCGTTCGCCGCCTGTCTCGCTTTCATCAGTCCGACAAAGCGGTTGAGACCCTGATGCATTGTAATAGGCGTGGCACCGTCCGGCACGCCTGTCTTCGCCCACTCACTGGGGCGGCGGATATCAATGAGATCGATGCGCCCGTCTTTCGCCGCATCGTACGCCGCTTGAACGGTTATGCGATCTGCAAACGCCGCGTCGCTAAAAAGGGTCAGGCCAAACGAGACGCAGATTGCGCACACGGCCATCCTTAGCTTGGCACGCAAGCGACAGTATACGCCTGCCTTGTCCTTCGGTCGCGCGAACATGTTTGGCTCCATTCATTTGCGCAGCCCTGCAGTAAATGCCATGAGCAGGCACAGGCGTCGCCCAAACTCTGTGTGAAGATCGCGTGTGCGCCGACGCTGTCCTGTGATCGCTGCGAGGTTCGAGATGGCCTACATCGGTTTCTATTCGGGATCGTTTGATCCGATTACCTTCGGCCACACGGATGTCATCGACCGCGCGTTCAGCTTTCTGGACGAGCTGGTCATTGGCGTCGGGGTCCATCACGGGAAGAAGCCGCTATTTGACGATGCCGAGCGCGTGGCCATGATCGAGACTGAGATCGGGCCACTGGCCGAGAAGCACGGCCGCGACTTTCGCGTCGTCACCTTCGACAGCCTCGCCGTTCATGCCGCGGGCGCCGAGGGCGCCAGCATGATTATTCGCGGTCTTCGAGATGGAACCGACTTCGACTACGAAATGCAAATGGCCGGCATGAACGGCGAGATGGCACCGCAAATTCAAACAGTGTTTCTCGCCGCCTCCCCAGCCGTGCGCCATATCGCAGCCAACCTCGTCCGCCAGATCGCGGCTATGAACGGCAACGTCACGCCGTTCGTTTCAGCCGCAACTGCAGACCGACTGAAAGCAAAATTTCGATCGACCTAACGCGCAGCCAGACCTTCGCTGGCCGCCCATTTACAAGAATAACGGGAGCGTCTCACGATGACGAAACTCATCGCCGCTATTGGCCTCGGCTTCATGCTCGCCGCGTCGCTTATCTCCGCATCGGCCGCCGAAGCGGCAAACAACCTCGTCCTAGAAGTCAGCAGCGGCGGGCAAGTCCGCAAAGTGGTCATTCGCCTGCGCCCGGACCTTGCGCCACAACATGTGGCCCGCGTCGAAAAACTCGCTCAGGAAAAGTTTTACGACGGCATCGTTTTTCACCGAGTGCTTAGAAACTTCATGGCGCAATCGGGTGACCCCACGGGTACTGGAACAGGCGGCTCGAAATACCCCGATTTGCCGGCCGAGTTTACGCAAGCACCTTTCAAACGCGGCACCATCGGCGCTGCACGGACCGCAAACCCAAACTCTGCGAACAGCCAGTTCTTCATTTGCTTCACGAACACAGGCTGCAGCCACCTTGCCGGCCAATATACGGTTTGGGGCCAAGTTGTCTCTGGGATGGAAGCCATAGATACGCTGCGAACCGGTGACCCCAATCGCGGCGGAATGGTGCCGCGCCCCGACAAGATCGTCCGCGCCTACATCGAACCCGCCACAAATTAGAGCGGAGACGACAGCATGCGATGGCTTTGGTCGCGGTATACGTGGCTTGGCGCGTCACTGCTCATTGCGATGGCCATCGCTTTTCGCCAGGGTTGGATCCCTCCGCGCTATTCACCACTCCCAGCGATCATCGTTGAACATCCGATCCCGATCATTGTCGATTGGCAGCTGAGAGAACTCGCAACGGATGGGCCCCTGTGCCGGGGCCTTGTCTCAAGCAAGCACGTCACGGCGCGCCCTGTGGGTGATCGCGTCACGGGCGACGGCTGCGGTTGGTCCAACGCCGTCCGCCTCTCGCGCGTCGGTGGCGCGCGGTTTCCAGCAGCCGCCGTGAACTGCGGTGTCGCCGGCGCCATGGCGCTTTGGATGCACAACGTGGTTCAGCCAGCCGCTCGACAGATCTTCGAGAGTGACGTCATCTCCATGCGCCAAATGGGCGTCTACAACTGCCGCAACATCATTGGCTCAGCATTCTTCGGCAATCGACGCAGCCAACACGCGACGGCGAACGCTGTCGATATCGGCGCTTTCACTCTTGGGAATGGCAAGACCATTTCCGTCCTACGCGATTGGAACCGACCTGGTCCGCGTGGCCGCTTTCTGCGTCGCGTCCATCGTGGCGCTTGCCGCTATTTCCGCGTCTCTCTCGGACCGAATTTCAATCGCGCCCACCGCGATCATTTCCATTTCGACCGTGGCTCATTTTGGCGCTGTAAATAATTCTCTGTTTATAAAATAATGCGCCTCTCATTTTGATACATGCGCGCAATATTTTGAAACGGTATTTGGAGCGTTCTGTTTCAAATTTGATATTTTTAGGCTCTAGTAAATACGTTGCGCTATCGTCACGCAGCCTGACTGGAACCTGCTAGGGTGTACCCGTGTCCCAAAAAAAATTCGTCGCGCGTTTTTCAAATGATGATCGCGGTGTCGTCGTCATCATATTCGCACTTCTGTTCGTCTTCATCGTGGGGATTGCGGGCCTTGCAGTAGATGCGGCGCGATACTATTCCACGGCCCGCCACATTGAAGGCCTGCTTGATGCCACGGCAATCATGGCGGCCAAGCTTGCCGACACAGAGGAGCTCTCGGACCAACAGATCGCCGATCGGGCCCGGAACTTTTTCGATCAACAGGCAGCGACCATGATCGAAACGCGGAACGTCACGATTTCGCAATTCCAAGTAACGCATGACGGGTCCGATGGTTCGGTCGAAATTAATTTTCGATCGGAAATTCCAACCACGCTCCTTAAAGCGGTCCAGGTCGATAGCCTGACGCTCGAGCGGGTCGCAGCTGTCAACTTTTCATCGCGCCGGATCGAGGTTTCGCTGGTTCTGGATACAACGGGCTCGATGTGTGACCCGTGCGCGAAGCTCGATGCTTTGAAAGAAGCGGCGAAGTCCCTAGTTGACGTGCTTTATAACGATGAAACGCCCGAAGGCTTTGTCCGGGTTGCGCTTGTCCCATATGCCACCACGGTCAACGTTGGTAACGACTACTTCGTCCGGGCAGCTCTCGAAGGCGGCATCTTCGACGACGACGGAGCGCCATGCGTGATCGAACGCCAAAACGAAGAGCGCTACACGGATGCGGGACCGGTCAACGGGAATGACGTCAGCACGAAGCTCCACACATCGAACCCGCGGTTCGCGTGTGTTTCTGCGCCCTTGATCCCGCTAAGTGATCTTCGCAAAGAACAGGACCGGGACGATTTCAAAAGCGAAATTGATGCGCTCACGGCTCAAGGCTGGACGGCTGGTCACATTGGTGTGGCGTGGGGTTGGTATACGATTTCGCCGGAGTGGCACACGCTTTGGCCGACCGACAGTCGACCCAACGCTTACGGGCGGAAGAACAATATCAAAGCCACAGTCATCATGAGCGATGGCAGGTTCAACACCGCCTACTCTGCCCAGAACGAAAACTCCGAGAGCCGTGGCGACGTCCTGAGCTCCGGTTTCCAAGCGCTGCAACTGTGTTCGGCAATGCGAGCAGCGGGCATCCAGGTTTACACCATCGCGTTCCAAGCCCCGGCAGAGGCTGAGGCCATGCTCGAAGAGTGCGCGGGTTCGACAGAGAACTTCTACAACGCCGACACCGCAAACCAGCTCATCAACGCATTTCGCGATGTCGCGACGAAACTAAAATCCATGCGGGTCGCGCAGTAAGCGCAGTAGGCGAAGTTCGGGGCCAACCACCGAGACAATTGCAAGCAGGTTGCCTTCCCAGGCAGCCTGCTTTGGTATTTGACACCACGCGTGTTCTCGCCCCGCGTCACAGAGGCCAGTGCCACAGGCCAGTCTCACAGCAAGGTCTCACAGCTAGGTTTCACAGGCAGACACCATGCGCGCTCGTGTCGATGCCTCTGACGCAGCCCCCGCGCGCGCAAGCATCACAGCGGGTCAACCAAGCCCCCGATCAAACGACCTCCAGGCGATGCGACCGCTCACTGGTGTTCCCGGCACCGAACAGGCTTTTGCCTGCCCTACAACAAGACGCGGTCGCACGTCGAAATCGGATGCAAGTGCACGCCGTCATGCCATCCCCTGCGTCTACGGTCGCTGTCGGACGAAGCCGCCGCTGGCGCTGACTGAGCCACGAGAGCGCGCCGCCTGAATGAGCAGGCCACCCAACGCAAAAAGGGCCCGCTCCATTGGAGCAGACCCTTTCAAACTTATGCCTTGCAGCCGCTGGTCAGCGACCAACGCAGTTCACGTCGCAGCTACTCCTGGTCGCCGAAGAGCTGCAACAGCATCGTGAACATGTTGATGAAGTTCAGGTACAGGCTCAGTGCGCCCATGATAGCGGACTTTGCAAGCCACGTCTGGTCACCGGCGAGCTGATAGTACTCGTCCTTCAGGCGCTGTGTGTCATAGGCTGTCAGACCTGCGAACACGAGCACACCGATCACGGAGATCGCGAACTGCAGAGCGCCAGACTGCAGGAAAATGTTGACGATCGCCGCAATGATAATGCCGATCAGGCCCATGATGAGGAACGAACCCCAGCCGGAGAGATCCTTTTTCGTCGTGTAGCCGAACACGCTCAAACCGGCGAATGCGGCGGCCGTCACGAAGAAGACCTGTGCGATCGATTGCCCCGTAAACACGAGGAAGATCGACGACAGGGACACACCCATCACTGCTGCGAACAGCCAGTAAGAAACCTGGGCTGCACCGACGCTCAGCTTGTGAACGCGGAACGACAGGAAGAACACAAACGCCAACGGCGCCAGCATGACCACCCACTTCAGTGGTGAGAAATACAGTGCCTGAGCGACGGCTTGGTTCGTGCTTGCGAGATAAGAAGTCGCCATTGCAACAATGCCGGTCAGCGCAACGCCGCCCGTCATGTAGTTGTAAATGCCGATCATGTGTGAGCGCAGGCCCTGGTCGATGACACCGTCGGTACGGGTACCGGCCACCTGAGCGTAGTTGCGATTGTCTGCCATCGGATATTTTGTCCCTTTGACCGATACGAGTTCTGTCAGTCACGCGCCGAATATGCGGACTGGTCGGCGCACTTTCAAGCAATACAGGGCCGCAAAGAGCCACGCAAAGCTAACGAAAAGCTTGTTTCGGCTGCTTAAATTTAAGGACCGCCTAAATTCGCGACAAACTGTCCTGAAACCGCGCCCATTGCGACCGTGCAAAACTGGCGCGGACTGCGGTCGGTCCGGCATCACAAGCTCCGAAGATGCGGCACCGGTCGCGTCTGCAACACGCGCCACGTGCCGACGCCGCCAAACGTCAAAACGAGCCCGACGGACGCCGCGATGGCGAGACCGAGCGCTGACCACGACATCACGAACGGGACCTCGAGCACCAGTGTCGCAATGGCGTAGGCGGCAACAATTCCGACACCTGCCGCGAGAAGTGCCGCTATCAGCGCAAGCAGGCCGTACTCCACCGCGTGTGCGAGCAGGAGCTTCCCTCGCGTTGCACCCAGACACTTGAGTATCACAGCCTGCATAATCCGCCGCCGCTGTGCTGTCGCAAGTGCGCCTGCGAGCACCAATGCGCCCGCAAGCAAGGTGAGCGCTCCGGCGGCTCTGACCGCGGCCATGACATTTGCAAAGACGCCCGCGAACGCTTCGATTGCATCTTTCACGCGGACCATTGTCACAGCAGGAAGGTCCCGACCAACTTCCCGTCCGATCGCGATCGACCGATCTTCGTCGGCGACGCCGGTTTTCGGGTCCGGCGGCATACGAACCGTCGCCAGTACGTTGTACGGTGCGGCAGCCAGAGTATTCGGCGAGAAGATCATGACGAAGTTGATCGCCAAACTCTCCCATTCGATCTCGCGTAAGCTCGCAATGCGGGCGGTGATGTTCCGACCGAGCACGTTGACGGTAATCGTGTCGCCAATGCCGAGGCCAAGGTCCTTGGCCAAGTCCGCAACAAACGAAACCTGCGGCTCGCCCCTGTAACCGGGTGCCCACCACGTGCCATCCACGACCCGTGAGCCTTTGGGCAGCTCCTCCGAGAAACTGAGGCCACGGTCGCCGCGCAAGACCCACGCTGCATCGGGACCAGCTTTGACATCAGCTGCGGCGACACCGTTCAAAGAAACGATCCGGCCGCGCAGCATCGGCGCGGTTTGGACC
>JBCBWG010000072.1:0-13307 GCA_039817205.1 Pseudomonadota bacterium
CCATCACAAGTGCACCAAACACCGGCGTATCCGGTGGCACATAGCGCAACTCCATCGCCTTGCTTGCAGAAACCGCGAGCGGGCTCAAAAGAAGCGCGAGCGCGGCCATCCAACCAAGGCGCTGCCGAATGATCGATCGCGCCAATGCTCTCGGACCTTGTCCAAATTCAAACGCCGCAAAGCAATGCAGCACGCCCCAGATCGCAACAAGCGCAAGAAACATTGCAACAAACGCATACCACTCGCCAGATCCGGTCAATCTATGGGTCGCGTCAAACGCACGGATTGCTATCAAAAAATTTAATGCAAAGAAGACGATTGCGCTAAAGGAGCTAATCTTAATAAGACTCGCGAAACTACCCAATCCGCTCTTGAGGTTTCGTCGCCAGGATATCAACGTGAACGAAAACCCAAGGATAAAACCGAATAAGAGGCCACAAAGCGCGGCCGGTAGGAAGGGAACGAGCGGCAAACCGACCAGAGATAGCGCGAGAATAAGCCCTGCGATGATCCCGACATACATCAAACCGGTCGACGTCGCATAAACGAGCAGAACAAAGGGGGCGATCGCCAACGGCACACGAAAAAGAGCATGCCAACGAACGGGGCGCGCCAAGGCAATGCCAACGATTACGGCGGCAGCGGAAAGCGCCACAAGGTAGAAGCCGTACATTACCGTCAGTCGCAAATTTAAAGGCGTTTCTACATGCGCGCCATAGAGCCAAGACCGGGTCGATGACGCATCCGTCGCAAGCGCAACGATTACCACAAAGAGAAATGGGATCGAGACAACGGCTGCATACCAAACGTCGCGGTCAAAGCGCCGGCGCTCTTCCGGGGTTAAAGCCAATGTGGCTTGCGTTTTCTCCATTTGTCGCTTTCGTCGAACCACGTCCCTGGCCTCACCGCGGGCGTTGTTGCGAGACTAACATCCGCACAGCAAATAGCGACCGTCATCCCATGAGGCGGTTTGATGCATTTTAAAAGTATTAAGTCGCCGAGCGCAGGGCGGCCCCGAGCGGCAATCGCCGCATGTTACCGCGATTTTACCGGCAGCGTTTTCCAATAAGCGTGCGCTGCGCGGATGACAGCCGCGGGGTTCTTGTCGAAGCGGCGACCGCCGGCCTGGGCTGCAAACATGTAGAGCTTGCCACGGTGAATGCGCCAGATCCGCGGGTTGGCAGTTACGACATGCCTTTGGGACAAGCCGCCGGTGCAGTAGCCACCGAACTGCGGAGCGAAAGCGGTTGGGTTTGCACGAAATTTTGCAGCATCTGTCGCGGTCGCAAAGCGCCACGTCGCACCCTTCCAGCGCACTTCGTGAGTAGGCGAACCGGACCGCAGACCACCCTTGGTAAAGTACGCGGTCGTGTCATACCCACGGATGACGAGCCGCTTCGCACCTTGACCCGCGACCGGCTCGAGTGCAGCGGCAGCTGCAGGCACAAGAAGGCTGACGGCAGCCACCATAATGAAAGTGACGATAGTTCTGTGGGTCATAGCGATGGTGTCCGAGAGCGCACTGTCGGGGAAATTGAACACGTCGTAGTGCGCGCGTCGGCGGGGCACACGTCACAAGCTGGTGATGACGTAAAAACCTGCTCTTCACTTATCTCGGTGGTTTTTTCTCTAGCGTCCAGATCCGATGACTGTTGCTCGGGCCGTTCTTCGCGTGGAAGCTTGGGACCATCGCCGACCCGCAGCGTCCGAGCCTGCTTGGCGTCGGACATCACCCTTGAGCGAAACTCGGCCAAAAGATCTTTGGCGGACGTCGCAATATCGACGCGTAGATCGACCTCGCCGAGGTAGCCCTCAATCTGCCGACCATACCAAGACGACGCGCCGCGTCCCGCTTGCACGACTTGACCGCCGTTGATAGCCGCTTCTTCGCTCGTGATGAGTTCGCTAAGCAGCGCCTCGAATGTCATGTCGGACGCCGACGGGCTGAGCGACCCTAAGATGGCGGCGGGTCGCAGTGGCGCCGCCGACGAGCCAAAAAGCGCCATGAGTCCAGATGAAAATGCGCGTCGGGTCAGGTTCACGTTATTCGCTTTCGCAGTTTGTAGAAAACTCCGAAGTGCTGGTATCTCATCAACGTGACGTGGTGGCTGGTCTATTTTCAATCCAATGAACAAAGCGTCTTGCTTGCTGTCCGCAACCGGGCGCGGCGCTTAGCGTCTGACAGCGACCGTCCGGCATTCTGACCGCAGCCCATCCTGGGCGTCAAAGCAGCTCTTTTGGGCAATGCGCCTCGCCGCATCCAGAGACGCGGCGGTGTCAACCCAACCACACGCGCCTTTTTGGGCGATGCTGAAGGCCGCGAAGGCGGACCCCGCCGACCGCTGTTTCCAGCTCACGTATTGTTGTTCGCAAGTGCCGTAAATTTCCCAGTCGACGCGCGGGCGCGTGCCGATGAGACGGCAGGTCTGCCCATTCGACCACTTCCGGCATTCATTGAGTGCACCATCCTTGGCGGCTGCCAAATTGAAGTCCTCAAACCGCGCACCGCACGCACCTGACGGCGAAACTGCGAAAGCAGCAGCACCCCACTTGCGAACAAACCGCGCCCAGTCCGCGCGACAGCCACCGGTCAGCTGTGTCGCGGCGTTTCGGTCCACCCAAAGCGGACCGGGACCAGCTGGCGTGTTGAACAGGACGACGAGCTCTGAGCGGCGCCCCGTTGTTGCTTCCGGTCCTAGAGGTGATGCTGACGCGCGCGGGTTGCCGCCCAAACTGCAGCCTTGAAGCATCGTGGCGATCGCCTCTCGGGATCCATTCAAGTGATGGTACCGCGCATCGCCGGGCGCATCGATCATAACCTGGCGTCCGGATTGAAGCAGTCCAATAACCGGATGGTCGACCGGAATGGACGCGGTCAATGTCTCGTACATCCCGGTCGTGTTCGCCTTGCCGGAAAATTCAAATGTCCCGAGCCAGCGATCGCGTTTCACGGCCAATGCGAACGAAAAACGACCGTTTCGACCCGATAAAAGCGCATCGACTTCGATCTCAATCGTTGCCGCGCCGCTTTGACAACTCAGCGAGATGGGTTCCGGCTGTTCGCTTTCTCGACAGCCCGACAGGATGGCCTGACCTCGCAGTGAGCCAGCCGTACCGCGCCAGGAAAAGCCGTCGATGCAAGGGCCGTTGACTGTCCGTTGGTTCTGAGCCCGCGCATCTGAAACGGCCGGTCCGAGCACACCCGACACCAGCAAAGCCGCAACGAGAAGAACCCAAAAGCGTCGCACGTGTTCGATCCTCAGGCGCAATCAACCGTCATCCCAGCCCGCTGACTACTCGTCACCCATCTTGAGTGCGGCGATGAACGCTTCCTGTGGGATTTCAACTTTGCCGAACTGGCGCATCTTCTTTTTACCAGCCTTCTGCTTGTCGAGCAGCTTGCGCTTACGTGAGATATCGCCTCCGTAACACTTTGCAAGGACGTCCTTGCGTAGCGCTGAGATGGTCTCACGGGCGATCACCTTCCCGCCGATCGCCGCCTGGATCGGGATCTTAAACAGATGCTGAGGGATCAGATCTTTCAGCTTCTCGCACATCGTACGGCCGCGGCTCTCGGCGCGGTCTCGGTGCACGATGATCGAAAGTGCATCAACCGGCTCGGCGTTGACGAGGATCGACATCTTGACGAGGTTTTCGGCCTCGTAGCCCGCCATTTGATAATCAAACGACGCGTAGCCCCGGCTGACAGACTTCAGGCGGTCGTAAAAATCAAAGACGACCTCAGCGAGCGGCAGATCGTAGACGAGCATGGCCCGCGCGCCCGCATACGTCAGCTCCTTTTGGCGACCGCGACGATCCTGGCACAGTTTGAGGACCGCACCGAGGTAGTCGTCGGGAACAAGGATCGTGGCCGTAATCCACGGCTCTTCCATTCGGTCGATCAAGGTCACATCCGGCATGTCGGCCGGGTTGTGCATTTCGAGCATCGCCCCGTCTTTTTTGAAGACATTGTAGACGACGCTCGGTGCGGTTGTGATCAGGTTCAGACCGAACTCTCGGTCGAGGCGCTCGGTGATGATCTCGAGGTGCAACAGGCCGAGGAAGCCGCACCGGAAGCCGAAGCCCAGCGCTGCGGACGTCTCCATCTCAAAGGAAAAGCTCGCATCGTTGAGGCGCAGTTTCGCCATCGCTGAGCGGAGGTCTTCGAAGTCGGCCGCATCGACCGGGAACAAGCCGCAGAAAACGACCGGTTGGGCTGGTTTGAACCCACTGAGCGGTTGGGTCGTTGGCGTCTTCGCGTCCGTAATGGTGTCGCCAACGCGGGTGTCGGCGACCTCTTTAATGCCGGCCGTGAAGAAGCCAACTTCGCCCGGGCCTAATTCACCGAGTGTTTCCTGGTGCGGGCGGAAAACGCCAACGCGTTCCACGGGGTGCTCAGCGTCCGTGGACATAAGCTTGATCTTTTGGCCCTTCTTAAGCGTCCCTTCAATGACACGTACGAGCACCACAACACCGAGGTAGGCGTCGTACCAACTATCGACGAGCATGGCCTTGAGCGGCTTTTCGCGATCGCCGGATGGGGCTGGTAGGCGCTCAACAATCGCTTCCAGAACAGCCGGGATGTTTAGACCGCTCTTAGCCGACACAGGCACAGCATTGCTGGCGTCGAGGCCAATCACGTCCTCGATCTGCTCTTTGGCACGATCAACATCAGCTGCGGGCAGATCGACTTTGTTGAGGACGGGAATGATCTCGTGATCATGGTCCAGCGCCTGATAGACGTTGGCGAGCGTTTGCGCTTCCACGCCTTGGCTCGCGTCAACGACGAGAATTGACCCTTCGCAAGCCGCCAGCGATCGTGAGACCTCGTAGGCGAAGTCCACGTGGCCCGGCGTATCCATGAGGTTGAGCTGGTAGGTCTCGCCGTCGGTATGGCGATAATCGAGCCGAACCGTTTGCGCCTTGATCGTTATGCCGCGCTCGCGCTCGATGTCCATGTTGTCGAGCAGCTGCTCTTTCATCTCGCGATCGGCGACGCTGCCGCAATGCTGAATCAACCGATCAGCGAGCGTCGACTTGCCGTGATCGATGTGTGCGATAATCGAAAAGTTGCGGATGCGAGACGTGTCGGTCATGGGAGCCCGGCAATGAGGTTTAGTGAGCGTCGGAGATACCCGGCTCTCGCCGAGGTGTCATCTGCGCATACGGACGCTCTGGCGCTTGGAGCGCCCGACACAAGGTCGCGCCACGCAAAGCAGCCACTCCAAGTGGCTTGGCCAAGCAAGCCCGGGAACAACCGGGCTCAGCTCGAAATCAGACGAAGCCAACGTCGCCGCCCACTTCGGCCGTCGCAAGCTTTTCCACCAATTTCACCTCGCTGAAAAACGGAGGTTCGCCCGGAGTCCTGTGTTGTTTGTCTCATAAATCTCTGATTTTAGCCAATATCATTCATAATCTAACGAAATTTCGCGTTACTTTTGTGGGAGTGGCCCGTAAACCGCCGCCCATGACGGCAGAAACAAACCAAATTCGCGACTTGTTCTCACAGCGCCTCAGAGAACTCCGAAAGCAGGCTGGCTACCGAAGCGCCCGCTCGCTCGCCGAACGCCTGGAAATCGATGAGAACCGATACACGCGATACGAGCGCGCCGAGGTTGAGCCGAACCTTCAGCTCTTCTCGCGGATTTGTGAGATTCTGAGAATTACCCCGAACGATCTCCTCGGATACCCGCCCGCTGCACTTACAACCCGACCCGAAACATATGCAGCGCCGCAAGAAAATATGGGCGCGAGCTGGAGCGCCGCGCCGGGCTTTTCTGCTCCGCACACGCCATACGACTATCAGTCGAGACAACCAGACCCGGAGTTGAATGATGGGGCGAGAGGTCGTGCAGCGGATGATCGCCAGCAGAAGCTGACGTCGGCTTCTTGGGCGCTCGCAAGAAAACTCGCGGAGTTGGGTGAGCGGCAAAGCGGAAAATCCGGCCCGCCGACGCTCGAAGAGATCGCCAAGGCGTCGGAATTCTTCAACCGCATTTCAGCCGACCCGCTCGGCTTCGCAGCACAACTGGTTGTCGAGCCTTCGATCCAGTCCGCTGGCCAAAGCGACAAAGAGGCTGTCGCCCACTTACTGTCAGAGATGACCGAGATCGCCGTTACGGTTTAGACGCCCGATCGCGACAGTCGGCTCTAGGCGTCCTCATCAGCGTCGCCGCGCCGACCACGTGTGATCTTTGCGGGCGGGATCGAACGGTTTCAATGCCACCATCCGAGTTTGGCAGCCCGCCCGTCCGCGCGGCACGGCACGGCAAGGCAAGGTTTTCCATAGAGCCCTGGTCGAGGTGGACCACGGACCTGAGCCGATCTCGTCGCCTCCGCCGAATAGGTCCCAGAAGACAATTTGAATTACGCACCGGCCATCTCTTTTCGACGATGACCCTCCAGCTCATGGTTTGGTTCGAACCTCGACAGTCTGATCGACTTGCAAAAGGTCGGACCGATGCGTCTCCCGAGAGCTGCTGCGGCCGGTAGACATCGGCGATTGGGAGGACCGTCGCGCAACCCATGAGGGGATGGATGATCGCGCGACGGTCGGAACGAATGGTCGGTCGCCTGTTGACACGGGGGGCAGGCGATCGGGGGTGCACCATCCGTTTTACGGCAGCTTGAGATGGCAGGCAGCTGCCCAGCAATCACAGCCCACTATCCCTTCCGGTTCCAATCAGATCGTCATCGCGTCATCGCAAATCGCCGTGAAGTTTGTGGATCCAAATGGGCCGGCCCATCGGCGCACATCATAACGAGCGGTCAACGAACGGCTCTGTTGTTTCAGCGGGATCAGCGCGCTATCCGAAGCTCCAGCATTTCGAGACAGCGCCCAAAGCATCCCAGCCTGGGCCCCACCACAGAACCGTTCGAGGCGGCAGAAACCCGATGAACATCCACGAATACCAAGCAAAGCAGGTTCTTAAAGGTTTCGGAGCCCCAGTCGCAGATGGCGTTGCAGTGCATACCGCCGACGACATCGAAGCGGCCGTTGCAGCGCTTCCCGGTCCGGTTTGGGTGGTGAAATCACAGATTCATGCGGGCGGGCGCGGCAAGGGGAAATTTAAAGAACTGGGAGAGGATGCAAAAGGCGGCGTCCGCGTCTCATTTTCGGCCGATGAGGCCATTGCGAACGCCAAAGAAATGCTTGGCAACACGCTCGTCACAAAGCAGACCGGTCCCGCCGGCAAGCAAGTTAATCGGCTTTACATTGAAGATGGAGCCGACATCGCGCGCGAACTCTACCTCTCGATCCTCGTCGACCGAACCGTGGGGCAACCGGCATTTGTTGTCTCAACCGAAGGCGGCATGGATATCGAGGCAGTTGCGGAGGAAACGCCTGACAAGATCATCACCCTGCCGATCAACCCGGAAACCGGTGTGACGGACGCGGATGCAGCCAAGCTTTGTGATGCGCTTGGCCTCGACGGCGCGGCGCGGGACGACGGGATGACGCTATTTCCAATCCTGCACAAAGCGTTCACCGAAAAAGACATGAGCCTTCTCGAGGTGAACCCGCTGATCGTGATGAAGGATGGCCACTTGCGCGTTCTGGACGCGAAAGTCTCGTTCGACGGCAACGCCCTGTTCCGCCACGCCGACATTGCCGAACTCCGCGACATGACCGAGGAAGATGACAAGGAAATCGAAGCCTCGAAGTACGACTTGGCCTACGTCGCGCTCGACGGGAATATCGGCTGCATGGTGAACGGTGCCGGTCTCGCGATGTCGACGATGGACATCATCAAGCTCTACGGCGCGGAACCGGCAAATTTTCTGGATGTCGGTGGCGGCGCGTCGAAGGAAAAGGTCACGGCCGCGTTTAAGATCATCACTGCCGATCCCGCCGTCCAAGGTATTCTGGTCAACATCTTTGGTGGCATCATGAAGTGCGATGTCATCGCGGAAGGCGTCGTTGCCGCCGTGAAAGAGGTCGGCCTTCAGGTCCCGCTGGTTGTCCGCCTCGAAGGCACCAACGTCGATCTTGGCAAGAAGATCATCAACGAGAGCGGCTTGAACGTGATTGCAGCGGATGATTTGGACGACGCTGCTCAGAAAATTGTCGGCGCCGTTAAGGGCTGACGGTGATCGATTGCTCTGGCGCTTCGGCCTGACGGGCTTCATCGTCAGGCGAGCAGGCGCTCATCGCGTTCGCCCGGTTCCACGTCGCCAGCGCTGTTAGGAATACCTGCGTGCCGCGCCTATCGAAACCCGCACCAACGCGTGTAGATGCGATCGTTCTTGGTGCCGGTGCCGCGGGCCTGATGTGTGCTGCGACCGCTGGCCTACGGGGTCGCCGAGTTGTCCTGATCGATCATGCACCGAAGGCTGGCAAGAAGATCCTGATCTCCGGGGGCGGCCGCTGCAACTTCACCAATATTCACGCTGAGCCTGCGAACTTCCTGTCTGAAAATCCTCATTTTGCGAAATCGGCGCTCAGTCGCTATCGGCCGCAGGATTTCATTGACCTCGTCGACCGGTACGGCATTGCCTGGCACGAAAAGACGCTTGGGCAACTATTCTGTGATGGATCGGCGCGCCAGATCGTTGACCTACTT
This sequence comes from Pseudomonadota bacterium, assembly GCA_039817205.1. Taxonomy (GTDB): domain Bacteria; phylum Pseudomonadota; class Alphaproteobacteria; order Rhizobiales; family Hyphomicrobiaceae; genus JBCBWG01. Next base: position 8,565 of record JBCBWG010000072.1, read on the forward strand.
CTAGACCAATGCCGTCAGGGCGGCGTTGATCTGAGACTTGGCCAGTCAATCCAAGATGTTGGCCACGCAGACGGGCTTTTCCACGTAACGCTCGACGACCAGCACTTCGAAGCCAAGTCTCTTGTGCTCGCGACCGGCGGTCCCTCAATTCCGAAAATGGGCGCGACCGGGTTCGCCTACGAGATCGCCAAGCAGTTCGACTTGACCGTGATGCCGCCGCGTCCAGCCTTGGTGCCCTTTACGTTAGATCCCGATCAAAGCCGGTTCACAGCTCTGGCAGGTGTCGCAACGGAAACGATCGCAAGTGTGGGAGCGGCCGCATTCCGAGAAGCCTTTCTTTTCACCCACCGCGGCCTTTCCGGACCGGCGGTTCTACAAATCTCGTCTTACTGGCGGCCCGGTCAATCCATTGAGTTGAATCTCGTGCCGCAACGGACAGCCGGCTGGCTGGCCCAGGAGAAACGCAACCGACCAAAGAGCAACCTTCAGGCCGTTCTCGGCGATATCCTCCCGGCGCGCTTGGCACAAACGCTCGCGCCAATCGTCACCGGGGACGCACCACACGCAGCCCAGCTCTCGAACATGAGCGACAAGGTCTTGAGCGCGATCGAGACACGTCTTGCGCGTTGGCCGTTCAGGCCATCCGGGACGGAGGGCTATGCGAAAGCTGAGGTCACGGCCGGAGGCATCTCAACCGCAGAACTCTCATCACGCACGATGGAGGCCAGGCGCGTACCAGGCCTCTATTGCATCGGGGAATGCGTCGATGTCACCGGCTGGCTCGGCGGCTATAACTTTCAATGGGCTTGGGCCAGTGGCGTTGTCGCCGGTGAAACGCTTTAAGAGGGCGGTTCAGGGCGTCGCGCTGAAGCATTTGGAGCAACGAAAGATGCATGAGCGTGCAACCGTGAGCTGGCGTCTCTTGGCATGGCATGGGCGCCGGGCAAGCTTGGTGATGGCCATCGCGTTGGTCTTCGGTAATGCGACGGTTACATCAGCCAAAGCGAAAGATCCGAAATCCAGTTTCGTCGCAACCTTCGCTCAGGCCTGCGTGCCAAAACGGCTTTCCCATGCCGCCACAAACGCGCACGTCGCAGCGACCGGTTGGGTGGAGGTCGTTGGGGACCAGTATCCAAGGCTCAAAACAGTTTTAGCAGCAGCGGACGCCGAGCTTGCCGGCTCAAAAGAACCGGGATGGATTTTTCGGCGCAAAGCGTTTCGCAAACTGATCGACGACCGCGCGCATTTCCTGGTCACGACCTACGTCCATGCGCCAGACGTCATCACGCTCGCTGGCTGCTATCTCTATGATTTCAACGCCACCTCTGCCATTCAGCCGATTGCCGTCAGCGACCTTCTTGGCCGCGCGCGGGCACGAACAACACCGTTTGAGGGCGCCCTGGTCCACATCTGGGGACCGTCGCCGAGATTTCAGCGCACGCTCGATACCTACCTCTACCATGTCCCAGCTGGCAGCGCCCTGGCGAAGCGCGCCGGCTTTACAGGCGTGATGCTGAAGTTCGAAACATCTATCGAGACGCCGGAATAAGTGCCCGCGTCGATCTCGCGATGTACGCCATGCTTCGATCCGAATATGCATGTAGGCCGAACAAAAAATCGAAAGGGTTGGAGAAACGTCATGCGCCTCGTTGGATTTCTGGTTTGCTTCGTCGCTGTTTTGTCATCGGCCGCAATGGCTCAGAAAGTACCTCCGCAGAAGCGTGCTCCGGTCGATGATCCCGTTTTCGTCTTCAACCGCGTTTGTTACTCGAAGGTGCCGAACCTGGACGCGATCCGGGACATGGCAACCAAATTGGCGTGGCAGCCCATCAAGGCTGGCGACCTGAAGAAGTTCACCCAGATCAAGGAACCTGAGGTTCTTGAAGGCTGGGACGCGCAAGTTGGTGAGCGCATCTTCCGGATGGCCGTGGTCCAGTCTCCACCACCAGCTGGCATGCTGAAGTCCTTTCCGGCTTTTGAAGGCGGCCGCACGACGTCGTGTACGATGGTCGTCGACGAGGGCTATCCAGCCGACGTCATCACGTCGAATATGCAGACGCTGGCACGCAAGGAGCCGGTCTCTAAAGACGTCGACGAAGGCTTTCTGAAAACAACAACGTGGGCTGGCGGCAACGACAAGTTGAAGGTGTTCCTCGTTGCCAAGGTCGGTCGCCATGGCACCGGAGGCGTCCTCAGCGTGACCGTGCTCCAAAAGTGAGCCGACCCTCTCAGCGGCAGGCGTGTATTCGATCGCGAAGGCAACGATCGCTGCTCGACGCACGGTTCAGACAAACGCGGAGATTTTAGAATGGAGACGGCCTCTCTCTCGAAGCTGTTGAAGTTGCCGATAACAGCGTTTCTACTCATACTGCTGCTCGGTTTTCCCTCGTCCGCATTTTCTGAGGTCAAGCGCGGTGACGGTCCGAGTGGGATGCACTCCGTTTGGATTTACAAGACCGTTTGCTTCGATCCAATGCCGGACACGGCTGCGCTCGAGAAGCTTGCAACAACGTATGGGTTCCGTCCGATTACGGGCGACGCACTGAAGGCCTACGCGCCCGGGGCGACGGCAAAATATTTGAAAGCATGGGAAGTCGACGACCATGGCCGCACCTTCAAAGTTTCGGCATCGGTTGCCGATGTTGATGCGCAAATGGCCGAGCAATTCCCGAAGTTCGCGAAGGGCTCTGCGACGGGCTGCACGGTGATCCTTCCGGCGAAGGACAAACCAGCAGATGTCGGTGCTGCGATGAAAGTGCTGACCGAACGGGACGCTGATACGACCTACGAAGCGGGCCCCTTCAACGTCACGCTCTGGGTTGGCCAGACCGAACAAAACGTCTTTCTCATTTACCACTATGCGCCGAAGTCCGGGCAACCCGGCGGGCTCTTGTCAATCGTGACACTGGCGAACTAACGACGTTGGGACTGAGCAGCGCCTGAGTCGGACCCCGTGATCGCTTCGACGATCGACGCGTTGTCTTGAGCGACACCACGGTTTATGTGCTCCACATATCCTGTGTGGAGCCGCCCACGTGCCCAAGAACCTCACCCTCTCAATCGAAGAAGACCTTCTCGACAAGGCGCGCGTGCTCGCCGCGATGAAGCGAACGAGCGTGAACGAGATGGTGCGCGAGTTTCTGGCTCGTGTTGTGCGCGAAGAGCAAGAACGCGACGAGTCTCGCGAGCAGCTTCTGGAACTTATCGATCGTTCACCCGGGTACATGAGTGAGTCCCCGGGCAAGGACATGGGCGAGGACATGGGCGCGTGGCGCCCATCGCGCGAGGAGACTTACTCGGGAGAGCCTCGCTTTGACCGCTGGAAGTAATCGCTGCCTGCTCGACACAAACATCTTGCTCTACGCCGCGCTCGGACGGTCGTCAGAGCCACAAAAGTGGGCGACGTGTCGGAAGATCGTGGCCACCGAGGACTACGTTACATCTGCCCAAGTCCTCGCCGAGTTTTACAGCAATGCTATCAAAGGTGAGGTCGACGGGAAGACCTGGGTTCCGCTCACACCCGCCATTGCCCGTCGCTGGGTCATGACGCTCACGAAGAAGCCGTTTCAACCCATCACCGCTCAGATCGTACTTGCTGGCATCGACATCTCGCAGCGCCACGAGATCTCCTACTGGAACGGCGCAATCATCGCGGCAGCGGACGCCCTCGACGCAAGGACGGTGTATTCCGAAGACCTCAATCACGGCCAGACCTTCGGCCAGGTCACCGTCGTCAACCCGTTCCTGTGAACGCCATCAATGAGGAGCCAGTCGATGGACGATCAGCGAAATTGTTCGGTCGCTCTTGTTCCTGAGATGATTGGGACGTTCTCTGTGTTCATGCCTGTGCTTCCCGAAGGAGAAGGACGCGCCAATGTCTGAAGTCATTCGCCTGAATGAAAAACTGGGTCAGTTTGACGATCGCTGGTCGCCGCGGACCGTTGCGACCTACAACGGCAACGATGTGATGGTTGTCAAAATCGAAGGCGAGTTCGACTGGCACAAACACAATGACACGGATGACTTCTTTCACGTTCTCGCAGGCCAACTCGAAATCGACATCGAAGGGTTCGACACGCGAACGCTGTTTCCAGGCGACATTTGCATCGTGCCGAAAGGCCAATTGCACCGACCGCGCACCGTGAACGGTGTCGTGCACCTGCTCCTTATGGAACCCACGGGCACTCCAAACTCCGGCGATCCTGCGACCGCTGCACCGCGACAACTTCTTTGACCGAAAGGCCCAATCCCCATGTCCATCCTCGTCAACAAAGATACAAAAGTCCTCGTTCAGGGACTGACCGGGAAAACCGGCACGTTTCATACCGAGCAGGCGCTTGCCTATTTCGGCACGCAAATGGTCGGTGGTATTCACCCCAAAAAGGGCGGCGAAACCTGGACGGGTTCTGGTGGAGAGGAACTGCCGGTTTTTGCGACCGTCGCCGAAGGCAAAGCTGCAACCGGCGCCAATGCGTCCGTCGTCTACGTGCCGCCGGCTGGGGCTGCGGCTGCCATCATGGAAGCGATTGAGGCCGAAATCCCGCTCATCATCTGCATCACCGAGGGCGTCCCGGTGATGGATATGGTCAAGGTGAAAGCTGCCCTGGACAAATCAAATTCACGCCTGATCGGGCCAAACTGCCCGGGCGTGCTGACGCCGGAAGAATGCAAGATCGGCATTATGCCGGGTAACATCTTCAAGAAGGGCTCAGTCGGCATTCTCTCGCGCTCCGGCACGCTCAC
>JBCBWG010000073.1:0-13292 GCA_039817205.1 Pseudomonadota bacterium
CCGTTGACGGGCCAATCTTAAGGCCTTCGACGCGGGGCACGAGTTTCTCGACAAGACGGTCAGCTGTCTCTTCCCCGACCGGCACCGCGACCGAATCCGCCATGCAGCGCTCGCCAGCCGACCCATAACCAGCACCGATCAAGGCATCGACAGCTTGATCCATGTCTGCGTCCGGCATGATGATCATGTGGTTCTTGGCACCACCGAAACACTGAACGCGCTTCCCGTTCGCACACCCGCGCGTATACACATATTCCGCAATCGGAGTGGACCCAACGAATCCAACGGCCTGAATATCTGGATGATCGAGAATAGCATCGACGGATTCTTTATCCCCATTCACAACATTCAGAATTCCCGGCGGGAGCCCGGCCTCAATCATCAGCTCCGCCAGCATTAGGGGCACGGAGGGATCGCGTTCGGAGGGTTTTAAGATAAAGGCGTTTCCGCAGGCGATGGCGGGCGCCAATTTCCACATCGGGATCATCGCTGGAAAATTAAACGGGGTAATTCCAGCGACAACGCCGAGCGGCTGGCGCATCGAATAAATATCGATCCCCGGCCCCGCGCCTTCCGTGTATTCGCCCTTCAGCAAGTGCGGAATACCGATCGCAAACTCACACACCTCGACGCCGCGCTGGATATCCCCTTTGGCGTCCGGGATCGTCTTGCCATGCTCCCGCGCCAGCGTCTCGGCCAGTTTCTCATTGTCACGGGCGACCAGTTCAAGGAACTTCATCATGACACGCGCCCGCCGTTGCGGGTTGGTCGCAGCCCACGCCGGTTGCGCTGCTTTCGCGTTCGCGACCGCGGCTGCCAACTCGTCAGGGCTCGCCAGCGGGACTTTCGCTGCGACTTCACCAGTCATGGGCCAGAAGACATCCGCCGTCTTCCCGCTTTTGCCTTGAACACGTGCGCCATTGATAAAGTGGTAAAGCTCGTCCGCCATTGCCTGCCTTCCTGAAGTAGGTGAATTCGCTGCTGCGCGTATCAACGATGTCTCGATCCGGCCGCGCATGACCCTTGCTTTCGTCGAATAAGCCCGTTTACATGGGACAACAAGAGGAATGCCGGGCAACCAACCTGGCCAGGGAGGTATCGCTACAGTGGTTGGTGCGACATCACCGTCGCGCGCAAACGCGCGCCTCGACACGATCCCAAAATTGCTGCTGCGAAATGGAGAAGTCTTCGCCGACCGTCCAGCGTTTCGCCACAAGGATCTCGGGATCTGGCAAACGTGGACCTGGTCCGAAACGCGCGACGAAATCCGAAATTTTGCAGTTGGCCTTAGCCAACTCGGTGTTCAGCGCGGCGACCGTGTTGCGATTGTCGGCTCAAACCGTCCGAGGCTTTACTGGACGTTTGCAGCTGTCCAAAGCATCGGCGGCATTCCCGTTCCGGTCTATGCCGACGCCGTTGCCGATGAAATGGCCTATGTGCTGAGCCACGCCGAAGTGCGCATCGCTGTCGTCGAGGACCAGGAACAGGTCGACAAGCTTCTTTCAGTCGCTGACCGCCTGCCAAACGTCGAGCGAGTTGTTTACGACGAGGCGCGTGGCCTTCAGAAATACGACGACACATATCTCCATGCCTTCGCCGACGTCCAGAAACTCGCAGAGACGTTCGCCGGCGGGCTCGACGCAGCTGATCGGTGGTGGCGCGCGGAGATCGATAAAGGCGTCGGGAGCGACGTCTCCGTCACGCTCTACACATCGGGCACAACCGGCACGTCGAAAGGTGTGCTTCTGACCCACGAACGCTGCATCGGTGCGGCGAGCGATACGGTCACGTTCGACAAGCTGAAAGAGACGGACGAAACACTCGCCTATCTGCCGCTCGCCTGGGTCGGTGACCACTATCTCAACTTTGCCCAGGGTATGGTCGCGGGCTTCACGCTTGCGTGCCCGGAGCGCCCCGAGACGATCCAGGAAAACCTCCGCGAAATCGGGCCAACGTTTTATTTCGCACCGCCGCGCGTGTTCGAGACCCTGCTCACCGATTTGATGATCCGCATGGAAGATGCGGGCGCGCTCAAACGAGGCCTGTTCAAGTTCTTCCTTGGGGTCGCCAAGAAGCACGGCGAAAACATCCTCAACGGCAAGTCCGTCTCTCCCATCGGGCGCATCATGTACGCGATTGGGCAACCGCTCGTGTTCGGCCCGCTGAAGAACCGATTGGGCTTCAGCAACATTCGTGTCGCCTACACGGCCGGTGAAGCGATCGGCCCCGAGCTGTTCGCGTTCTATCGCTCGCTCGGCCTGAACCTGAAGCAGCTGTACGGACAAACCGAAGCGTTCCTCTACGTGACGGCACAGCCCGATGGCGAGATTTTCTCCGACACTGTCGGCCCGCCTGCACCGAATGTGGAACTGAAGTTGTCGGAGAGCGGTGAAGTCCTCTTCAAGTCGCCCGGCATGTTCGTTGGCTATTATAAAGACGATGAGAAAACCGCTGAGACCCTGACCGAAGACGGGTTCGTGCGCACGGGCGATGCGGGCTTTTTCGATGACCGCGGGCACCTCAAGATCATCGACCGCGCGAAGGACGTCGGCCGCCTGGTCGACGGCAGCCTGTTCCCGCCGAAGTACGTTGAAAACAAGCTCAAATTCTTCCCGAACATCAAAGAAGCCGTCGTGTTTGGGAACGGACGCGAGTTCGCAACCGCGATGCTTAATATCGACCTGACCGCCGTCGGCAACTGGGCTGAGCGCAACAACATTATCTACGCGAGCTACCAGGAACTCGCAGGCCATCCCCAGGTTTACGAGATGCTGAGCGAGCACGTGGCCGAGGTGAACGCTTCTCTCGCGGGCGAAGAGCGCGTCGCCAACGCTCAAATTCGTCGCTTCCTCATCCTGCACAAAGAACTGGACGCGGACGACGGCGAGATCACGCGGACCCAGAAAGTGCGTCGCTCGTTTATCGCCGACCGTTACGCGCCCATGATCGAGGCCCTCTACAATGGGTCAGAGCGCTGCCATATGAAAACAGAAGTTGTGTTTGAAGACGGTCGCCGCGGCGTGATTGAGGGCGATGTCCGCATCGTGGATATGGCGACAACGCAAAATGCTGCGCCGATCAGGGAGGCCGCCGAATGACTGCCGATGGAACCGGAGCGACCAGTTTCGCTGACGCAGCCCCCGCATCTGCATCCGCCCGCACATTTGGCGATGTCATGCTCGACATCCGCGACATCGAACTGTCGTTCGGAGGCGTGAAAGCGATCCAGAAGGTGTCGTTCAACATTCGCGAAGGCGAAATCCGCGCGATCATCGGCCCGAACGGTGCCGGTAAAACGTCGATGTTGAACGTCATCAACGGCTTCTATCACCCGCAAAAAGGGTCAATCTCGTACCGCGGCACCGTTCGCAAACAGATGAAGCCCTACATTGCCGCGACCCAAGGCATCGCGCGAACGTTTCAGAATGTGGCGCTTTTCAAAGGCATGAGCACGCTCGACAACATCATGTCGGGTCGCAATCTGAAAATGAAGCGCGGCATCTTTTGGCAAATAATTCGCGCCGGGCCCGCAATGGCCGAGGAAGTTGAACACCGCCGCAAGGTCGAAGAAATCATCGACTTCCTCGAAATCGCACACATCCGCCGGACACCGGTCGGTAAGCTGCCATACGGTCTGCAAAAGCGCGTCGAGCTCGGCCGCGCACTGGCTATGGAGCCGGAGCTCCTGCTGCTCGACGAGCCAATGGCCGGTATGAATCTCGAAGAAAAAGAGGACATGAGCCGCTTTATCATCGACGTGAACGAACAGCTCAACACAACCATCGCGTTGATCGAACACGACATGGGCGTGGTGATGGACCTCTCGGACCGTGTCGTTGTGCTCGACCATGGCGAGATGATCGCCGACGGGACGCCAGAGGAAGTCCAGGCCAACCAGAACGTTATCGATGCTTACTTGGGCGTCAGCCACGACTGAATTGTTGGGCCTGACGATCTCCTGCAACGACAGTTGAGCAACCGACGCAAGACTGAACCGCGCAAGACTGACACACGCGAGACTGACACATGGCGCCGACCTCAAGGCGCGACCGCGAATGGACCGCCTGAATGGAACTCCTTCACCAGATTTTTGTTTCGCCGTTCGTAGAGATGGGGGCGGCACCTGACCTCCTCATCCAGGTGGTTTGGGAAGGCTTCGTCTCCGGCATTCTCTATGCGTTGATCGCGCTCGGCTTCGTTCTGATTTTCAAAGCATCCGGCGTCTTCAACTTCGCCCAGGGCATCATGATGGTGTTCTCGGCGCTGTCGCTCGTCAGCATCTATGCACTGCTCACGAAGGTCGGTGGGCTCCCGTCGTGGGCCGCAGCAATTGCATCGGTCATCTCGTGCATCGCGATTATGTTTGCGCTGGCCTGGTCGGTCGAACGCATCGTGTTGCGGCCGCTCGTCAATCAGCCGGACATTATCCTGTTCATGGCAACGATTGGCTTGAACTCGTTCCTCATTGGTTTTGGCGAGACGATCTTTGGCGGTGAGCCGAAGACGATGATCACGAGCGAGCTTGGCCTGCCAACCGGCTCGACGGCTGTCGATATGTTTGGCGGCCTCGTAATATTCCAGCACCTTGATGTGGCGGCCGCTGTCATCGCCGGACTGATGGTGGCCGCGCTTGCGATCTTCTTCAACGTGTCGAAGATCGGCCGCGCTCTCCGCGCAGTTGCCGATGACCACCAGGCGGCTCAGTCCGTCGGCATCACGCTGCAGCAAATCTGGGTCATCGTCTGGTTTGCAGCGGGCATCGTTGCGATTGTCGCTGGCATCATGTGGGGCGCGCGCTCGGACGTGTCGTTCGCGCTCGAAATTCTGGCGTTGAAGGCGCTGCCCGTTCTGATCCTTGGCGGCTTCACCTCGATCCCTGGCGCGATCGTTGGCGGCCTCATCATTGGCATTTCGGAGAAAATCGCGGAATTTTACTGGGGGCCGATGGTCGGCGGATCAATCGAAAGCTGGTTCCCTTACTTCCTCGCGCTCGCTTTCCTGCTGTTCCGTCCGCAGGGCCTGTTCGGTGATAAAATCATCGAACGGATCTGACGCTGCGCCGGACCGAATGATGAAAGGGCGCACCGCTTCGAACGCACTGCGACCGCAACCGGCGAAACGTAACAAGACCACGTAACGACCACCTAGGACGTCACCTAATGCTGTACCGTGAAGTCGGCGACTACAAAGCGAACTACCAGAGCGATCAGGCGATCTTGCCGATCCCGCAAGAGAAGATCGCGCTGGGCGTTCTGCTCGGCTTTATGTTCGTTGCGGTCCCGTTCATCGCCGATGATTTCTGGCTCAACACGATCCTCATTCCGACCCTGATCTTCGCGCTCGCAGCCGTCGGCCTCAATATCCTCACCGGTTACGCCGGCCTGATTTCGCTTGGGACTGGCGGATTTATGGGTGTCGGCGCCTATGCCTGTTACAAGTTGACGACGATGTTTCCGGACGTGAATATCGTCATCTGGATTTTGTGCTCAGGCTTTTTCTCCGCTGCGATCGGGATTGTATTCGGGCTGCCGTCGCTCAGGATCAAGGGCTTCTATCTGGCCGTTGCGACGCTTGCCGCACAGTTCTTCCTGGAGTGGGCGTTCGGCCGGATCGCATGGCTCTACAATTACAACGACTCCGGTGCGATCGACGCGGTCAACCGCACGCTGTTCGGGATGGAGCTGACGGAACCGTACGGCGATCCGGTGTTCCAATATCTTGTCGTTCTAGCGATCGTGACGTTCCTGACGGTGATCGCGGTGAACCTCACGCGCGGATCGTTTGGCCGGAAGCTGATGGCGATCCGCGACATGGATATCGCCGCCGAGCTTATCGGCATTCGCCTCCTGCCAACCAAGCTCGCGGCGTTTGCGATCTCGTCCTACTTCTGCGGCGTCGCTGGCGCGATGATGGTGTTTCTCTCGCTGGGGTCCGCCGAAGCCGAGGTGTTCACGATCCTGACCGCATCGTTCCCGGTCCTGTTCATGATCATCATTGGCGGGCTCGGCTCGATCATTGGATCGTTCATGGGCGCCGCTTTCATTGTCACCTTGCCGATCATCATCAACATGGTGCCGAGCTGGTTCGGTATTGAGATCGCCGCGGCGACCGTTGAGCACTTCCGCTTCATGATCGTCGGCGCGCTCATCATCTTCTTTCTGATCGTCGAACCCAACGGTCTCGCCCGACTATGGTCGATCGCGCGTGAGAAACTCCGACTTTGGCCGTTTCCTTATTAGCGTCGCTCACGGTAGACTTCGCCCACGGCGCCAGACTGTCACGGCTGTAATGGCTTTCACTGCTGTTATGACTGTCACGGTTGGTATGACTGTCAGCGCCCCATGCGGATGACACGCATCCGTCAACAGACTTCCGGCCAACGGAAGCCAATCATGTCGAGGGAAAGGAACCCCATGAAACTAGCAACAATGTCACTGGGCCTTGCTGCCGGTGCGATGTTCGTGACGGGTGTCGCGACATCAGCGCAGGCGGAAGAGCTGTTCGTCCCTGTTTTGAGCTATCGGACGGGCGCATTTGCCGGTTCCGGCATTCCGCAGGCCAATGGCTTTACGGATTACCTCGAGCTCATCAATCAGCGCGATGGCGGCGTCAACGGCGTTAAAATTCGCTACGAAGAGTGCGAGACCGGCTACAACGCGCAAAAGGGCGTTGAGTGCTACGAGAAGACCAAGGTTCAGAACGCACTGATCTATAACCCGTATTCAACGGGCATCACGCTGCAGCTCATTCCTAAGGCCGCAGTTGACAAGATCCCGGTGTTCTCGATGGGCTACGGTCTGTCAGCCGCAGCGGTTGGCGAGAAGTTCCCATGGGTCTTCAACGCTCCAGCGACCTACTGGGGTCAGGCGTCCGCAATCATCAAATATATTCAGGCCCAGGAAAAAGGCAGCCTGAAAGGCAAGAAGATCGGCTTCATTTACCTCGACGTCGGTTATGGCCGCGAGCCCATCCCCGTGCTCGAGGAGCTCTCGAAACAGCTTGGTTTTGAGCTGATCAAACTGCCGGTCGGCGTCAAAGAAATGCAGAACCAGGCCTCGCAGTGGCTGCAGGTCCGCCGTCAACGCCCTGACTACATGGTCATGTGGGGCTGGGGCGCGATGAACCCGACGGCTGTCAAGGAAGCGGCTAAAATCCGGTTCCCGATGGAGAAGTTCATCGGCGTGTGGTGGTCGGGTTCTGAAGGCGACGTGATCCCGGCGGGCCCAGGTGCGAAGGGCTACAAGGCCGTTTCGTTCCACGGCGCAGGCACCGACTTCCCCGTCATGCAGGACATCAAGAAGTTCGTGCACGACAAGGGCGCAGGCGTTGGCAAAGGCTCAAACTGGGGCGAAGTGCTCTACAACCGGTCTGTCTTCAACGCCATGCTGGTCGTCGAGGCGATCCGCAAAGCGCAGGAGAGTTCTGGTAAGAAGGTCATCAACGGCGAAGACATGCGCAAAGGCATGGAAGCGCTCGACCTCACGGCAGATCGCTTGAAAGAGCTTGGCTTCGAAGGCTTTGCAAACCCAATCCGGATTACATGTAAGGACCACTCTGGCGCCCATGCGATGTTTATTCAGCAATGGGACGGCAGCAAGTGGACCAAGATCTCCGATTGGATCAAGCCAATGACGGACGTGGTTCGCCCGCTGCTTGAAAAAGCCGCCAGCGATTACGTCTCAGACAAGCCGAACTGGCCACAGCAGAAGTGCGCGGCCTAACGATCAAACGGTTGGGGCTCCCCGGCGGCATTTTTTGCGCGCCGGGGAGTACTTTCATTCAGGAGCGCGAACACCGCGCCACATCCGACCTCGTTTCGTTGATCCCTTTTCTATGCGCCTTTTCCAGCTGCCACCTGCTATCTGAGACCGGAGCCCGTGATGAGCGTCGACACCCTCGCAAAGCCAGATGCCGATGCCAGCAAATCCACGGCCCTTGGCAATGCGCCGATTTTGAAGGTCAACAACATCGAGGTCATTTACGATCACGTGATCCTCGTGCTGAAAGGCGTCTCGCTTGAAGTGCCAAAGGGTTCGATCGTCGCGATCCTCGGTGCCAACGGCGCGGGTAAAACAACGACGCTGAAAGCGGTCTCCAATCTGTTGCGCGCCGAGCGTGGCGACGTCACGAAAGGTTCGATCGAATTCAAGGGACAGCGGGTCGATCAGCTGTCGGCCAACGATCTCGTCAAGCGCGGCTGCATTCAGGTCATGGAAGGCCGTCACTGCTTCGAGCACCTGACCGTGGAAGAAAACCTGATGACCGGGGCCTATACCCGGAGCGATGGCAACGCCGCGGTCAAACAAGACCTCGAGATGGTCTATGGTTATTTCCCGCGCCTGAAAGAGCGGCGCAAATCACTTGCCGGGTACACGTCCGGTGGCGAGCAGCAGATGACCGCCATCGGTCGCGCGCTGATGAGCCGGCCCGAAATGATCCTCCTCGACGAGCCATCGATGGGGCTCGCTCCGCAGCTCGTCGAGCTCATCTTCGAGATCACGAAAAAGATCAACGAAGAGCAGGGCGTCTCCGTCCTTCTCGCCGAGCAGAACACAAACGTCGCGCTCCGTTACGCCCAGTACGGCTACATCCTCGAGAGCGGCCGCGTTGTTATGGACGGCACACGCGAAGACCTCGCCTCGAACGAGGACGTGAAGGAATTCTACCTCGGCGTTTCAGGCGGCAACAAAAAGAACTTCCGCGAAGTCAAAAGCTACAAACGCCGCAAGCGCTGGCTCGCGTAGTCTACGTTCTGACCGCCCAACGCACGCCTGGTTCTGGCGAGAATTTCCCGCGCCCGCCGGCGAGACGAAAAACAATCGACGGGTCCGCAACAGATGACCGAGCACTACGACGGCCTCGAAACGCGGGACCCGGCCGAGCGTGAGCGCTCTGTGTTTGGCCTACTGCCGGATATCATCTCGCAGACGGTTGCAGCAGCGCCCGGCTGGGCCCAACACCTGAACGGTGTTGATCCGCGGGCTGTCTCATCGCGCGCGGCGCTGGCGGCTTTGCCCATCCTGCGCAAATCTGACCTCATGGAGTTGCAATCACCAAACGACCCGCTTGGGGGGCTCGCAACACGTTTGGCGGGTCATCTGCCGCGCTTATTTTCGTCGCCCGGACCAATCTTTGAGCCGCAGCCCAACGGCACAGATTGCTGGCGCGCCGCCCGTGCACTTTTCGCAGCCGGCTTTCGCAAAGGCGACATCGTCCACAACACATTCAGCTATCACATGACGCCCGGCGGTTGGATCCTCGACGACGGCGCGCGCGCGCTTGGTTGCGCCCTTATTCCGGCGGGCCCTGGCAATACCGAGCAGCAATTGCAGTTGATCCAGCACTACCGCCCAAGTGCCTTCGTCGGCGTGCCAGACTTCCTCAAGATCCTGCTCGACAAGGCGCAAGAAGCGGGCGCGCCAATCACCTCGTTCAAGCGCGCGATGGTCTCGGGTGGCCCGCTTTTTCCGTCCCTGCGCGACGAATACACATCCCGCGGCATCGCCGTCTCACAGTGTTATGCGACGGCGGAACTCGGCACCGTCGCCTACGAGAGCCCGGAACAGTCGGGCATGATCGTCGACGAGGGCGCGATCGTCGAGATCGTCCGGCCGGGCACTGGCGATCCGGTGCCCAACGGAGAAGTCGGTGAGATCGTCGTCACCACGCTAAACCGTGACTATCCCATGATCCGTCTTGCGACCGGTGACTTGTCCGCCGTCCTCGACGAGCCGAGCCCGTGCGGGCGCACAAATATGCGGATCAAAGGGTGGATGGGCCGCGCGGATCAAACGACGAAAGTGAAGGGCATGTTTGTTCGCCCCGAACAAATGGCCGAGATCGCAAAACGAATCCCGCAAATCGCAAGGCTCCGCCTGTCGGTCAGCCGCGTTGGCGAACAGGACGCGATGACACTCTCAGTCGAACCCAACCCTGGCGTGGCACTTGAAACAGAGACGATTGCCGGGACGCTCCAGGATGTCACAAAGCTCAAGGGAAGCGTCGTAATTGCACAGCCGGGCAGCCTGCCCAACGATGGCAAAGTGATCAGCGACGATCGCGAACTCTAGGATTGGGCTCCAGTCGCGGCGATCAAACCGCGTCAACCTTCACGGGGTTGGGCGTGTCCGCTGTTTCGGGCCCAATCTTCAGAAGCGCCTCGCCGAGGGTTGTGCTGTTCGCGTCGTCCTTGTGAAGCGTAGTCGTCGCGCCAAGCCCGATCAATTGCCGACTGCGACGCCGATCGATCTCGCCGCTGATGACGATGATATGACCCTTGTACCCGGCGCGGCGCAGATATGGGATCGTGTCGACCGCTGAGTCGCTCGGCTTCAGGTAATCGTCGAGAAAGACAACGTCAGGCATCTTTCGAAGCACTTCATCGACCGCCGAATTCAGCGTATCGGCGCGGCGGACCTCGATTTCGCGGCGCATGAGAACCCGCAACGTACCCGGAAGACGGTTGCCGAAAACGTCATCGTCCTCGACGATCAGAACGTCGTTGATGAACGACCAATGCCCGCGCTGAACCGTAACGCCGTAGCGCTCAGCCATGATCTCGCTGCCGACGCCCGTGCTGTCTGCTACCCCAGTGACCTGATTAGTGACGGGGCCAGAGACGGGGCCATTGCCGGGGCCAGAGACGGGGCCTGGACTGCTGCTGTTCGACGACATGGCGTGTCCTTGCGCGCTAGCTTCTCAAAGATGGCAAGTTTGCGCACCATCTTTCGCGAAAGGCTACAACTGTCTTTCGTCTGGCGTCCAGCGCCTCAGGCGGTCGGTCGCAAGCCGGTTGGCCATGTGACCGTGAAGACCGCACCGGGGCCGCCATTCTGAACGGTGATCTCGCCGCCCACGGTTTCCACCGCGCGCCGGACGAGGGCGAGCCCCATGCCTGTGTTTTCGGGCTTATCACGCAGGGGGGCGGATGCGTCGACCTGAGCACGGAGTTTCGTGAACGGCAGAAAAATAGCGTCCTGGTCACCTTCAGGAATGCCGGATCCGTTATCTGCAACGGTCATGACGAACGCCAGATCCTGTTGATATCCGGTCACAGCAACGGCGCCCGGGGCCGGCGTCGCGTGGCGGATGGCGTTCTCGATCAGATTGCGCAGCACCAGATCAAACAACGCATCGATGGTCGAAAGAACCGGCCAATCCCCGCTCACCGCCACCGTCAAACCGTCGGGCTTCGGGAGTGACTGGATGATCTCGTCCAACAGCTCGGCCGTTGCCAGGGTCTCGACGACATCGCTCTTGCGGTCGACGGTTGCGTAGGTGAGCAAGCTCGACAGCATCGCCATCATGCGTTTGGATTGCGCCCGCATCCGGTCGACGTGCATGCGAGGGTCGCCGCGCGCCGGATTGGCAAGGCTCTCCTCAAGATCATCTGCAAAATAATGCATCGCACGCATCGGCTCTTTGAGGTCGTGCGACACGACGCGAGCAAACTGTGCGAGGTCCGCGTTCGCATGCGCGAGCGCGCTGTTCATCGACTGAATGTCCTCGGTCTGCTCAAGCAGCATGCTCTCAGCGAGCTGGCGCGCGCGGACCTGTTGCTGAAGCTCGACCTCAAAGGCCGCTCGGCTCAACGACTTGGCGACCAGAATGACATAAAGCTCAATCGCAGGGTTCCATCGGACCGAGATGTTCAGCCGTTGCAACGGCCCGGTGCGTTGCGAGACGACGGCGATGTTGGCCAGCTCGATGTTGCGGTCGGGTTCGCGCAACAGTTGGCTCAGGTCGCTTTCGAGCCCCAGCAACATCGGCAACGCATCGGTCAGGAACAAGCCCGGTTGCGCAGTCGGCAATGCATCGCCGCTGATGGACGTGATCGTGCCGAGACGGTCGGCCCAGAGAAACGTGAGTGTTCGATCCTGAGAAAAGAGATCAAGCGCTGCCAGGCGCATTTCCGCGAGGGTGTTCGTCATGCATTAGTACCTGCGCCGCGCCATCGTGGTCGCAGCCGTGACGAACACGTCCTTGATGTTCTCACCCGTCGAGGCGCTGGTCATCGCTTTGGGAAATTCCTTGGCCACCATCTTTTCCGGCAGCGGAACCGTCTCGCCCTCTTCCAACAAATCGACTTTGTTGATGACGCAGCGAAAGAAGCGACCGGGCAGTTCGGTCTCGAACCGTTCGGCAAGGTTGGCCATCGTCTCGAGTGATCTGCGCCGTTTCGCATCACCGATGATCAAAGCGCCATGCGATCCGCGGATGTACACCGATTTAAACATCGCTTCGCCGTGGCTGCCGTCCGTATCCCAAACGTTGAGGAGAATGGGATCACCGCCCGGTTCGGGTCGGCACTCGTACTGATAGACGTCGGTGCCAATGGAGGCGATGTAGTCTGCCGAGAAGGTATTGAAGACGAGACGGTTGACGATGGATGTCTTGCCGACACCCATTTCGCCGAGCAGCATGAGCTTGCGATTTATCATTGTCGCCCGCCTGCCTCACCGATAAAGCCCAACTCGAATTCAACGCGCCGGTTGGGACTGTTCTCGCCGACGACCGCGCTCAACTCTCGCCCGTTGGCGCGACCGACGATGGCCATAAACTGACGCGGCACGTCGCGATCGGCGAGCTCGTCGAGCACGGCGCGCGCGCGGGCCCGGGCCAGCGCATTGTTGCGGTTGAGGCCGCCGCGCTCATCCGTAAAGCCAACGATCCGCACGAGCATCTGAGCTCGTTTGATGCGCTCGGCCAATTCGTTGAGTTGGCGAACGGCGAGTTCTGGGTCGCGAAAATCAGTGCCGTTTGAGAAGAAGATGGCATTGCGACGGACCCAGCGTGACAGCAGCTGTTCCGGCGTGACAGAGGGCCGAACGGGGACTTGACGGACAATCGTTTGCGGGGGCGCGGGTTTGATCCGTGAGACCTCACGTAGCGCGACGACGGTGCCTGCAAAGCGCTCGACTTGGGCTGACATCTCTTCGGCGATCGCGCCGGGTGTCGCTGCTTCGCCAACGGTCACGATCGGCGGTGTTTGCTGCTGCGCTGAGCTGCCTTCCTGTGCCGTTGGAAGCTTGGCCGTGGCCTCCGCCATGCGCCGCGAGGCCTCGCGCAACGGCTGCGTCAGGCGAGAAAAATCTTCGCCCGCGGCCGTTGCAGGCAGAGCCTCAATCCGCTCTCGCACTTGGCTCAAGGCCTGAAGCGCACTTTGCCCACTTCGCTCAGCCTCAGCCATTTGGGCTTTGCGGGCGCGATCTTCCAACTCGCCGTTGAGGGCCGTCGCATCGCCGAGCGCTTGGCGCAGTCGTGTCTCGCTGCGGGAAATGACTTGCAGCAGT
>JBCBWG010000074.1:0-13257 GCA_039817205.1 Pseudomonadota bacterium
CAAAACGCTCGTTCGGCTGACGAAATGGCTGGCGCAGACCTATGGCATCAAGGCCGACAAGATCAGCGGACATAACGACCATGCGGCGACCAGCTGTCCGGGCAAAAACCTGAAAGCGTTTCTTCCGAAGTTGCGGGCCGCCGTTGCAGGTTGATCGCGTATGGCCCTTATCGTTTGTGGGGTGACGTCAGCCGGGTGACGGGCGCGTCGGACGAGCCGCACCGAAGCGGCGAACCGGCAATGGCACGGTCTGCGCGCTTGGCTGCCCGGACTTCCATACGGCGTCCAAGTCGAACTGAGGCGCCGGACGTTTCACGAATTGGCCAGCCTGTAGCGCTCTGCGTTCCCCGTCGCTCAAGCGGTCCATATAGCGGGTCAGCTCCCGGTAGGTGACGCAGCGAACTTCCGGTTGACCACAGACCGCTTCAACGAAAGCGATCAGCGCGCGGTGATAGGTGCCGGCCTGAAACTCTGAGAAGTGATGCCCGATATGGATTGGCGCGCGGTTGCCGGCGTAGATCTGACGAAAATACGCCAAATAGGTCGCAAGCATTTGCCGACCGAAGCGATCGCGGTTTTGCGCGCTCCGATTGATCCGGATGCATGTGTGCCCGTGCCGTGCCGTATCGCGCGCGCAGAAATTGTAATCCATCGCCAAGGTGCGTCCGCGGGCCGGTCGTCCGACCATGGTTTTGGCGCTGAGGCGTGGAAGTTTGAAGAGCCAGAGCCCTGTCGCGTGGCGGACGGGCCAGGCGTCGATGGCGGCTCCGGTTGCCCAACTCGCATCGTAACGAAATCCGCGGCGCTTGAGCCCGTCGAACATAGCCGCGTTGATTGACAAATGCGGCGCCCGAAACCCGATCATGTCGCGATGAAGGACGGGATCGAATGTCGGTTTATTCGTTTCAGTTGTCGCGACGGCTTCATCTGCTGCGCCGAGGTTCCGCGCGACATCCGCCATCAGCAGCTCGAAGACGCGATGCTCATAGAGCCACTCATTAAGGGTCCAGTTCGCGCCGCAAGTGACGCCAGCGCCTTTGAAGCATCGTCCCTTCCCGCCGCGGAAATGCCCGACGGCATGGGAACCAAACTCGTGCCCGTCAGCGATGATCGCGTTAATCGCAGACACGCGGTCTCGGACATCGACGGCTGTTCCGCCGAAACCAATGTTGGAGCGTCCGGCGCGGAGCCGTGGTGGCTTGTACCGGCGGCGCTCGGCATAGGAGAGAAAGTTCGCCGCGCTGACAAAGAATGTGAACTTGGTGGGTTTGCCGCGTCGCTCCAGATCGCGCGCCCAGAGCCGAAGTTCGCGCCACTTTCGAAGCTCGCGACCGTTGTCGAATGAAATTACGACGAACTGGGGTGGGCGCTTAATCTGGGCGAATTCTTCCGCGGCAAAGGCAGCTGTCGGTGCTGCGGTCAAAACGGCCGCGGCCGTGAGGGCCAACCCTGCACCTTCGGGCCGAACTCTAAACTGCCGCGAACTCATACGCTGTGCCCTCACGCAGACGATGACGAAACGCTTCTCAATGACCAGCACCCGTGACTGAATTGTGCCGCGCGCTGACCTTGTATTGAGCCGGGGTGACCATCCCTGTGTCACAACGTTGTCGTGGCAACGGTTGGGGCCTCGGTCAATGCGAGAAAAGACGGGCCAGACGCGCCGTGAAGAAGTTCAAACCGGGGTTGTGTCTTGGCCGCCAAAAAGTCATATGAGCGACGGGAGGTTGGCATGGACGGGTCTCTCGCCAACCGGGTCAGGTCCGGAAGGAAGCAGCCCTAACGAGACCGGCGCGGGTCGATGTCCAGCCTCCTATTTTCCAATCGATAGCAATGACGCTCGCCGACCCAGCGACAGGGCTTAGATTGTTCCACCGCTCGGCCAGCGTTCGTGCCAGTGTCCCGGCCAGTGTTCGTGCCAGTGTTAGCACGAGGGCCGCGCGGTTGACCCGGCGGCGTTTAAGCCGCATCCGATGCCTATGACAGATGAAGCTGACACGCCGGGTTTTGATCTGGGTGATACGCCCGACGCGCCGTACATTGTTCTGGCGCGGAAGTACCGACCCGAGAGCTTTCCCGATCTGATCGGTCAGGAGGCCATGGTCCAAACGCTGCGCAATGCGTTTGCCACCAACCGGATCGCCCAGGGGTTCATGCTAACGGGCGTCAGAGGTGTCGGCAAAACGACGACGGCGCGCATCCTTGCCCGGGCCTTGAACTACGAAAAAGTGGACGGGAGCCAGATAGCCCCAACAGTTGATTTCGACGGTGATGGCGTCCACTGCCGCGAGATCATCAAGTCGAACCATCCTGATGTGCTGGAAATGGACGCCGCTTCGAACACAGGCGTCGACAACATACGCGAGATCATCGAGAGCGCGCGTTACAAGCCGCTGATCGCCCGCTACAAAGTCTTCATTATCGACGAAGTCCACATGCTCTCAAAGGGCGCGTTTAACGCACTCCTGAAGACCCTTGAAGAGCCGCCCGAGCATGTAAAGTTCATCTTCGCGACGACGGAAGTGCGCAAGGTTCCGGTGACCGTTTTGTCCCGTTGCCAGAGGTTCGACCTCCGCCGTGTGGATGTGGATGTCCTTGTCCCGCATTTCGAAAAAATTGTGACAGCGGAAGGTGCGGCCGCCGAGACCGAAGCGCTCGCGTTGATTGCGCGGGCCGCTGAAGGGTCGGTTCGCGATGGGCTCTCAATCCTTGATCAAGCCATCGCGATGGGCGCTGGCAATGTGACGGCGGACGCAGTCCGCAACATGATCGGGCTCGCCGACCGGGGCCGCGTCTTCGATCTTTTCGAAGCCGTCCTGTCCGGCAAAGCTGATGCGACGCTGGATGGTTTTGAAGCGCTCTATAGGGACGGCGCTGATCCTCTGCAGCTGCTGGCAGATCTCGCGGACGTTGTGCACGCGGTGACGAAAGCCAAAGCCGTTGGCGTCGATGCGCTCGGCGACGATTTCTCTGGCTCTGAAAAAGAGCGTGCCGCCGAGCTCGGGACGCCCGCATCTATGGCGATCCTCGCGCGCGCTTGGCAGATGCTGGTTGCAGGCGAACGGGAAGCGCGACAGGCTCCGAACGCGAAGGCAGCGGCCGAAATGGTGCTGATCCGTCTGGTCTACACAGCCGACTTGCCGACACCGGATCAGGTGCTGCGTGCCATGGGTGGTGCAACCGGTGCGGCGAGTGCTGGAAGCGCGGCAACGTCAGCCCCGGCCGGTGACGCCCCGGCGTCTGGCACGACTGCGCGTCGAACCTCGCAAGGCCCGAGGGCGGTCATGGAGACGGCGCAGGCCGCGCGTGGCATGGCCGTCGCCGCGGCAGGTCAGTCGGCTCCAAGCGCCGAGAGACAGATGGTGCCGCAACCGGCGGCAGCCGATCGATCGCAACAGCTCTCGTCCTTTGATGCGGTGATCGATTTTGTTGGAAATCAGCGGGACGCGAAGCTGAAACTGCATCTGGAAGACCATGTCAGCTTGGTCGCCTTCGAGCCGGGCCGGATTGAAGTAAGTCTTTTGCAGGGCGCTCCACAAAAATTGGCCGGTGAACTCGGCGAGAAGCTGACGAAGTGGACGGGTGCGCGCTGGATTGTCACCGTCTCATCGAAGAGTGGCGCTGAGCCTGTCGGCGAGGTGCGGCGCCGGACCGATGCGGAAAAGCTCGAAAAGCTAAAACAGCATCCAGCCGTCCGCGCGGTCCTGGAGGCGCTTCCCGAGGTCAGAATTGCGGAAGTGCGCGATATTGACGTTGGAGCGGCGGCGCTCGGGTCGGAAGCGGTGTCGGAAATGTCAGACCTTGCCGACGATAACGCTGGCGAAATCGGTACGGAGCGCGGGGACGCCGAACGAGGCATCCCATCAGGTGACGGTGCGTCGAAATCAGACTGACGCCTTTCGCGTGCCAGACGCGACATAAATGGTGCCAGGCGTCGGGACGCGGGATCGCATTGACAATCCGGGTCCAGCAAAGCGACACCGGCAAGCAGATTGCGAGACAGAGCCGAGAGCAGGAGCAGAACCAATGCGCGACCTCATGGGCATGATGGGCAAGATCCAAGAAGTGCAAACCAAGATGAAGGAAGCGCAGGAGGAGCTCGATGCGCTCGAAGTCCACGGGCAGTCCGGCGCCGGGATGGTCGTCGTCACGTTGACCGGCAAAGCGGATCTGCGCGCGATCAAGATTGATCCGGCGCTTGCAAAACCGGATGAGACGGAAATCCTAGAAGACCTGATCGTCGCGGCCTTTGCCGATGCAAAGTCAAAGGCGGAAGAAGCGGCGGCCGAAAAGATGTCGGCGATCACAGGCGGTCTGCCACTGCCACCGGGCATGAAGCTGTTTTAGTTTGGCCGCCGCGCGCATTCCGGCTGAACCCGGTTGTCGGAAATCTCATATGGAGGATGAAGCGCGTATGACAGAGCCATCAAAACCGGTGGTTCAGCAGGGGCTCTGGCATCGCTATGCCTGGGTCGCCTACGCAGCGGTCTTCGTTGGTGTGATCGGACATGCCTCGTCTGAGTTTGTCGCAAAACTTATCTCAGAAAACTCCACCATTAATGGGCCCGAGATTTCCGTCTGGCGCTTCTTTCTTGGCGGCGTCGGCCTCGTGGGTTTGGCCCTGATACTGCCGTCGAGCCGCGATCTCGTAACGCCCATGAAACAGGATGGGTGGACGCTGCTTGCGTTTTCGTTCTTCGGCGTCGCGCTCGCCTATCTCTTTTTCCATTGGTCGCTCGACTATGCCTCGGTGCCGCAGGTCGCAACGGTGGTGACGACCGCGCCGATCTTCGTCGGGCTGATCAACATGGTGGTCAACAAGGTCCCGATCTCGACTGCGAAACTCGTCTCCGGGTTCGGCGCGGTGCTGGCGGTCGCGTTCCTTGTTACAGATGGGGCCCTTAGTGCGCTCGCTGGCAGTGCGGAAAGCCTTATTGGCATCGTGTTTGCGATCCTCTGCGCGGCGTTCATGTCGGTCTATCTGGTCCTCGCCAAGCCCTACATTGCAAAGTACGGCGCGCTGCGGATGACGGCGATCACACTGTTCCTCGGCGGCTTGATGCTTTGGGTCGGGGTCGGTGCTTTGTTTGGCCGCTGGGTTGACTTCACAAGCATCACAACGATTGCGCCTGTCGCCGCGATCGCGATCGTCATCATCGCGCTCTACAATACGACTTTGACCCAGTGGCTCTGGATCGGTGGACTCGCCGCCGCGCCAGACATCACACGCGCGATGTATCTCTTCTTTCTGAAGCCGGTCATTGCAGCCGGTCTTGCCGTCGTCTTTCTCGGGACTGAACTCACGGTCTGGCAGGTGCTCGCGATCACCGTGATCTGCGGCGCTGTTTTTCTCGAGGCCTATTGGGATCGGTTCTTCCCGTCGACGGCTCAGGCGCAATCGAACGGCGACCCATCCGGCAAAGATGAAGCGCCTGGCGCCTCGAAAGGTTAGTCGCCGGCATGCCAGATTTCGCGTGGCCAGATTTCGCGTGGCCAGATTTCGCGTGGTTGGGGTTCGACGGCGCTTTCATCGAGAGTTTGACAGCGGGGATGCAATGGCCGTCGATTGGTTTGATCACGCTGACGGTCGTGACGTTTCTTCTCGCTGGACTCATCAAAGGTGTCGTCGGGTTTGGCTTGCCGACGGTCGCATTGACGATGTTGGCCGCCGCTGTCGGGCTGAAGTCCGCGATGGCGATCATGGTCGTCCCCGCGCTCTTTACAAACATCTGGCAGGGCCTGAGTGGCGGTGCGCTTGTAACTCTCACGCGGCGTTTGAGCGGCTTTCTCGGCCTCACACTCGTGGGCATTTTTGTTGGCACCAGCCTCCTCGCGGCAACCGACGGTCGCCTGCTCGCGATCCTGCTTGGCGTCCTCATCCTGATTTATGCGGCCACCGGACTTGCCAACTGGTCGCCGCCGAAGGTGACAACGCGCGAGACTTGGCTTTCGCCGGTCTTCGGCTTGCTCAACGGAATTGTCACGGGATTGACCGGATCATTCATCATGCCCGGGCTCGTCTATCTGAGAGCACTCGACATGACGCGCGATCAGATGATCCAGGGCATGGGGATCGTCTTCACGCTGTCATCGATCGCGCTTGCGATCTTCTTGTCGCGTCAGTCCCTCATGCCGCCGGAGTTACTTGTCGCGTCTGCAGCTGGAACGCCCGCGGCCTTTGTCGGGATGGCGCTCGGACAGCAGCTTCGATCAAAGCTGAGCGATAAAGGCTTCGAGCGCTTGTTTTTTCTGGGTCTCGTCATTGCCGGCGGTTTTCTGATTGCGCGCAATGTTCGCGTGCTCTGATCGCCGCGAACTCTCCACAACGTAGTGAAGCTGGGTCCCATATCGCCACCGGCAAACCCATGGTAGGCAGGCTCCATGTCACAATCCCCGTCATCCGGACCGGAGATCGAACGTCTCGTGCAGTTGCTCGGGCGGCTGCCCGGGCTCGGTCGCCGCTCAGCGCGGAAGGCGGCGCTGGCGCTGATCAAGCGCCGGGAAGACTTGCTGCTGCCGCTGGCCGATGCGCTCAAGGTCGCCGGAGAGAGCCTCGTCACATGTGAGATATGCGGCAACATCGATACCCAGTCCCCGTGCACGATCTGCACGAATAGCCGTCGTGACCCGTCCCTGATCGTCGTTGTCGAGGATGTGGGTGACCTTTGGGCGTTGGAGCGGGCGGGCGTTGTCTCAGCGCGGTACCATGTTCTTGGCGGACACCTGTCGCCGCTCGACGGGATCGGGCCCGACGATCTCAACATCGCAAAGCTCGTCGAACGGGCGCACGATCCATCGGTGCGTGAGGTCTTGCTCGCGCTCAACGTGACGGTCGAAGGCCAATCGACGGCGCACTACGTCACCGACATGCTGGACGGTGCCAATGTCACGGTTTCGCGCATTGCCCAAGGCGTGCCGGTCGGCGGCGAACTGGATTATCTCGACGATGGAACGTTGGCCGCTGCGATCAAATCGCGCCGAAACGTATGAGCCCCAGGCCGGTGAACCAAGAAAACCTGAACAAGAGTTCGTCGGCGGAGGGTGCGCCCAAGACGCATGCGGTGGCGAGCGATCGACCGGTAGGCCGTCCAGTTCCGGGCAAGTTCGTGACCGGTTCTTTGCGTCGCCACATCCTGGTCATGACCGGGACCAGTGCCTTCGGTCTGATGGCCATCTTCGTTGGTGACCTCGCCAACATCCTGTTCCTTTCGATGCTGAACGACACTCGGCTGGTCGCAGCCGTCGGCTTCGCCTCATCGATCGTGTTTGTGATGATCTCGATTGGCATCGGCATGTCGATTGGGGCCACCGCCCTGATTGCGCCGGAACTGGGACTTGGCAACCGCGAGCTCGCGCGGCGATACGCGATCCATGCCGTACTTCTGACGGCTGTCGTTGCAGCGCTTGCCTCGGCGGTTGTCTGGATTGCTGCACCTTGGCTGCTTAGCCTGCTCGGCGCCGACGGTGCGACACGCGACTTTGCGTTGACCTACACGCGCATTCTCCTGCTCGCGGCACCGGCCCTTGCGGTCGGTATGACGTGCGCCGGGATTCTTCGGAGTGTCGGTGATGCGAAGCGGGCCATGTACGTGACGCTGATCGGCGCGGTCGTAAACGTGACGCTCGATCCAATTCTGATTTTCTGGGCGGAACTCGAACTGACCGGCGCGGCGCTTGCCACGTTCTGCGCGCGCATCACGGTGATGTCGGTTGGGCTCTACGGCGTCATGAGCGTCCACGATCTGCTCGGTCGGCCTGATGCCGCCACCTTCACAGATGATGCCCGTCGCCAGGCCAAGGTCTCTGTGCCCGCCATGGCAACGAACCTGGCGACACCGTTCGCCAATGCTTACATTACCGCCGCTATCGCAGCTTTTGGCGATGCGGCGGTCGCTGGCTGGGCCATCGTCGGACGTGTTCAGCCGGTGGCGTTTGGCGCGATCTACGCGCTGTCGGGCGCAATCGGCCCGATTGTTGGACAGAACTACGGTGCGCGTGAAGGCGACCGCATGCGCGAGACGTATGTGGAAGGCCTTTGGGTCACGGGGGCTTTTACGCTGGCGGCGTGGGCGCTTCTGGCGCTCTTTGCGGGTCAGATCGTCAGCGCGTTCCAGGCGACAGGCGAGACGGCCGATCTGATCCGGCTCTTCTGTTACGGCCTCGCACCTCTCTTCTTTTTCCTCGGCATGCTGTTCGTCACAAACGCGGTGCTAAACACGCTCGGTCGCGCGACGACATCGACGGCGCTCAACTGGGGGCGGGCCACCATCGGCACCGTTCCGTTCGTTTGGGTCGGAGGCAACCTTGGTGGCGCGTCCGGCGTGCTGATCGGTTGGATGCTCGGCGGGATCGCGTTTGGTCTTCTCGCGGCATGGTATTGTGGACGGCATATCGACCAACTGCATGCAACGATGACTGAGCAACGTGGGCCGCATCGCGACGCGCCTTTGACGTCTGACGCGACTAATTTGCCGGATAATTTGGCAAAAAAGCCGTCTGCTGAGGCCGCCAATCCTTCTGCGGATAAACCGCAGCGCACTGCATAAGCAGTCCGTGAAGTGTCGGTCAGCACTTGTCCCAAGTCGGACCTCAGTTCGCCCCGACTTAGCCCCACTTAGCCATGACTGGGCCACGTCTGGGCCGCTACTGGGCCACGACTGAGCCGCTACTGGGTCGTGGCTCCGACGCTCACATTCACGATCCCGTGCACGCGCGATCGCAAGTCAACGTGATAGCGTAAACCGATCTAATAGAGAGATGTTCATGCGCCAAGCTCAGTCGATCGCCTGCATCATCCCGGCCCTCAATGAAGCCGAAGCCATCGGCCGCGTCGTCGCCAACGTGCCGTCGTGGGTGGACCGAGTTGTTGTCGCTGACAACGGCTCGAGCGACGGGACGGGAGACGTGGCCCGCGCGGCCGGTGCTGAGGTCGTGTTCCAGAACGAGCGCGGTTACGGTGCGGCGTGCCTCATGGCCATGGATGCCACGTCTGACGTGGACATCATCGTGTTTCTCGACGGCGACAACAGCGACGATCCGAGCGAAATGGGGTCTCTGGTGGATCCCATCGTGTCCGATCAGAGCGATTTTGTGCTTGGCTCACGTGTTCGGGGCGAGCGGGAGGTTGGTTCGCTCACGCCACAGCAAATTTTCGGAAACTGGCTGGCAACCCGGCTGATTGCTCTGATCTGGCGCGAGCACTTTACAGACCTTGGGCCGTTCCGTGCGATCCGGCGCGCGAGCCTTGATCAACTGCACATGGCGGACCGGACGTACGGCTGGACGGTGGAGATGCAGGTCAAGGCAGTTGAAAACGGCCTGCGCATTCAAGAAGTCCCGGTCAGCTACAAGAACCGCATCGGTGTCTCAAAGGTCTCAGGGACGCTGAAGGGCACAGTGCTCGCAGGTTATAAAATTCTCTCCATCATTGGGCGCCATGCCATGCGTCGTGTGACCAAGGGATCGGCGCACGTCCGCAGCCGGTTGCCGAGCGCAACGGTGACTCTGGAGAAGCAAACGCCGCGCAAGCGTGCGAGCAATAGCGCATCGTAAGTGCGGTTTCTTTGTCGGGACACGGAACGGCGAAACGACCGCTTATGAGATCTCGGCTGGCTCCGATTGACCACTAAATGGCGCTCGCCTATGTCGTCCCCATGAGCATTCTGCCGATCATAACTGTACCGCAACCTGTCCTTCGCGAGACTTCCGCTCCGGTCGAGCGTGTCGACGATGAGACGCGTCAGCTCATCGATGACATGTTCGAGACAATGTATGACGCGCCGGGCGTTGGTCTCGCGGCGATCCAGGTCGGTGTGCCGCTCCGGGTGGTCGTTCTCGACGTCGGGCACCGCGAAGATGAGGACGAGAAAAACCCGATCGCAATGATTAATCCGGAAATCGTCCAGCTGAGCGACACGCGCCGCGTTTATGAAGAGGGCTGCCTGTCCCTGCCCGACGTCAACATCGAGATTGAGCGGCCATCGGAAGCGCGCGTCCGTTACATTGATCGCGAAGGTCGTGAGCAGGAGATCAATGCAACGGGCCTGCTGGCGACGGCCATGCAGCACGAGATTGATCATCTCGACGGCAAACTGATCATCGACTTCCTATCAAAGCTACGCCGCGAACTGGTCGTCCGCAAATTGAAGAAGCTGGCGCGGCAGGTTTAGTGCGCACGTGATGGTGGCTCTGGCGTCAGAGAGCCAACGTGGCCTCACTCTTGCGCCATCTCAATCAGAATGGTGAGGGTTGATGCTGCGCGTGGTCTTCATGGGGACGCCGGATTTCTCCGTGCCATCTCTCAACGCAATTGCGGACGCGGGCCACGACGTCGTCGCGGTCTATTCACAGCCGCCACGAGCCGCTGGACGTCGCGGTCTCGCCGAGACGCCGTCGGCCGTTCATCGTTCTGCAAGCGAGCGAGGCTTTGTCGTTCACACCCCGACCTCACTCAAATCGGATGCGGCGCAAACGGTTTTTGCGAGCCATGACGCGGACGTCGGTATCGTTGTCGCCTACGGGCTCATACTCCCGAAAACGATCCTGGATGCGCCCAAGTTTGGCTGTTTGAATTTGCACGCATCGCTCCTGCCGCGGTGGCGCGGTGCGGCGCCAATCCAACGCGCGATCATGGCGGGCGATACCGAGACCGGCGCCATGGTCATGCAAATGGACGTTGGCCTGGATACCGGTCCGGTCGCGTTGACCCACACGACGGCCATCGACGAACACATGACAGCTGGGCAATTGCACGACGCGCTCGCCATCGATGGCGCGGCACTCTTGGTGGAAGCGCTGAGCAAGCTTGAAGCGGGTGGACTGTTGTTCGCCCCTCAAACCGACGATGGCGTGACGTATGCGTCGAAGATCGACAAGCGGGAAACGCGTATCCAGTTCGATCGCCCGTCCACCGAAGTTCACAACCAAATCCGCGGCCTTGCGCCATTTCCAGGTGCTTGGTTCGCGGGGCCAGACGGCGCCCGGGTCAAAGTCCTTGGGAGCAGGAACCGACCGACGCGGTCTGATCCCACTGCGGGCGCGACGCCTGGAACCGTGATCAGCCTCGACCCGCTTACGATCGCGTGCGCGAATGGAGGCGTTGACCTCGTCACGGTCCAGAAGGCTGGCAAGAAGCCGATGTCCGCCTCGGAATTTCTCCGCGGCAACCGGCTTGAAGTCGGCACAGACTTGAGCAGTGGTTGAGGTGACATCGACCTGGGCGCTCGGTTAATCATGGTTGCTCAAAAGTAAACATCAGACCGCGAGGGCAAAGTAACCTGTCTCGCACTGAGAGAAGTGCGAACAGCCCGGAGCAGCTCAATGCGTCGTAAAATCCTGACTGGCCTATTGGTCGTCATCGCGAGTACCACGTCGACTGCGACGGTTTTTGCGGGTGATGCCAAGACAACGCGCATTGAGCCTCGGCCGTATTACGGCGCGACTGTCACCATCGAGGCAGGCGTGCGCGTCTTTCGGCCATTGCCGCCGACGAAGCACGTGATCATCAATCCGGGCAGTCGCACACCCGTCAATCTTTCCGAGACGAACGTTATCGTTCGCGGTGGTGGCGCTCCGACGACCGTGGTGGGTGACAGCGGTGGTTCGGTCCCATTCAAAACCAACCGTGGCGTGCTGCCGGGGTTCAACGGATTTTCGAATTTCCGGGGCTTTGGAGGATTTCGTGGATTTCGCGGGCGTCGCGTCGGCAGGAGCGGCCGCGGGATTTTCCGCGGAGGACGGCGCTCTGTTCGCGGTCCGATTCGAACGCGGCGCGTTGGACGATTCGGTGGCGGCCGTGCTGGTCGTGGCGGTGCGCGGAGCGCCGGCGCGTTCTAGGCGCTTGGACGGGTTCGTTTAAGTCCAGCAACTGCGTGACAGCGGCAGACGATCTGCCTATGACCCGGGCATGCCTCGCTATCGCATAGACATCGAGTATGACGGCTCGCCGTTCGTCGGTTGGCAAATCCAGACCAACGGATGGAGCGTGCAGGGCGCGCTCAGCGAAGCGCTCCAGCGCTTAACCGGCGAGGCCGTCCGACCGGGTGGCGCCGGGCGAACAGACACCGGCGTTCATGCGACCGGGCAGTGCGCGCATTTCGACCTCACGCGAACCTGGGCGCCCGATAAGCTCCGCGATGGGTTGAACTTTCACCTGAAGCCCGACCCGGTCGCCGTGCTCCGAGCGCTCCAGGTTCCAAACGACTTCGACGCGCGCTTTTCGGCAACCGCACGCCATTACCGCTATCAAATTCTCAACCGCCGTGCGCGACCTGCGCTCGATCGCGACCGCGTGTGGTTGGTGCCCGTTCCGATAGATGCTGCCGCAATGGATGAGGCGGCTCAAGCGCTTGTCGGCCATCACGATTTCACAACGTACCGAGCCGCAGCCTGCCAATCGGCGTCACCTGTGAAGACGCTGGATCGGCTGAGGGTCAAACGCGACGGACAGATGGTGATTATCGAGGCGTCAGCGCGATCGTTTCTGCACAATCAGGTTCGATCGCTGGTCGGCAGTCTGAAGCTCGTTGGTGAAGGGAAATGGTCGCCCGAACGCCCGCATCACGCGCTTGAAGCTCGGGACCGCCGCCAATGCGGCGCACTGGCTCCGCCATCTGGCCTATTCCTGCAACAGGTCGATTATGCGGATGCGTACGGTGGTCCATCAGGCTGGATTGACCCGTCGCGCAAGTCGATTTGACGGACCGAGATGCCAGTCGGGCGGTCAAAAAAAAGAGCCCCTCTCGGTCGAGAGGGGCGATCGGAGTCTTTGGGAGGAACAGACTGGCGCGAGCCAATCACGCCCCTACAACGTGATGCGATCTCAGTTGGTTCCCAACAATTCTTCAATGCACAACAGGTATGCAGCCGGTGCACAGATTAGGCGTTATGGAAACGCCGCCTAAAGTTTCAGCAAAGCGACCCTTGCGCGCCACGGTACGCGCGACACGCGCAAGCTGTTTGCTCCGACCGATCGATCGGGCACAACTCAACCTAGTCCGCAGCATCTTCTGACTGAGCGTAGAGTGGCGTGGCTGGGGCATTCAGAAGTTGTGTCCAAAGCCTGTAGAGCCTGCGCACGTGAGCGGGATCGCGACGCTCCTCGGGCGGCACCTGCTCAGATGGGCCTACGCCGTGCCGACGCAGAATTCGTTGCAGCGTGCGGCGGTGCATCCCGGCTGCCCGAGCGGTCTCGCTCATATTGCGACCGTGCTGCTCGTACATCGCAAGCAGATATCGGAATTCCTGGACCTCGGGCCG
>JBCBWG010000075.1:0-13192 GCA_039817205.1 Pseudomonadota bacterium
CATGAGCATATATCGGCAGATGCGGTTCGGCGTCGGGTTGATCCAACCGATCTCGGGTTCGAGACCACCGCGCAGATCGAGCCCGCGCATCATCCTATCGGTCAAGAGCGGGCGCTGACGGCAATCGAGTTCGGTGCTGACATGCCGGCGCATGATTTCAATGTCTTTGTTCTGGGGCCACCGGCAACCGGTAAATCCACGGCTGTTAAAGCCTACCTCAGCTCAAAGCAGGGTGAGCTGAAATCCATTCGCGATTGGGTCTACGTCAATAACTTCGAGGACCCGAACCGGCCGCGCGCGATGAGCTTGCCCTGCGGTCGCGCGCCCGCGTTCGAAAAAGCACTCATCGCGGCGGTTGACGAACTCCGCCAGACAGTGCCGACGACGTTCGAAGGTGACGATTATCAGAGCCGACGTCGTCAAATTGACGAGGGCTTCCAGGCCGGTCAGGAGGAGGCATTCGAGGCGCTGAACCAGAAAGCGCTGGCGCAGAACATTGCGATCATGCGCACGCCCAACGGACTTGTGATGGCGCCAATGCACGAAGGGAATGTCGTAAAACCAGAGGTGTTCAATACGCTTCCCGAGGACATGCGCACGACGATCCAGGCAAAGATCGAGGTCTTGCAGAAAGAACTCGGCGATATTCTGCAATCGGTTCCAAAATCCGACAAAGAGCGTCGAGGCCAGTTGGCGGAACTTAACCGCGAGGTTGGCCGGGACTTGGTTCGCGCCGCTCTTGATGACGCGCGCTCGGCGTTCGGTTCAATCTATGGAGTTGCAGAGTACCTTGATGCGGTCGACGCTGACATGACTGCGAACATCGCGCTGTTTCTGCCCGAAAAAGAAGAAGCCGAGCAACTCGTCCAGCAATCCGTTGAGACAGCCCGGCATCCAAAGTACCGGCGCTACATGGCCAACGTGGTTGTTTCGCACGCGGCGACGGGGTCCACGGGCGCGCAGTGCACCATTCCCGTGACTGAAGAGACCAATCCAAATTTTGGAAACCTCATCGGTCGCGTTGAGCATCTCGCGCAAATGGGGACGCTTCTGACAGATTTCCTGTTGCTCAAACCCGGCGCGCTGCATCGGGCTAACGGTGGCTATCTTCTGTTGGACGCGCGCAAGCTCCTGCTCTCGCCGTTTGCCTGGGAGGCGCTGAAGCGGGCCATCAAGGTTCGTGAAATCCGGATTGAGGCGCCGCCCGAGACGATGGCGTTTGCCTCCACTCAAACGATTGATCCGGAGCCTATTCCGCTCGACGTCAAAGTCATCCTGTTCGGCGATCGCCAACTCTATTACACGCTCGCAGGTGCCGATCCGGATTTTGCGCGTCTGTTTCAGGTCCAAGCCGATTTTGAAGATGCGATCCCGCGTAGCGCCGACAATGTTCAGGCCTACACCCGTTTGCTTGCTTCGATCATCACAGAACACAATCTTCTTCCCGCGACAGCGTCGGGTATTGCTGCTCTGATCGAGGAGGCGGCGCGACTGGCCGATGATCAGAACAAGGTCTCGGTTGAGATCGGCCGCATGGCAGACCTCGTGCGCGAGGCGGATTACTGGGCTCGGAAAGATGGTGCAGATACTATCGATGGCGAACACGTCATTGAAGCGGTCGAGCAGGCGATCGATCGCGCGGATCGTATTCGCGATCGCTCACACGAGACGATCACGCGCGAGATCGTGCTGATCGAAACAGAGGGCTCGGCCGTCGGTCAGATCAACGGTCTTGCGGTTCTGCAAATTGGCGCATTCGCTTTCGGCAAGCCCAGCCGGATCACAGCCCGCGTTCGCCTGGGGACGGGCCGCGTGACCGACATTGAGCGCGAGGCCAAACTCGGTGGTGCGCTCCACACGAAGGGTGTGATGATCCTCTGGGGATTTCTGTCGGGCCGGTTCGCGCAGACGATGCCATTGGCGCTTGCGGCGACCTTGGTGTTCGAACAGTCCTACGGCGGTGTCGACGGCGATAGCGCGTCGTCGACCGAGCTCTACGCGCTGTTGTCCGCACTATCGGGCGTGCCGATTCGCCAAGGGCTTGCGGTCACGGGGTCGGTCAATCAGTTCGGCGCGGTTCAGGCGATCGGCGGCGTCAACGAAAAGATCGAGGGCTTTTACGACATCTGCAAGTCGCAGGGCCTCACGGGCGCGCAAGGGGTCCTGATCCCAAAAGCAAACGCTCAGCACTTGATGTTGCGGCACGACGTTGTCGAAGCCGTGCGTGCGGGCCAGTTTCAGGTCCACGCCGTTGAGACGGTCGACCAAGGCATTGAGATCCTGACCGGAAAGGCCGCTGGCATCGCCGATGAGGATGGCGTGTTTCCGGCCGACACGATCAACGGGCTGGTCGCGCGACGCTTGGCTGAGTTCGCGGACGCTGCGCGCCGCTTTGCAACGCTCGGCGCGGACGGTGATGGCCGCGACGACACGGCCCGAGGGCTCAGCGCTTGATGGGTCGTCCGCACGAGCCGACGGGTCGGCGATGATCGCACACGTTGCAAAGGTCGATGAGGCGCGCGGTCGCGTGGTCCTCCGCATCTGTCATCGGGTGCGGGACGACGCCGTGATGGCTGCAGCTCGCTTGGCAGCTGCATATGAAGCGCAGCTTGAGACCGTCTATGTCGAAGACGAAGATGTCCACACGTGCGCCGAGTTTTCTTTTGCGGTCGAGCTGACACCGAGCGGGACGCGGCGCCGATCCCTTGGTGGCCCGGCTGTTGCGCAATCGTATTCCGCGCTTCGCGAACGATCGCGACGGGCTGTCAGCAAAGCGGCTGCGGCGTTTGACATCACCGTTGCCGAGCGCGCGATGCGGAATGATCCGATCCGCTCGGTCGCCATTGCGTGCGCTGAAAATGGGCCCTGGAACATTATCGCCCTTGCAGAACCAGCGAGCGCGACCGAGTTCGATGGGGTTCGGCGCCTTTTCACTGCCGTCAAAGACAATACTGGCCTGGTCATTGTGGGCCGTCATCAAGCGCGATCCAGGTGCGGCCCGATCGTTGCTGTCGTTGATCGCGCTGAAGATCTGATGGGAACATTGCGCGCGGCTGAGCGGATTGCTGCGGCGAGCGGTGAAGCGGTGATCGTCATGCTGGTCGCGGCAACGCCCTTGGCAACGGGGGACCTGGAGGGTGAGGTGCGTCTTGCGATCGCAACCGAAACGGAACTTGGACGCCGCGTTGAGCTCACGGTGCCGAGCCAGACATTCGGCGAGCCGAGCGCGATCGTTGCAGCGGTTCTGAAACCGCAACCGAGCTTTGTTATTGCGCGTTTCGGCGGGCCGTTGAGTGCAACTAAGGCTGCCTTCTCGACGGTCATGGCCCATCTGCCTTGCCCCGTATTGTTCGGGCGCGGGATCGGCTAGGGCGCGTCTCCGAGACGTCGAGTGCGTGCCTCTTCAAGCTTGACCCAAGGCGGTGCGTGCGCGCTGCCGGGCCAGACCGCGCTCCCGATCGGGCACGTGCAGAAGGCCTGCGACTTGCCTCAGAAGCGCATCTTCATGCGGGTCGAGTTCGCCATCCGCCAGGGCCACGGTCCACATCATCTCAATGATGCCTGCGCGTTCGTCGATCGACAGCTCTTTCGAAATGCGGTCGGCGAACGGGTGATACTGATCGGTATCCGCGACGCGGCTTTCGGCGTCTGCAACCAGCGCTGTCACGGCGTCTTGACTGAGTTCAAACCGTTTCGCGAGCAGGGATTCGATGACGTGGCGCTCCGTCGTGTCGAAGGTCTCGTCCATGCCCGCCGCTTCAACGAGCAAGGCGGCAACCGCGGTTTTTAGATCGAGGTCCGCATGTGGCGCGGCGCTCTGTTGCGGACCGGTCAAGTCGGCGATCAGACGTTTCAAGTCTGCGAGCATGGAGATATCCAATCGAGTTGGTGCTCCGGAGACAAAGTGTGCGTTGGACTTAGCTTGGCGGCTGTTCGATGAAGTCCGGCGTTGTGAAACTGAAGAGTTCCGTGTCGTTTGAGCTGAACCGGAATTCGAAGCCTTCGACTTTTTTTGCCAAGGCGTCGGCCGCAGCCTTTGCGGCGGGCGAGGTTGCGTTCGCTGTGATCCGCACCCAGCCCGCGTTGGGGTCCTTCTGGTCCGCCTTGGGGGGCTCAGCGCCAGCCTCGGCGTTGGGCTTTGGGGCATCGTCGGCCGGCGCCACCATCAATAACGTCACGGTCAGACCATCCTTCGTTGTGGCAG
The DNA here is from genome assembly GCA_039817205.1 of Pseudomonadota bacterium. Lineage (GTDB taxonomy): Bacteria > Pseudomonadota > Alphaproteobacteria > Rhizobiales > Hyphomicrobiaceae > JBCBWG01. The sequence goes on from JBCBWG010000075.1 coordinate 4,205, forward strand.
CGAGCACAGGTCCTGTAATGGCCGGCGCATCGTCTGGCTTGGCGCGCACGTTCGTGAAAGCGATCGGCCCAAACAGTCGTTCAACGCGTTGACGCTTTGCGGCATCAAGTTTTCTTCCGTCGGGCAAACCTTGCAGCGCGAGGTCGGCTCCAACGCGCTGGAACTCATACTGCATCTGTTTGCCAGCCGTCGCTTTCACCGTCCGAATGTCGGCTGCTTTCACGTCACCGAGCGTTGTCTCAAACCAGTTGACCCGACTGACCGGTGGACTGACGGACCCGCGAACGAGATAGCTCTGGTCGCTCGATGTCCGACGCACGAATTGACCACCGCGCGTTCCACCGACCGTGTAATCGCGGGCCCCGACAATCAGATCTGCGATCACGCCGCCGGAAGCATCCTTTAGAACCACCCGTTCGCCCGCTTCGCTTGAAGCCTTGTCTCCAGGCGTTTTGAGTTCGAGTTCCCCAAAGCGGCTTGCATCGGCGGTCTTGCGTTCCTCGATCGTCAGGAGTGCGAGGTTCTGGATCAGTGAGGTCACGACGGATGGCTTAGCTGGATAGCCCTCCGCGTCTTGGAATTTGCCCGACTTTTTGATGATCGTCGTCGGCCCATCACCGCTATCGACTTCGATGAGCGCCACGGAATTGGCTTTGCCAGCAAGCCCCGGGACGACCGCTTGACCCCGTTCTTCGATGGCGTCGCCGAGGTTTGCGTAATTGGCGGTGATCATCGCCATGAGCACGACAGCCAACGTGATCGCGGCGAGTCTCAGAAGGTTTTTAGCGGTCATCTCAGCTGGGTCCTGGTTGAGGGCCTGGGTGCGGGGAGAGTTGCGGGGTTGGGGTGCGGGTTTCGATCTCAACGACGGATCAGGTTGTCGGTTGGCGCGTGGCTGACGCGGGCTCCCGCTTGGGCAACGGCCGACGCGTGCGGCGGATCGCGTAGCCAAGCGCTAACGCTGCAACGAGCGCTGGAACGAGGCCGACGTTCACAAGCGTGATCCAGGACTTGAGGCCATCGACCTCCCGGCGCAAGTCGAACTGGACGTTGCGGAGTTCGGCCCGCGTCGAGAGCAGGTCGGATCGAAACTGTTCCACAGCCTTGATGCTTTCGTCATCAAGCACGGCGCCGTCGCTCCCGGTCCGTTGTGCCACCTCTGCAAGCCGTCGCTCGGTTGCTTGCAGTTTCTGCTGGAGGCCCTGTTGACGCTTGAGATACTTGGCCTCGGCCTCTTTCGCGAGGGCTTCAATGGTTTCGAATGGACGGGCCGAAACACCGCGACCGCGCAGGTCTGCGAGGGCGACCCCGCCAATCATCTGCTCAACGGCGTTGAGGACGAAGGCACCGTTGTTTGCAAACGGTTCCGCGATCACCTGTCCAAGCAGCTGACGCCGTCGGATCCAGTTCCGATCCATTGTCATATCGGCGTCGCCAACGAGGATGACGTTCGGCTTTCCTTCGAGCTTTGTCAGAGGCTTCGACTTGGCCTCCGACTTCTCCGGTTTGCCTTTCGGAAACGCTGTGCCGAACGTGCCCTCCAGGCGCGCTGCGAGAACGAGCGGTGTTTCCGAAACCTTGAGACGATCAAACAGCAGCCGGGGATCGCCGGTTTGGTTTCCAGCCTCACTAGCCGCAAGGATCCCGGAGCCAGGCGACGCTGTCAGCAGCGGCTTCAAAGTCACCGCGTCCGAAGTTGTCTCGAAGTGTCCAGCCGTCGTGACGATGACGTTGGAGAGTTGTGCGACCAGAGCGTCGCCGGTCGCCAAATTTTCTTTCGTTAGCGCGAGCCAGGGCAGGTTGGTCGCTGGCACGTCCCGGCCATCGACCTCGCGTACCGCGCGGATTGCGGTTTTGGGATCGCCGACCGCGACCTTGGTGTCAAACTTCACGCCCCATGAGGTCAGCAGCTTATCAAAATCCGACTGCGGGTTCGGCGCTGGCATACCGGGTCTGAGCCCAGGCGCCGTTTCGGCAAACGGATCAACGAAGACAAGCGTTGCACCTCCGCTCAGCACCCACTGATCGATCGTGTAAAGGGTGCGGTCCGACACATTGCGTGGATGAACGACCATCACAACGCGCGTGCCATCGGGTAACGCATCAACGTCACCCCGCAGGTTTTCGACCGTGTAAAGCTCTTTGAGCTGCGTCATGACCTGCGCTTCCGGCTGACGCGCCATCGGGTTGCCGCCGAGCGCGATGCCATCGATGAGCGCGATCACCGGCTTTTTGGGCTGCCCGAGTTCGGCGACCATGCGGGTGAGGTCGTACTCAAGAAACGCCTCCCGGTCGGGCGAGAACACTGGGATTTTCGCCGAGCCGCGCGTTGAGTTTGTTGCCGCAAGGCCGAAGAACAACTCCTGGTTCAGGCTGGCCGCCCGTATCTTATTGATGCCGAAACCGACGGCGCGATCCTCATCGTCCGAAAACGGTTTGGGGTCGATCACCTCAAGTGTGATTTTGCCATTGGAGAGATCGCGGTAGGTCGACAGCATCGCCTGCACACGGTTCGCGTAGGCCGACAATTGTGGCGCGGTCTGCACCAGTTCTCTTGATAGGAAGAGGCGGAAGTGCAGCGGCTCTGCCAACTCAGACAGAAGTGTTCTCGTGCCGTTGCTGAGCGAATAAAGGCTGTTGGCTGTCAGGTCAGCGCGCGCGTTACGGAATGCGCTGCTTGTAAAAATGTTGAACGCGAGGAACAGGACGATCGCGAGCGCAATGCCTGTTCCGATCAGGCGACCCTTCGGCCATCCGCTGAGCGTCGTCTCCGCGCGCTCCGTTGCTTTCCGAGCCCCGGCAGCGGTCTCTTTGATCGGGAGCTTTTTCGCCGCCTCTTTTGCGCGGTCGAGGGTCGGCTTGATGCGATCTGAAAGCGACATGGTCTCGTGTCTCTCACATGCGGTGTTGCAGGGCGTTTGGGCCGTTGGCGCAGGCGCCTCGGATGTCTGGGCTCGCCTCAGCTCGCTTTGCGAAGATCGACAATCTGGATGTTGATCCAGAGGCAGAGCGTGATCATCGAGAGGAAGAAAGCAAGCGTCGGCAGCTCGATCATGCCCTGCGAGAAGCGATTGAAATGGGCGATGAAGGAAAGCGACTGAACGGTTTCGACAACCATCTGGGGCGCCCAACCGCGGATGCCTGCGAGCACGAGGTCGTAGCCCGCCATGACCAACAGGAACCCGGCGATCGTCGCGATGATGAAGGCAATGACCTGGTTTTTCGTGAGCGCCGAGATGCAAGACGCCAGGGCGAGGAACGCACCGGCCATCAACCAGCTGCCAATGTAGGCGGCAAAGATCACACCGTTATCGGGCGAGCCCAGGTAGTTGACCGTGATCCACATTGGGATCGTGCAAAGGAGTGCGACGCCGACAAACGCCCAACCGGCGAGAAATTTACCGACGACCAGCTGCGACGTTTTGACGGGCAGCGTCATGAGAAGTTCGATCGTGCCCGAGCGTCGCTCTTCGGCCCAGAGCCGCATGCCGATCGCCGGCATCAGAATGAGATAGAGCCACGGGTGCCATGTGAAGAACGCCGAAAGATCTGCCTGCCCACGGTTAAAGAAGCCCGCTGCAAAGAACGTCAAACCGGCGAGCAACGCGAGGAAAACGACCAGGAAGATCGCCGCCAGCGGTGTTGCGAAGTAGGCCTTGAACTCCCGCTTGAAGATGATGCTGACGGTTGCAAACGATGAGGGCATGACTTGAAACCTTGGGGGCAGCGACAGGTGCTATCGGGCGCCGCTCGTGCTGAACGAGCGTCGTTTTTACCGGCCGTTAGTTTGGCGATTGTGTCTGCGTGATCTGGCGGAAGACGTCTTCCAGACTTGGTCGATGACGCCCGACCATTTCCACCGAGATGCCGGCGCGTGTGAGATCAGCGAGCAGATCCTTCGGATCGAGCGTTTCAGCTCCCGGATCGACCATCAGATCGGTCGTGCCGTTCGTGCCGCCGAGCACTTCGATCTGATGACCGTTGACAGCACCTCTGACCTTGTTGATGGCCTCATCGGCGTTTCCGGCCGCGATGCTGATCCGAATTGCCTTTGGCGGGGCTTGCGCGGCGATCAAAGCATCGGGTGTTTCGTCGGCCACGACTTTACCGGCGGCAATAATGACGGCTCGACTGCAAATGGCCTCGACCTCTTCGAGAATGTGGGTCGAGACAACGATGGCCTTGTTGGGTGCAATGTCGCGGATCAGCGTTCGCATTTCGTGTTTTTGGTTCGGGTCAAGACCGTCTGTTGGCTCATCGAGGATCAAGACGTCCGGATCGTGGATCAGCGCCTGAGCGATACCGACCCGCCGTTTGAACCCCTTCGAGAGTGTTTCGAGCGGTTTGTTCCAAGTGTCGGCGAGATTGATGCGATCGACCATCTCTGCGAGCCGGTTGTTGAGCTGTTTGCCACTGAGCCCGCGGATCGTGCCGATGAACGAGAGGAAATCACCAACGGTCATATCGGCATAGCCCGGTGCGCCTTCCGGCAAGTATCCGAGCCGCTGTTTTGCCGACAACGGGTCGCTCGCAACGTCATGGCCGCAAATTTCGCTCCGGCCATGGTCAGGATCGAGGAAGCCCGTGATCATGCGCATCGTCGTCGACTTGCCGGCGCCGTTGGGTCCAAGAAAGCCAACCACCTCCCCGCGATCGACGCTGAGCGAGACATGATCGACGGCGGTTTGATCACCGAACGTTTTGGTCAGTTCAAACGATTGGATCAGAGCCATGGGTCCTACCCGCAAAGAGGGTCGCATCGTGCTAGGGGCCGCAGCTTTCCAATGCCTGCCATCCAGCGCTGAACTGGGCGGAAACCGTTTGGATGTCGCTGGGTCGGGGGCGATTAGCACTTTCGTTGTTCCCGTGCCACCGTAGATATGCCAGACGACGCACGGGTCAAGGTTGTGATGATCACCATGCGCCGCGTCAGGTCGCAGCTTTTTCGGCCGCCTCGGCTAAAGCCACGATCCTGCGCGCCTTCTCGACAATCGGATAGTCGATGAAATAGCCATCGAGCTGGATCGAGGCGGACCCCTCAGCTTCCGCCTGGTCAAAAGCGGCTATGACGGCGCGGGCATGAGCGACTTGCTCCCGATCCGGGGTCAGCACCGCATGAGCTGCTGCGATCTGGTTGGGGTGAATGCAAAGCTTCCCTTGGAACCCGAGGTCTCGCACGTGGGCCGTTGAGCTTTCGAACCCATCTGCATCGTTGATGTGGATGAAGACTGTGTCGATCGGCGGCTCCAAATCCGCGATCCGCGATGCCAGCACAACTTCCGAGCGCGCTGGCAGAAGTTCGCCCTCGGCGCGCGACCACGTCATCCCCATGTCGCGTGTGTAATCGCCCGCCCCGAACGAGAGCCGCTTCACACGCGGGACACCAGACATGGCGATGTCTCGTACAGTTGCGATTCCGCGTCCCGTCTCGATGATTGGCATGAGGTCGATTTCGCCAGGCGCAAGCCCGAGCTTCCCCTCGAGGCTCGTCACCACCCAATCGACCATTTGGAGGTCGGCGGCGCGCTCGACTTTTGGCAGCACGATCCCATCGAGATCTGCGCAAACGACGGCTTCAAGATCTTCGAACGTGAGCGATGTATCGAGCGCGTTGACCCGGACGTAAGCGCGCGCATGCACTTTGGTGCCAAGTGCCGCGCGAACTGTCTCGCGCGCTGCAACTTTCTCCGCGATCGCAACGGCATCTTCCAGGTCAAGGATCACGGCATCGGCGCCAACATCAAAAACTTTGGCCAGTTTTCTGCGATGGTTGCCGGGTGCAAACAGGAACGTGCGGTTGAGCTGCATAGCGTCTCCGGTGCAGATGGTGTGGCAATCAAACCGCCAAGTCGCGGCTCGTGCAACGGCTGATCGGACATGCAATCACCTCGCGGAGGACTACATGGCGCGTTACCAGGACTGGGACTTATCCCAGCTCACCGATGAGCAGAAGCGGATTTGGGATGAGATTGCGGCCGGGCCGCGAGGGACGATGCCGCCACCGCATCAGATCTGGCTGACGAACCCGGCGTTTTGTGATCCGGCGCAGAAAGTGGGCGCCTACTGTCGCTATGGGTCGAACTTGCCCGCGGCACTTTCAGAACTCGCGATCCTTGTCGTCGGTCGAGCTTGGCGCGCCGATTACGAGTGGTGGGCGCACGCGAAGCTCGCAGCGGACGCAGGCGTATCAGACGCGATCATTGAGGCGGTCCGTACCGGCGCCGAGCCGGACTTTGACGGCGCGCAAGAGAACGCAGATATCGTCTTTCGGACGGCCAAAGAACTCGTCGAGACCAAGCGCCTGTCGGACGCGACGTTTGCGGAAGCCGATCAACGCCTCGGTCGCAAAGCCTTCGTCGATGTCGTCGGGATCGTCGGGTACTATTGCTTGATTTCCGCAACTTTGAACGTGTTCGAAGTGCCGACACCGGACGGTTCGGCGCCGTTTGCTGATCAACCACCGGCTTAGGCCAACGTCGCTTGCCGCATCATTGCGGAAACAGCCGGTGCTTCTGTCGCTCGAACCAATGCGCCTCTTGCTGCGTTGAACCGGTAGAAACGCACCCCGGACTGGCGAGGCGAGTATGAGCACCATGGACACACTTGGGCGCGGCAACGATACAACGGCCGAACGTCCGGTTTCCGAACGTGCCTCGGACACCGCACCACAAGCGGCTGCCAATCCGGTTGCGCCTGGATCAGAAAAGCTCGGTCGCGTTGCGTGGGTGATCGGTGCGAGCAGTGGCATCGGTCGCAACGTTTCGGAACGTCTGGCGCAAGAGGGTATGGCGGTTGCAGCGAGTGCCCGCTCAGAAGACGCGTTGGCCGAGTTGGCGAATACGAGCGATCGCCTGCACAGCTATCCGCTCGATGTGACTGATGAAGAGGCCATTGTAGAGACCCTCGACGCCATTGAACGCGAGATCGGCCCCATTGATCTTGCCGTCTTTTGCGCGGCAACCTGGAGCGTGATGGACGTCGAAGAACTGGAAGTTGCCCCGATCCAGAAGGGAATGGCCGTCAACTTCAACGGGACAGTCGCAGCACTCGTACCGCTCGCGCACCGGATGATGAAGCGGAAGAATGGGCGCCTTGCGATCGTCGCCTCGGTTGCGGGCTATCGCGGTTTGCCACGCTCTGTGGCGTACGGGCCGACCAAAGCAGCGCTCATCAATCTCGCCGAAAGCCTTCAACCGGATCTCGCGCGCCACAACGTCGACGTCAGCATCATCAATCCGGGCTTCGTCGACACGCCGATGACCAAGAACAATGATTTTCCGATGCCGTTTCTGCAAACGGTTGAAGAAGCCGGTGAAAAAATCATCGATGGCTTGAAGCGGGGCCGCTACGAAATCGCGTTCCCCTGGCAACTCGTGACGATCTTGAAGCTGCTTCGGCGGGCGCCGAACAGCCTGTTTCTCTGGATGATGCGGAAATTTGTGGCGCGGTCGCCAGAGGCACGCGCGAAAGACGAAAGGAACTGACGTATCCCGCCGGGCACTTTTAAGCGGGGATCGTGTGTTGCGGTTGCGAAAGTCAGCGGATTGCGCGACAATTCAGACTGACGTCAACTGTTGCTGACAGTGCGTGCTCCAGTGACTTTCGCCCGACCAGCGATGCACGGACCCGTGGCTGGCAGCACCCGTATCAACGGGCGGCTTTATGGGCTTTCAATTTCCCTTCGGCGCGATCGCTGGCCAGGACGAAATGCGCCGCGCGCTGATGATTGCGGCGATTGATCCGACAATCGGCGGCGTGATGGTCTTTGGCGACCGCGGCACTGGCAAATCAACGGCGGTTCGCGGCCTCGCCGATCTCCTGCCCGAAATTGTGGTGATCGAGGGCTGTCCCTATAATTCCGAACCGGGAGAAGCGACGTCGGCTTGTCCGATCGCCCTTGCCGATCAGCGTCCGCTTCGCAGGCCCGTACCGGTCGTTGATTTACCGCTCGGCGCGACCGAGGATCGGGTGGTCGGTGCGCTTGACCTCGAACGGGCGTTGGCCCACGGCGAAAAGGCGTTTGAGCCTGGATTACTCGCTCGGGCGCATCGCGGCTTTCTCTACATCGACGAGATCAATCTGCTGGACGATCATCTGGTTGATCTTCTGCTGGATGTTGCAGCGTCCGGCGAAAACATCGTCGAGCGTGAGGGCATCTCCGTCCGGCATCCGGCGCGATTTGTCCTCATTGGAAGCGGCAACCCTGAAGAAGGCGAGCTTCGGCCACAACTGCTCGATCGATTCGGGCTTTCAGTCGAAGTGACGACGCCGAGCGATCTTGATACGCGCATGACGGTTATCAAGCGGCGGATGGCGTTTGATGATAATCCAGCGGTATTCAACGAGAGCTTCAAAGCTGAGGGCGATCGCCTTCGCGAGATGATCGTGTCAGCGCGGAAGCGGCTCGCCGCGGTTACACGGCCGGATGATGTTCTGCAGAAAGCTGCTGAACTATGTATGGCACTCGGGACGGACGGGCTGCGCGGCGAACTCACGCTGATGCGAGCGGCCACCGCACTCGCAGCGCTTGAGGCTGATAGCGTCGCCACAACGGGACACCTCCGCGCGATTGCACCGTCCGCGCTCCGACACCGACTGCGTCGAAATCCACTGGACGACAGCGGTTCAACGGCCCGCGTCGCCCGTGTTCTCGACGACGTGCTGGGTGCGCCAACGTCCGGTGCGTGAGTTGAGGCTGACCGGGCCCTTGTTTGGGGTGGCTCAGGACGGCGATGCGATGATGATGTTATGATGATTATGGGTGATGAGACCAACGCTGCCAGCGGCGGTATTCGGACGCGACATGAAACAGGCGTTGATCCGCGTTGGGCGCGCGCGATTGAGGCGATTGCGCTGTCGCTTCTCGAACCCGCCGCGATCGGTGGGATAATTGTCAACGCGCGGCACGGTCCGGTGCGCTCGGCCTGGCGCCAGCACATGAATGCGCAAGCGGACGCAAACGGGTTCGAGATCGCCGTAATTCCGTCG
>JBCBWG010000076.1:0-13095 GCA_039817205.1 Pseudomonadota bacterium
CGGCCCAATCGACGTCGCAGCTGACAGGTATTGGGGCGAAGGTATCGCTTTCGGTGCGGGTGTCTGACATTCAGCAACCTCGGTGATTAAGTTTGTTTGGCTCGGATTGCGGCCTGAAGTGCAGCCTGGGCCGCGGACAGTCGCGCGATGGGAACACGGAATGGCGAACAAGACACGTAGTCGAGGCCGACCTTGTCGCAGAAGTGAACAGACGCCGGATCGCCACCGTGCTCACCGCAGATCCCAAGCTTAATGTCCGCGCGCGCGTTACGCCCACGCGCAATACCGATTTCGACTAGCTCACCCACGCCGTCTGCATCGATCGAGATGAACGGGTATTGGGGCGCACAGGCCCAACGCTCGCTCGGCAACTTCAAGATTGGCTGGGAAACACAACCACAGCCGATCGTTCGCGGGCTCGGCATCGTCAAGCGCGCGGCTGCTGAGACGAACATGGCGCTCGGCAAGCTCGACGAGAAGCTCGGGGCCGCAATTGTTCAAGCGGCAAACGAGGTCATTGAAGGTAAGCTCGATGCGCACTTCCCGCTTGTCGTCTGGCAGACGGGCTCTGGCACGCAATCAAACATGAATGCGAATGAGGTGATCTCGAACCGGGCAATCCAAATCCTCGGCGGCGAGATGGGCTCGAAAGCGCCGGTTCATCCGAACGACCACTGCAACATGAGCCAGTCGTCGAACGATACGTTTCCGACGGCGATGCACATTGCGTGCGCCGAAGAAGTGCACCACCGCTTACTGCCCGCGCTTCAAACGCTGCGGAACGCGCTAAACGATAAGGCGAACGCCTGGAAAGACATCATCAAGATCGGCCGCACTCACACGCAGGACGCGACGCCGCTCACGCTCGGTCAGGAGTTCTCCGGCTACACGCAGCAAATCGAAAACGGGATCGCTCGTGTCGAGAGCACGCTCGCGCCGTTGATGGAGCTTGCCCAGGGCGGCACGGCGGTTGGAACGGGTCTCGCATCGCCGGTCGGGTTTGCCGAAAAGGTCGCCGAGCAGATCGCAGCAATTACGGGCTTGCCGTTCAAAACGGCACCTAACAAGTTTGAAGCACTCGCAGCGCACGACGCGATGGTCATGACGCACGGTGCGATCACCACGGTTGCGATGAGCTGCTTCAAGATCGCAAACGACATTCGCTTTTTGGGCTCAGGTCCGCGCGCTGGGCTTGGCGAATTGGCGCTGCCGGAGAACGAGCCGGGCTCATCGATTATGCCGGGCAAGGTGAACCCGACGCAGTGCGAAGCGATGACCCAGGTGTGTGCGCACATCCATGGCAACAACGCCGCGATCACGTTCGCCGGGAGCCAGGGTCACTTTGAGCTGAACGTCTACAACCCGATGATGGCCTACAATTTCCTGCAGTCGGTTCGCCTCCTTGCGGACGCTGCGGTTTCATTCACGGACAACTGCGTCGTCGGCATTGAGCCGCGTCTGGAGAACATTGAAGCGGGCTTGAAAAATTCGCTGATGTTGGTGACGCCGCTCAAGGAAAAGTACGGCTACGACCGCGCGGCAAAGATCGCAAAGACGGCGCACAAAAACGGGACAACGCTGCGCGAAGAAGCGATCGCAGACGGCATCCCGGCCCACGACTTTGACGCGATCGTCGTCCCGTCAAAGATGATCAGCCCCAGCTGAGTTGATCGGCGCATTGGCGCCTAACGGCAAAAGACCGTTTCGCGTAATGCGTGGATCGCATCGTCAAGTGCACGGTTCTCGTCGAGGCTGAGATTCACGGCGAGAACGAGTTGACGCGTGTTGGCTCGGTCAGCGAATGCAAACGTGACGACGCCAAAGTCAAAACCCTCGTGACCATATATTTTCACGCCGCATGGCAGCGCGTATTCCATCACGCCATACCCGTATCGGTAGAGGCCTTCACGGTCGAAGGTCATACGCTGCGTGAGTGCTGCCAGCGGTCGGCCATCGCTTGTGTTTGCCTGCCAGATGAAGTCGATCGCTTTGGAAATGTCTCGTGCGTTGGCGATCAGTCCGCCATCGCCGCCGGCGAAATAGCCGTGGCCGCTGACGTCGTGAAGATGTTCGGTATCGCGATACGGGCGATGGGGAAGGTCGGCGCGGACATAGCCACGCATGAGCCTCTCGCTGGGGCTGGGTGCGCGCGCCGCTGCCGCGCCGAGGTTTGAGCGAGGCCGAGCTCGCGGGCCGACAACGCGCGCCATCGGCGACAAGCCGGCGGGTTTGCTGACAAGCTCAGCCACCAGCTTTTCAAACGAGAGACCGGTTGCTGCCTCGGCCACCTTCTCGAGAAGGACGTAGTTCGTGTTCGCGTACTGATGCAGCACGCGCGGCGCCGGTCCCGCTGCCGTCTGCAAAGCGCGATTGATTGCAGCTTCGGTCACGTCATCGGACGGCTTCGACAGGGTACGCATGAGGTCGGTTGCCGTCGCGCCAAAGAGGGGGCTCGGCAGGTACTCGGCTAAGCCGCTCGTGTGTCCGAGGAGCGCGCGAATTGGAATGGCGCCAAGCTGTCGGGGCGCACGCGGCATAAACGTGCGCAGACGATCATCGAGCGACAGAAAACCAAGCCGCGCGAGATCCACGATGACGTGGGCGGTCACAAGCTTTGTCACGCTCGCGATGCGCCAGGGCGTGTTCAAGCGAACGGCGCGATTGGTCCGACGATCAGCAACGCCAAGCGCGCGCTCAAACAACCAACCGTCACGCTGCACGCGCACGATGACCGCTGGTGGGCCCGCATTTGTAATTCGGCTGATCGCAGCAGTCAGGTCTCGTTCGTATCTGCGACGGTCCGTGGCTGATGTGAGAGGTTCTGTCGAAGGCGTTGGCGTCTGGGCGTGCGCCAACGGTAGCTGCACCATCAGTGCTTTCAAACATGCGAGCGCAAGGGCCAGAGATCTCGTTTGCCAACGCGACTGTAAATGTCTGCTCATGCAACCGAACACGCCCGACCCCTCGGCTGGACGAGCGTCGTGCGCACGCCGCAAAGCCCCGCAACCTCACTGAGAGGCAGCCGACGCAAGAGCTGTGCCGTCAACAGGCGGCAAGACTTCTCGCGTTACGGCTTATCGTGCTCGCCAATAACGGCGATCCGGAGAATGTTTGTTGTGCCGGCCTGGCCGAACGGGACGCCAGCTGTAATCACCACGCGATCGCCATCCTTCGCGAAGCCTTCCCGCCGCGAGATCCGCGTTGACTTGCCAACCATATCCGCAAAGCTCGTGACATCGTCCCGGGTCTGGACGCTATGGACGCCCCAAACGAGGGAGAGCTGTCGGGCCGTTGCGCGAACCGGTGTCAGGCTGAGGATGGGAACGGATGTCCGCATGCGGGCAACGCGCCGTGCCGTTGAGCCGGATTCGGTGAACGTTGAGATCGCAGCGCACCCGCGGTTGATTGCAACGTCCGTTGCGGCTGCAGCGATTGCGTCGCTGTCGTCTGCTTCGATCGGTGTGACGAGCGCATGAACAATCCGCTCGAAATCGGGATCGGCTTCCGTTGTCTCGATGATCCGGCTCATGACGGATACGGCTTCAACCGGGTACGCGCCGGCCGCCGACTCCGCTGACAACATGACCGCATCAGCGCCGCCGTAAATCGCCGTTGCAACGTCTGAGGCTTCGGCGCGGGTGGGAACCGGCTCTTGAACCATCGATTCCAACATCTGCGTCGCGACGATCACTGGTTTGCCATGCACACGGCAGGTGGCGAGAATTTGCTTTTGCAAGATCGGCACCCGTTCCGGCGGCAACTCAACACCCAGGTCGCCGCGCGCAACCATCACGGAGTCCGACAGTTCAACGATGCGGTTGAGGTTGTCGATGGCCGATGGCTTTTCAAGCTTCGACATCACGCGAGCCCGACCGCCGATCAGTTCGCGACCCAGCTCGATGTCCTCTGCTTTTTGAACGAACGAGAGAGCGATCCACTCGACACCCCAGGACAGCGCGACTTCCATGTCAGCGCGATCTTTCTCGGTCAGGATATCGATTGGCAGGACCGTGCCTGGGACGTTGACACCTTTGCGATCGGAAATGCGCCCGCCCGCAACGATCGTTGTTTTCAGACGAGCACCATCATTGTCCTCGATCTTCAGGCGGATGCGGCCGTCATTGATCAGGAGATCATCACCAGGCCGCATTGCCGCGAAAATTTCCGGATGCTTCAAGCTCACCTGGTCAACCGAGCCCGTCACATCGTCGAGCGTCAGCGTAAAAGGCCGCCCAATCTCAAGTTCAGCGCCGCCGTCTGCGAACGTTCCAATGCGGAGTTTCGGGCCTTGCATATCCGCGAGGATGCCGATGGGACGACCGTATTCCGCCTCAAGGTCTCGGATAAACCGATGGCGGTCCAGGTGATCTTCGTGGCTTCCATGGCTGAAATTCAGTCGAAACACGTCGACGCCTGCGAGAAAAAGTTCTCTGATTTGGTCGGGCGTGGACGATGACGGTCCAAGCGTTGCAACGATTTTGGAATAGCGCGCGCGCTTCATGATCTGCTGGCTTTCTTTGCTGGCCATTTTTGCGAGTTGCCAGAATGTCATGGCGCGCGCACGAGTCAAAGGTTGCGCCTGGACCTTTTTATCGGGTCAAGCTGACAGTGTCGTGTCGGGCGGATTGATCCGGCCCACCCGGCGAAGGATCAGGCGGCGTCGGTCGAAGCCAGGAGCGCTGCGTTGCCCCCGGCGGCGGTCGTATCGACGCAAAGATGACGCTCAAGCGTCAACTCTGATGCGTGCGGCCAACCGACGATGAGTGGAACAATCGGCCCTGTTCGCGCCGCAAGGCTTTTGCGAGCGGCTTTGGCTTGCGGGTCATTGCTTGCAATGAGAACGGCGGTGAGCCCGTCAACATCACTGAGATGCATTGGCGTCAGTTGGCCTGGCACGCGGACAATGGGTGCGCCGACCGCGGCAAGGTTCGTTGCAAGTTCCTTGGGGAAGTTACGATCGACCAGCGTGGCGTTCCCGGTCGCGAGTGCCAGCATCGCTTGTGCGATGATGGTTTCCTCATCGGGGCCGAGGCAAGTGACGTTCCCTCTCGGGACGGCTGTCAACCGGTTGGTCTCGCCGGTGGGGCCCGGGAGTTCTTTGACCGATCGGCTCTCGCGTTCCAACAGTCGAACGCGGCTGATGAGCGAGGCGTCCACGCGATCGCCGAGGATAGCAACGAGCTGATCGGTCCGGTTGTCCGTCGCGACCCAGGCTTGAGCGTCCGGCCAGTCGATTGGTGTCGCAGTTGATACTTCGGCGGACCGAGGTTCGGCATGGGAACGGCTTAGCATCGGTTCGGGTTGGAAGAACCGCGCGACATAATCGGGACCACCGGCTTTTGGTCCTGTACCTGACAAGCCTTCGCCACCGAACGGTTGCGAGCCGACGATGGCGCCGATCTGGTTGCGGTTGACGTAGATGTTTCCGCAACAGACGGCGGAGACGATCGCCTCGACACGGTCGTCAATCCGGGTGTGCAGGCCAAACGTCAGGCCATAGCCGCGCGCGTTAATTTCCCCGATAACGCGATCGATGTCGTTGGCGTCGAAGGTTGCGACATGAAGCACGGGGCCGAAAATCTCGCGCGGCACATCCACGATCCCGCTGACTTTCAAGACCGTCGGCGCAACAAACAAACCACCGCGCCCGTCGGCTCCATCGGCTCCATCCGGAAGCCGGATCTGTTTGAGAACCCGGCCGTCTGCGCGTGCCTCTTCGATGGCCGCCTCGATCGATGCCTGCGCCTCGGCATCAATGACCGGGCCGATATCGATTGCCGGATCCCAGGGATCGCCGATCCTCAGTTCGTCCATTGCGCCGTAGAGCATCGTGAGAAGATTGTCGGCGATGTCGCTTTGCACATAGAGCACGCGGAGCGCGGAGCAGCGTTGCCCCGCACTTTGAAAAGCAGATGCGAGGATGTCGCGAACGGCCTGTTCGGGCAGCGCAGTTGAGTCGACGATCATCGCGTTGAGACCGCCGGTTTCGGCAATCAGCAATGGGTCAGGCCGGTCCGTTTCGGCGAGCGTTCGGTTGATGGCCTGCGCAACCTCGGTTGAGCCTGTGAAGCAGACACCCGCAATGTCGGGATGCGCCGTCAAAGGCGCGCCAACGTTTGGTCCATCTCCTGGCAACAGGGTGAGCGCATCTCTTTCGATGCCAGCCTCATGAAGAAGGGCGGTGGCTTTCGCGGCGATCAAGGGCGTTTGCTCGGCGGGCTTTGCGATGACCGAGTTTCCAGCGGCAAGTGCTGCCGAAATCTGTCCAGTGAAAATCGCTAACGGAAAGTTCCACGGCGAAATGCAGGCGATGACACCGCGTGCGCGGCGGGTGTCCGTCGCGACAAGACGTTCCGCCTCGTTGGCATAATAGCGGAGGAAGTCGACGGCCTCCCGCACTTCCGCGATGGCATCGAGCAGAGATTTGCCAGCTTCACGTGCGGTGATGGCGGCAAATTCGGCGGTGGCTGCTTCGTACGCGTCGGCTGCACGCCTGAGCGCGTCCGCCCGCCGCGCCACGCGATCGGCCATGGTCTCGGTCGTGTTGAAGGCTGCCAGCGCGTTGGCAATCGCACCATCAATGTCAGCAGCTGTGGCAACTGTGACCGCGCCAACGGTATCGCTTGGGACCGCCGGGTTTTGCACGGTTTCGGCGGGTCTAGCAGGCGCGGCATGTTCGGTGATCGTCGGGCTCGCGTGCCACGTCGCTTGCTCGAATATCCGGCGCTGATCGATGAGCTGATAAACCGATGCCGGCTCGTTGATGTCGAACCCAATGGCGTTGTTCCGGTCCGGGCCAAACAAGTGCGGTGGCTTCCGAATGCCTGGGTGTGGGCTTGGGCCGTCGGCATCACGGATCTCGTCGATCGGATCGCGCGCGATCTCTTCGGGCGTCACGTCATCATCGACAATCTGATTGACAAACGAGCTGTTCGCGCCGTTCTCGAGCAGGCGTCGGACGAGATAGGCGAGCAGGTCTTCGTGCGCGCCGACCGGTGCATAAATCCGGCACCGCGTTTGGTTCTTGACGCGCAACGCCTCGTGTAGAGCCTCACCCATTCCGTGCAAACGCTGAAACTCGTACCGCGTCGCCGTCGGTTGCATCGCAAGGATCGCAGCCGTCGTGTGTGCATTGTGCGTTGCGAATTGCGCGTAAATCCGGTCCGATCGCGCGATCATTTTTCGAGCGCAGGCCAGATAGCAGACGTCGGTATGCGCCTTGCGCGTGAACACCGGAAAGTCTGGCAGGCCAAGCACCTGCGCTTGTTTGATCTCCGTGTCCCAGTAGGCGCCCTTGACCAATCGCACCATCACGCGGCGGTCCAGGTGATCGGCAAGCGCTGCGATCCAGTCGATGACGAACGGGGCCCGACGACCATAGGCCTGCACCACAATGCCAAAGCCATCCCACACCGCGAGCGTTGGCGTGCTTAACACCCGCTCGATCACACCAAGCGAAAGTTCGAGGCGATTGGCTTCTTCAGCATCGATGTTGAGCCCGATGCCGAGACGTGCGGCTTGTTCTGCAAGCTCACGGACACGTGGCACCAATTCGTCAAACACGCGGCGGCGCTGGCTCCATTCGTAACGTGGATGCAGCGCGGACAGCTTGATCGAGACACCGGGGCTCGTCGCAATGTCGCCCGTGGCTGCGGCGCCAGCCGTCGCGATCGCATGCGTGTAGGCTTGAAAGTACCGCTCGGCATCTTCGGCCGTTCGGGCCGCCTCACCGAGCATGTCGTAGGAATACGTGTAGCCCTGCGCCTCGTAAGCGCGCGCATTCTTGACGCCCTCTTCGATCGTCTCCCCGAGCACAAATTGCTCACCAAGGATGCGCATCGCCTGGCCGACGGCGACGCGGACGACGGGTTCGCCAACGCGGCGGACAAGTCCGCGAAGCGCACCGATCGGCGTGAACGCACTTGCGGCATGCTCATCGAGTACGCGGCCCGTCAGAAGCAGGGCCCAGGTCGCGGCATTGACCAGTGAGGATGACGATTTGCCGAGGTGGGCTTCCCAATTGCCCGGCTCTATTTTGTCGCTGATCAGCTCATCGATTGTGTGCGCGTCCGGAACGCGCAACAGAGCTTCGGCAAGACACATGAGGCCGATCCCCTCATCGGTCGAGAGGCCGTACTCCGACAGGAAACTCTCCATCATGCTCGGTCGGTTTGCCACCCGGACATGACGCACGAGGTCGGCTGCGACCTTCGAGACTTGGGCTCGCGCGCCGTCGCCGAGATCGGCTTGCGCCACCAGCCCGGCGACCAGCGGTGCCTCCGGTGCATAGCAATGCGCTCGTATGGCGGACCGAATGGGTTCTGAAACGGTGACGAAGCTCATGGCGAAGCCCTCGCAGCATTGCAATTGCTGAATAATATCGTCGACTCCTGCGCTGCGATCTCACTGAAAAATACCAATAAGGTGGTCTATTTCGCTATATTTTGCGCCTGTTTCTGACTAAAGAGTGCAAATGAGAGGATCTCGCAGTGAAATTGACGAAATCGATCAACGTATCATCGACGCACTGATGCGCGATGGGCGTATGACGATCACAGACCTTTCGGTGCAGGTCGGGCTATCAAAGACGCCGTGTGCCGCGCGTGTCCGGCGCATGGAGCAGGTGGGCATCATTCGCGGCTACGCAGCGTACGTGGATGCAGCGAAGCTTGGCCGCGATCACATCGCTTTTGTTCAGGTGAGCCTGACCGACACAAAGGCCGCCGCGTTGGATGCGTTTTCGGTTGCGGTCCGCGCCGTGCCAGAGATCGAGCAATGCCATATGATCGCTGGCGCGTTCGATTTTCTGCTGAAAGTTCGCACCGAAGACATCGCGGAATATCGGCGCGTTCTCGCGGAGACGATCTCGGCGCTGCCGTTCGTCTCGCATACATCGACATTTGTTGCGATGGAGACGGTGAAAGACGAGCCGGTTGCGTTTTCCGGCCGACGATAAACGAACATGACATCCGGCTTGGGAGACGTCGCATCGCTCTACTGCCCGGAAAAACTGATGAGATTGAGCGGGCAAGGAGAGTGGCGTGGATGTTTTGAAGTGGCTGTTCGGCGGCAAGGACGACGGCAAACCATCACCAATCGATTTGGCCGAGGTTCTGACGGATCCGGATGCCGCGGCAGCCGTCCCAGGGTTTCCGGTCGCGCTCTTGCCTTACCACAAGGCGATCGAGGCCACGCGTCGGCCAATTCTGGCGGCCGAACCGCTTGAGGGTTTGAGCGACAGCCCGGCAATATCGCAGCTTGGCGGGCGCGCGTGGTGGCCAGCGGGACGGGCCTATCCAGCCGACTTAAAGGGGGATCCGCTGGCCTTGCTCGTCCAGGTCAATTTCGACGACGCGCCGATCCTCGAAGGCTTTCCCGATCGCGGTTTGCTTCAGATTTTCATTGGAACCGACGACACGTATGGGGCCAACTTCGATATGCCCAAACCCGGCCAGATGCCGACGCCGAATGGGTTTGCCTGCGTCTACCACGAAGATACGACCGGCCCGGTCGAGAAGCGCATACCGACGATCGATTTCAATGCACCCCGCACATCGCCGCTTTTCAACCCGAGTGATGCAGTGCCGCTCGCTTTTTCGCGAGCGACCATGGTGATGGACCCAAGCGACTATCGCTTCGAGAAGATGTTTCCGGAAATCGCCTCGGACCTCGATCTGCTGGATGCTTACGATCAATTGACGATCGGGGTTTCCGCGATCCGTCTCGGTGGCTACCCAACGTTCACGCAAACCGATCCGCGGGCGTACAACCCGGAGATTGGCGACGTTGCGCTTGTGACCGTCGATAGTATGGACGCGCTGATGTGGGGCGATGCTGGCGCCGGCCAGTTCCTGATCCCCGAGCCAGCCCTCGCATCACGCGATTTCTCCCGCACCACCTACAACTGGGACTGCTGCTGATTGGACGCGCAGTTGGCCAACGGAGCGCGAAGAAGAGGCCCAACGGCTGCTTGTTGCCGTTGGGCCAATGTTGGTTCGGCCAGTGTTTATTGAGCCAGTGTTTATTGAGCCAGTGTTGTTGCGTGGGTCTTGTTAAGCGGTTGCCGGTTCTGACCCGTTGCTCTTGGCCTTTTGGGCGGCCTTCGGCGACGCGCAAGGCATGTCGTCTTTGACCGCCTTGGTCAGGCCTTCGAGGCTGGCACCGTCGAGGCCGATCTCGCCAAGGATGCTGTCGAGCATCGGCGCTTGCGTCCGATACTTGAGTGCTGCGGCGACGGCCTGGTCAGCGAGGTTTCCGCCTCCGGAGCCACCGTTCGCGATCGCAGCCCCATCGCCCGAGCCAGCCGCTAGGCCCGCGCCTTTGCCACCGCCGATGCCATCGACCTGGACAATCTTGATGCCGTCGATCGCTTCCATCGGCTTGACCGACTGAGCAATAATCTCAGGCAGCGCTTTGATCAGCTCAAGTTTGATGCGCAGCGCGATCTGCTCTGGCGACAAGACGTTGGCTGCTTCGTTGACGCCTCGCTTACCCGCCGCCTCAACTTCATAGGTGACCTTTGCTGCCTCCGCATGAGCGAGTTCGGCATCGGCCGAGGCTCGGGCACTGATGCGCGCTTTTTCGGCGTCGGCATCGGCTGCGATCCGGATCGCTTCGGCGGTATCGATCGCCGCGAGCTTTTCGGTTTCGGCCGCGACTTTAATTGCGATCGCGCCCTGTTCGGCGGCCCTCGCTGCTTCGATCAGCTGGATCTGCTTCTCGCGTTCGGCGACCTCCGTCTCGCGCGCGGTCACAACCGCTTCGTGAGCTTTGGCTGCAATCGCGCGTGCCTCATCGGCCTGAGCGTCGGCTTCTGACTTCGCACGAGACTTCTCGGCAACCGCGATATCGCGATCCTGTTCGGCAAGCGCGATCATCTTCGACTTCTCAACGGCCGCGGCTTCGACGGCTTGGTCCTTGACGATCTCCTGCTCGCGAACGGTGCGGTCTTTCGTGATCTGGCGCTCCGCAACGAGCTGCTCGGCTTCAATGCTCGCCTGACGCTTCTGGCGCCCGGACTCGATCCTGGCCTGTTCCGCCTCGTACTCGCGCAGCGCTTGCTCGCGGGCGATCTGCGCAGTTTGATCGGCCTTGCGCATTTCGATCTCGCGCTCCTGTTCGAGGCGCGCGTACTCCTGGTCGCGCGAGATCAGTAGGCGCTGTTGTTCGGCATCCAGATTCTTGCGTTTGATCAGAACTTCGGTTTCCTGCTCGATGTCGTTGCGCTTTTTGCGACGCTCTTCGATTTCCTGCGTGAGCTTCGTCAGACCTTCCGCATCAAAGGCGTTGTTTGGATTGAAGTACTCTCGATTGGTCTGGTCGAGGCCGGTGAGCGACACTGACTCAAGTTCAAGCCCGTTTTTCAGGATGTCCTCCGAGACGGCGGCCTGGACCTTCTGAACAAACGACACGCGTTGCTCGTGTAGCTCTTCCATCGCCATCTCGGCGGCAACGGCGCGGAGCGAGTCGACGAACTTGCCCTCGATCAGCTCTTTCAGTGCAACAGGCTCCATCGTCCGTCGCCCGAGCGTCTGGGCGGCGTTTGCAATGGATTCGATCGTCGGCTGCACGCGCACGTAAAATTCGGCCTGCACATCGACGCGCATGCGGTCTTTCGTAATCAGCGCCTGTTCGTTGGCGCGGCGCACTTCCAGGCGCAGCGTATTCATGTTGACCGGGATGACCTCGTGCAGAACCGGCAATACGAGCGCGCCACCGTTGACGACGACTTGCTGGCCGCCGAACCCCGTCCGCACGAAAGACACCTCTTTCGAAGAGCGCTTATAAAGACGGGCGAAGATCAGGCCGATTGTCACGAGCGCCACGAAAACCATGCCGACGATAACTGCGATCTCCGTGATGTTCACGCCACCGGCATTTGGAATTTCAGGAAGCATGGTATTTCCCCAATAAAAGGCGCTGTTTTTTCATTCTACCGGTTCGGTCGACTTAACCAGCGAGTTCAATCGGCTTGAGAATTGCGTTAAAGCGAATGGGGCTTGACTGACTGATCAACAAAACATCGGTGCCGCGCTCGAACGCGTCGCTTGAGTTGTCCGGTTCAACCAAAACGTAGTGCATATGCCCATGCTCATCGCGGAGTTTGGCCTCAGCTGGTAGGCCGACCCTGGCGACACCACGCGTCATCGTTGCAACGCGGCCGACGAAAGAGCTTGAGGATACAGCCTCACTTTCTTCCCTCGGCATGATCCGGGCGAGGCTGAGTGCGAACCAGCGGGTCGGGTGAAGCCCGACGACGATGGCACCGATCGAGGCGAGCCACGCCGGTAGCGTTGTGCCGACCAGCGCACTTGAACCGGATTGGATGATGAGACCGGACAGACCAAACATCGTCAGGAATGCGACCAACAGGACAAGGGCCGGGACGCGTCCAACGCAGAGCCAGGCGAGCACCTTCGACACGGCACCGTCGCCAGCGCTTGCGTCGCCAGCACTGGCGTCGGTCGATAGGTCGGTCTCCACGCCGACATCCCCGTCGGCCTCAATGTCGGGCAGCATCTGATCGATCAGACCCGATGGCGAAAGGCCGAATACGGCGCCCA
Organism: Pseudomonadota bacterium; assembly: GCA_039817205.1. Classification (GTDB taxonomy): domain Bacteria; phylum Pseudomonadota; class Alphaproteobacteria; order Rhizobiales; family Hyphomicrobiaceae; genus JBCBWG01. Next base: position 12,564 of record JBCBWG010000076.1, read on the forward strand.
TCGCCTCTGCCATCGCGATCGCCAGCATCACGCCGAGAGCGACCGTGAACGGCAGATTTGAGGAGAGAAAAAGTGCGTCCATGATCAAGCCAGATCTGCTTTTGCCTTAAGGGCTGCAAGACGTTCTTCGATCCGATGATCCCGCGCGAGCCGATCGAGCTCATGAAGCTTTTGACTCGTCAGCTGATCGGCTGGCGGCGTCGACCCAACGCCGGACTTCGCCTCAAGAACGCGATGAAACGCCCGTCCAGCACGGTCCGCCTTGGTGTTTGCAGCGCCCGCCGCATCGGGTCCGGTGTTCGGTGCAGGACCGGGTCCAGACTTGGCCTCGGTGTGACACTGGTTACGGGTCTCAACGAAGCTCGCGAGGTCCGCCTCCATCTCGCGCTTACGCGCAAGCAACGCCGTCACGAAGCCTTCGAGTTCGGTCTGCTTTTGAGCGATGTCTTTGAGCGCGCCCTCAAGGACCGGGATCTGCGCTTCCATATCCAGTTGCCGCGAAACAGCTGCGGCCGCGAGGTCATCCCGACCT
>JBCBWG010000077.1:0-12922 GCA_039817205.1 Pseudomonadota bacterium
CCGTCGCGCCCGCACCTCGCCTCACCGCGACGGCCGCGCTCGACAGATTGATCGTGAGTGATGATGTCGTCCAGCGGCTTCGTGCGCGGCTCAAAGTCGGTTCGTCTGTCATCGTCTCCGATCGCGGCAAGAGCCACGAGACGGGCAAGGGCACCGATTTCGTCGTCCTGACACGGTAGGTCTGACGACGGCGCTGGTCGGGGTCGGACTTACAGCCGCGCCGGTGGTTGGCGAGCGAACACCGGTTGGTGGTCGAACCCCGGTTGGTAGGCAAACAATGGTGCGTTCGACGGGGCTGCGCTTCTCATATCCAGAATCTGAGTGTCGACACGCGTCACCGCGTGTCTTCCAGAACCTCGAGAAGGGCGCCCGTAATGGCTTCCTTGCGAGAGGGCGCGATGACTTTCTTGCCGGTGAGGTCCGTCACATAGAACGAGTCGACCGCCCGCTCGCCAAAGGTTGTGATGCGGGCCGATATGATGTCGAGGCTGAGATCTGAAATCGCAGACGTCAGATCGTAGAGAAGGCCACGCCGATCTCGGCCGGACACATCAATGACCGTGAATTGGTCCGAAACCGTGTTGTCGACAACAGCTGTCGGTTCGACAGAAAACGCGCGCGCGCGACTTGAGATTTTCTGTTCCCCGGAACGCAATGCATCGATCAATCGAACGCGCCCGGTCAACACGTGATCGATCGTCTTGATGATGCGGCTGGAGCGACGCTCCTCATCCACGTCCTCATCGAACTCGCGCTCCAGGGCGAAGTCATCAATCACAAGCCCGTCTCGGGTCGTGTTGATTTGCGCACCGATAATGTTTGCGCCTGCCGCCGCACAGCAACCGGCAAAGACCGAGAGCAGACGCGGGTGGTTCGGTGCCACAACAATGAAGTCTGTGATCTGCGTGAAGGCATCGCTTGAGACCTGCGTGACGAACTTATCGTCCGAACCGCGTAAGGCTTGGAGCAGCCGCGCATGGGCCACCTGCGTCGGAAGATCCGTCCGGAGCCAGTAGTCGTCGTAATGCCGTGCGATCACGTCATCGACGTCGCCAGCATCCCATTCGACGAGCCCCGTTCGTAACTCATCTTGTGCCGTTTTGATCTGCTGGGGCACGGGGACGGTCACGTCAGACGCATCATCGCGGAGCTTGTTCGCCGCTTCGTAATAAAGCTGGCGTAGGAGCGAACCTTTCCATCCATTCCAGGTCCCCGGACCGACTGCGCGGATGTCGGCAACGGTGAGTAACAGCAAACAGTTGAGCCGCTCGATCGAGCCGACGGTCGCGACGAAGTCCTGGATGGTTCGCGGATCTGACAGGTCGCGGTTCTGAGCGGTGAGGCTCATCGTCAGATGCTCGCGCACGAGCCAAACAAGCGTATCTCTCTCGACTTTCGAAAAGCCAAGCCGCCGCCCGATTGTTCGCGCCATCTGGGCGCCGAGCACCGAGTGATCTTCCGGTCGCCCTTTTCCAATGTCGTGCACGAGCGCTGCGAGATAGAGCACGCGCCGGTTCTCGATGTCGTTGATGACCTCCGTTGCAAGCGGCAGCTCTTCCGACGTCACGCCGTCTTCAATCGCGCGTAACTCACCAACCGTTCGCAGCAAATGTTCGTCCACCGTGTAGTGGTGGTACATATTGAATTGCATCATCGCGGTGACCTGACCGAACTCAGGCATGTACTGCCCGAGGATGTCAGCGCCGTGCATGCGCCGAAGCGCATCTTCCGGAATGGTCGATCCAGCCAACAGAAAGAGAAAGAGATCGGCTGCGTCCGGGTTTTCGCGAAACCCGTCATCAATGCTGCGCGCAGCCCGTCGCATCCGACGGTATGCGTTCGGGTGCAGCAGCGACCCTGTCTCCACCGCGACCCTCAAGATGCGGAACACGTTGAGCGGGTCGCGCTCGAAGACCTTGGGATCAATGATGTCGACCCGGTCGTTTTCGATGACGAAATCCGTAACGCGGCGGACTTGGCGCCGAACAACCCAACTTGCTGGATTGAAATAGGTCGCCAATCTGGGTGCGTCTTTCAGCTGTTCAAACTCAAGCGCTGCCGACACGTTGCGCGTGAGATCGCCGACGCGTTTCGCGGTGATGAAGTAGTGCTTCATGAACCGCTCAACAGCACGTAATCCCCGTGCATCGCGGTACTTGAGGCGACGCGCCATTTCAGACTGTACATCGAAGGTCAGACGCTCTTCGGCGCGGCCTGAGAGAAAGTGCAGGTGGCACCGCACTGTCCAGAGAAAGCCCTCACACCGATTGTAGAGCGCGCGTTCAGCAACCGACAGCACCTCCTTCTCACCCTTCCCCTCGTCCGGCGCGATGCCTTTGAGATGCAGGGACAGCCAGTGCAAGGTATGGAGATCGCGGAGACCACCTTTGCCGTCTTTTATGTTGGGTTCGACGAGGAAGCGGCTCTGCCCCGAACGCTCGTGGCGCAGGTCGCGTTCGCGCATTTTCGCCTCAACGAATGCGCGCGCACCCGCCCGTGTTGTGTCGGACCAAAACCGCTCTTGAAAGCTCTCGAAAAGGTCGCGGTTGCCGTGAATGAAACGCGCATCGAGCAAAGCAGATCGGATCGTGTCGTCGGACGTCGCAAATTTCATGCATTGATCAATGTTGCGCGTCGCATGCCCGACTTTGAAACCGGCGTCCCAGAGAAGGTAGAGCAGGAATTCGACAACGCTCTCTGACCAAGCCGTTTGTTTGTAGGGCAGCAAAAACAGGAGATCGACATCGGACCCCGGCGCGAGCAGGCCGCGGCCATAGCCACCGGTCGCGACAATCGCGAGTTCCTCTGACGTTTGTGATGCGCCTCGCGGATAGGCATGGGTCGCAGCAAAATCAAACAACGCCGAGACGATCTCATCCATCGTCGCCGACAGAAATGATGCGCAAGCGCGGCCATCGCCATCATGCAAAAGTTTCTCTTCTGCCGCAGACCGGGCTTGCGCGTTCAGTTCTTTGATCCGGGCCAGCACGTCACACCGCGCAGCCGTTGCATCGCCGTGCGCGCGGAAGAAACCTGTCAGGTCACGCCGCAGCGAAACCGGATCGATCATTCCCATAGCGCCGCCGCCTGCCTGTTCAACGTCTGCTAGACTCATAGAAAGATCCTGGTGCGCGTCGATCGTCTCGGTTTACGTCGCTTGATCCCGGCGAAGCGCCTTTAACTTGTAGACCACATCAAGGGCTGCACGGGGCGTCAGCTCGTCCGGATGAATATCGTCGACGGCTTGGCTCAACGCTGTGTCGGTCTCGCGGTCGGCGCCGCCGTTCGGCGTCACGCTTTTCGGTCGCGCTGCCGAAAACAACGGAAGATCATCGAGTGGTGACGCGTCCTTCGTTGTTTTGTCAGACGCCTCAAGCCGCTCGAGCACTTCGCGTGCACGTTGGACAACAGGCGTTGGCAAGCCCGCCAAACGTGCGACCTGAATACCATACGAACGATCAGCCGCGCCCGGCCGCACCCGATGCAGGAAGACAATGTCATCCTGAAACTCTTTGACATCCATCGTCACGTTCGCGACACCCGCCAACCGATCGCTGAGCGCGGTCATCTCATGGTAATGCGTCGCAAAGAGCGCCCGGCATCCGATTTCGTCGTGCAAATGCTCAACCGCTGCCCAGGCAATCGAGAGCCCGTCGAACGTGGCTGTCCCGCGCCCGATCTCGTCCAAAACAACCAGCGACTGTGGCGTGGCCTGGTTTAGGATCGCGGCTGTTTCGACCATCTCGACCATGAATGTGGACCGCCCGCGCGCCAAGTCATCGGACGCGCCGACGCGGGAAAACAACCGATCGACGATCCCAATGCGCGCTTGGTCTGCGGGCACGAACGATCCCATCTGCGCCATGACAACGATCAATGCGTTCTGGCGCAGAAACGTGGATTTACCCGCCATGTTCGGGCCGGTCACCAGCCAGATGATCCCGGTCCCAGTATCTTCAAAACCGGGCGGACGGTCGGCGTTCTCGGTTTCGCCAAGGATGCACTCGTTGACGATGAAGGGGCCCGCATGCTGACGCTGTAGCGCCTGCTCAACGACCGGATGCCGCCCACCCAGGATTGCAAGACTGCGATCGGTATGCATGGTCGGGCGCACATAACCTTGCTCGGCCGCCAATTCGCCGAGAGCCGTCACGCAGTCGAGTTCAGCAAGCGCTGCTGTCAGCGCCACGAGGTCCGCCTCGCAGTTGCGAATATGATCGGAGAGAGCGGCAAAGATTTCGTTCTCGATGATCTGAACCCGTTCGGCAGCGGACGCAATCCGACCTTCCAAATCAACAAGCTCGTCGGTCGTAAACCGCATGGCGTTGGCAAGCGTCTGGCGATGACGGAATGTGCCAGCAAGAGGCGGCTCCGTGAGTGGCTTGGCGGTCGCAGCGGTCGCCTCAACGAAGTAGCCCATGATGTTGTTATGACGAACCTTGAGCGCTTTGATGCCGCTGAGGTCTGTGTATTTGGCTTCCAGGCTTGCGATGACGGCGCGGCTGTCGTCCCGGAGCGAACGCGCCGCGTCCAACTCTTCCGCGTAACCGGCGGCAACAAAATTGCCCTCGCGTTTCAGATGCGGCAGCTCGTCGGCCAAGGCGCTCTCAAGCGTCGTCAGGAGAGCCGGGTCAACTGCTGACAACAGATTGAGGATCCGCGCAATCTGATCCGGCAGCGCCGCAGCCGCTGTCCCCGATAGAATGCGGAAAATGGTTTGAGCGGCGCGAAGGCCCTGTCGCACCGCGCCGAGATCGCGCGGCCCACCCCGCTGCAAACTCAGGCGAGACATCGCGCGTGCAAGATCTGGACACGTCTTGAGCACGTCGCGGATGTCGCCTCGCAAAATGTCCTGGCCGACGAAATGTGCGAGCGCATCATGGCGCGCTGCGATCTTTGTCGGATCGACAAGCGGTGCCGCGATCCGCGACGCAAGCTCGCGCGCGCCGGCTCCGGTGACCGTGCGGTCCATGGCAGCCAACAAACTTCCCTTGCGATCACCTGATGCGGTCCGCACCAGCTCAAGGCTCCCACGGGTTGCTGCATCGATAACGAGATTGGCGCCAGCACCCAAACGCTTCGGCGGGCAAATCACGGCGCGCTTGCCAACCTGCGTCAGGTCCACATAGCGCAGTAGCGCACCGACCGTCGCGAGTTCCGCGCGAGAGAACGACCCAAATGCTGCAAGATCGCGCACGCCGAGGCCGCTTGTCAGGTCCTCTTGCCCGGCAAGACTATCAAACGACGGAGCGGGCACAGGCGTGACCGCCGCATCAATCCACGAAAGTGCATCGGTGACATCCGACGGCAAGTCGCGCGTGTCGGCTCTCAGCACTTCGCGTGGCAACAAACGCGCAAGCTCTCCCGGCACGTCAGAAAGGGCAACGGTCCCAATTTCAAGTTCGCCGGTCGAAAGCTCAAACGCTGCGATGGCAACAGTTCCGTGACTGGAACCTTTGCCCAGACCTTTGCCCGAACCTTTGCCCAGACTGGCCACATCGCCGGCAACATCACCGGCCCCATCCACCGCAACCATCACAGCTGCGAGAAAGTTACGCGATTTGGCATCGAGAAGCGCGTCCTCGGTCAGCGTCCCAGGCGTTACGAGCCGAACCACATCACGGCGCACGATCGCCTTCGACCCACGCTTACGCGCCTCCGCCGGGTCTTCGAGCTGCTCGCAAACGGCGACGCGGTAGCCAAACCGAATAAGCCGCTGGAGATATTCATCCGCGCGCACGACGGGCACGCCGCACATGGGTATGTCTTCGCCGAGATGTTTGCCGCGCTTCGTCAGTGTAATCTGAAGGGCCTCGGCAGCGACCACTGCGTCGTCAAAAAACAGCTCGTAGAAATCGCCCATGCGATACCAGAGCAGGCTGTCCGGATTGGCGGTTTTGATTTGCAGGTATTGCTGCATCGACGGCGTCACGCCGGCCGGGCGCTTGTCTCCATCGCCAGCCGATCCGTCGCCAAGCCCAACTTGCCGCTTCCGTCCCATATGCGTCAGGTAGCGGAGATTGCGGCGGACCGCAAAACCGACAGTGGGCCGATGCGGACGGATCGGGCCGCGTTCGGCCTCACGTCCGTGGAAAACGTGTGTTGGCCCAGGCTGCAAGAGTGCGACCGACCCTGCCCGGCGCATCGAAGTGTAGGAAGTGACCGGCGTTGGGAACCACGGAAAGTGTGGCATCCGGCAAGCCCTCGACGAGCCGCTCAGCGGCTTTCATCGGCACCATCTTGTCTTTTTCGCCGGCAATTACGAGCGCTGGGTGGGTGATGTCCGCAAGGCGGTCCTTCACGCTATAATTTGCGCAGGCAACGAAATCGGCATGAACGGCTGCCGGACCGCAGGCCTTCATGTGGCGACGACCCGTTTCCCGGTAAACCGCCACGGCTTCGCGCGGCCATGAGAATTTCACGATCATGTCGACCGTCGCGTCGAAATCCGATTGGAGCCCATCAAGGATCTGATCCGTCACTGGCATCTGTGCAGCCGACCCGATAATCCCAACACCGCCAATGCTGTCTGGGTGATCAAGCGCGAGCGTGAGCGCAATGCCACCCCCCATGGAATGGCCAATCACAATGGGCGCCGTAAGTTCGACCGCTTCGATCCACTGGGCGATCACTGTCGCGTAGGCGGCCAGCGTCACTGTCTCGATTGGATCGGACTGCCCGTGCCCTGGCAAATCCAGCGCGTAAACCGGCCGATCTCTCATTGCGAACGCTTCAGGAAGTGCGCGAACACCGAGTGTTTGTGCCCCGTTCATCGCGAACCGCCACTCCTGCGGCCAGTCTCGCGCCTGACCGCCAGCCCCGTGGATGAGGACAAATGCCGGGCCGCCGTCAGCAACGCCGTTCCAGGTGTACGCGAGACGTCCGTGCGCCATGGAAACATGCGGCATTGGCTGGGTCCCTCAACATCGTCTGCGTCGCAGGCGGTGTGCACGTGCGCTGATCGCTTGGCAAGAGCAGCTGGTCCTGCTGGCTCGTTTCATATTCCGGTCGAAAGATGCCAGAACACGGGGTCCAAGCGACCGGAGATCAACCGTCATGACTGTGATGATCCCACCGTTCATCGACTGCCATCATCACATCTGGGACCCCAAAGGCGACAGCCACCCGTGGCTCGCCCCTGATGTAGCAATCCCGTTTCGCTATGGCGATTATTCCGCCATCAAGGGCCGCTATTTGCCAGCCGAGTATGGGGCTGATGCCGGATCGATCCCCGTCGTCGGACATGTGACGATGGAGGGCGAATGGAATGAAGGGGATCCAGTCGCCGAAAGCCGATGGATTGCCAATGTCTTTGCGGACCGGCCCGACTATTTCGCCCACGTTGCGCGTGCCGTTCTCCATGCCCCCGACGTTGGCGATGTCTTAGCCGCTCACGCAGCGTTTCCGTTTGTGCGCGGCATCCGCCACAAGCCGGTAACAGTGCCGACGCCGGATGACCTCGCCGGATCACCGACCAAGAGCGCACGTGGCAGTCTAAACTGCCGGGACTGGCGGCGCGGCTACGCCAGGCTTCGCCACCACGGCTTTCATTTCGAGTTGCAGGCCCCGTGGTGGCACGTCCGGGATTTGCTCGATCTGATCTCGGCGCATCCCGAAACGCCGATTGTCCTCAACCACATGTTCATGCCGGGGACACGGGCACCCGAAGCCATGTCCGGTTGGCGAGCTGCCATTGATTTGGCTGCAACCGCGCCAAACGTTGTCATCAAAATCTCAGGCATGGGTTTGCCGGGTCGCCCTTGGGATTTGGCAGACCACCGACCGCTGATTGATCACGTCATTGACCGTTTTGGCGCAGAGCGGTGCATGGTGGCCTCGAACTTCCCGGTCGACCGTTTGTGCGGCACATTCGAGACGATTATCAGCGGATACGCTCGTGCGACAGTCCACCTCTCGAACAACGAACGCAAGGCGCTCTTTTGGGAGACGGCCGCTCGGGTGTATCGCATCGACACGCGAACGATCGCAGGGGTCGCCGAACCGCCTCGACATCGCGAAACAAAATGCGGGAGCTGAACCGCCATGCGCATCATTGACCTGAGCTTGCCGATTGCGCCGGGCCATGTGCGGTGGCGCGTCGAGCAGACCGTATCGGGCAACATCGACACCGGAGATCTGTTTCAGACCACGACACTGAAACTGCCCTGTCACGGCTTCACTCACGTGGATGCCCAACGCCACTTCTTTGCCGGCCAACCAACGATCGAAGCAACGCCGCTCGACGCCGTCGTCGGCTTCGCGCGCGTGATCAATTTGACCGATGTGGCCGCCAATGAACCAATAGATGTGGATCGCGTGCGAGATCGTATTGGGTCGGTTGCGCCGAACGAAAAACTCATCCTGGCGACGAACTGGTGTGCGAAGGCGTCATATGAAACGGAGGCGTTTTGGCGGACAGCACCTTACCTCACACGGGATGCAGCCGTGTGGTTGCGCGACGCAGGCGTCGGTCTTGTGGCCTACGATTTTCCGCAAGACTACGTTATTCGGCTCTTGCTTGACGGCGAGATCCGCCCGATGGCCGAACACGTCACCCATGATGTTCTCTTGCGCGCCGGGGTCCAAATGGTCGAATACCTGACCAATACAGACCAGCTGAGCGCGGACCGCGTGTTCCTGTCGGCCGCCCCGCTCAAGGTGCCTGATGCCGACGGCTCACCGGCCCGTGTCTATGCGATTGAAGGGCTCGACCATTGAACGCTCACGGCCGCGCAACCAGCGCGCGACTTGCGACGTCGGATCAGCGGCGCCGACACGCATCCGAGACCGATCACGCTGGAGAGACTGCCATGCTGGACGCGAGCCTGTGCCGGCTGCGTGAGACCCGGCTGCGTGAGACTGGGATGCGTAAGACTGGGACGGATCGCATGAAACGGCTCTGCCATGTTCTTGCGGTTGCGCTGCTGCTGGCGATCCTCTTGCCGCCATCACTTACGACGCCCGCTCAAGCCAACATGCTGACTTGGATCCGTGAAGCAGCTCCGACCACTCTTGATCCGCATGCAACGCGCGACCCGACAACGCTTGCTTTTCTGCGCCAGATTTACGAGCCACTCGTCCAGCGCGATACGCGCGCAAAGCTGAGCCCTGGCCTCGCCCGCAGCTGGCGGCGCGACGGCGACGGTCTGACCTGGCGCTTTCAATTGCGGGTTGGGACCACATTCCACGACGGGTCACCGTTGATGGCAGCCGATGTTGCGTTTTCGCTCAATCGCGCTCGCGCGGTTGGCGGTGCATTTGCCTCACTCCTGCGGTCCATCGAAACAGTGGCGGCGCGCGGCCAGTACGTCGTTGAAATCACAACGAGCCAACCTGATCGCAGGCTCCCGTTGCGGCTCTCGCAAATCGGCATCATGAACAGTGCGTGGAGCCGGACCGAAGGCCTTGACGATCGCTGGCTTCCAGGCGACCGCCGGAAGGCCTTTGGGAAAGCAAACGGCACGGGGCCGTTTCAATTGCGCAGCGTTTCGGATGATCTCTCCGATGGTGCCGTCCTCGATGTCGCCGACGGTTGGTGGGCCAGCACCAAGCGCCCGGACTTGCCATTTGAGAGCATTCAGTACCTCGCCATCGCCAACCCGGAGCAGCGCGTCTCAGCCTTCAAACGCCGTTCCGAAAAACTCGCGTTCTTACAAGATGTGCCGATCTCGCTTGGCGCCGATGACGCGAGCGACACCAGTTTCTCACTGACAGACATGCCGTCAGCAGCGGTCGTCTATCTTGGGATTAATGCGGCGCCGAAAGACGAGAGGTCCGATCAATCCGGCGATGCCCTGCCCCTTGGTATGCCGGGGGTCCGACAAGCGATTGTGTCAGCGATTGACCGTCGAAAACTTGTCGAACGCGCGCTTCGCGGCCGCGCGCTGGCAACGGGTACGCTCGTCACGCCGCAATCCGACGCCTACCCCCGTGGCCAGGATAGAGTTGCAGCCCGGTCAAAACGAATGGCATCCAAGTTGTTGCGCGAGGCCGGCTTCGCAGATGGGTTCAAGACGACACTCCATTGCCCCGCCTCAGGCATTGCCAACGTTAAAGCCGTCTGCGCGTCGGTTGCCAAAGACCTCAAAAGCGTTGGCATCGACGTCACCACGATCTTTTCAAGTCCACGCGATCACGCCGACGCAATCCGACGCGGCGACACACAGATATTCGTTGCGCGCTGGACGGATGCGAGCCTCAGCGGAGACGACGTAATCGAAAATGTCGTGGCGCCGACCACCTATCGGCGCACCGAGGCCGGAGCCGAAGAGCTGCGCTCGCTCATTGCGCGCCGCAAGTCCGAGACATCAGCGGAGCGCCGGATTGAAGAGTTTGCAGAACTCTCGAAGCGCGTGGCCGACGACGGGACCTTGCTGCCGCTCTTTATCCCGACAACCGCCTATGCGACCTCGGAGGCGCTTACGATTGTTCCGGACATCTTCGATGCCCCCTTCCTCGCGGCCGCCGCGCTGACGGGACGTTCGGCCGATGGCGCTGAACCGGTCACCGCGACGGGCAACGAGCAAGCGCAATAGGGCGGCTCTAAAGTGGCTCGAGGCCCCGGCTGATCGCGGCGATGCCGGTGCGTGAAACATCGGTCAAACCGAGATCCGCCATGATGCCGATGAACTGTTCAATCTTCGACTGGCGGCCCGTGATCTCAAAAACGAAGTGGTTGATTGAGGCGTCGATCACATCCGCCTTAAAGATCTCAGCAAGCCGCAGCGCTTCGATGCGGTTTTCGCCCTGGCCGACGACTTTGATCAGCGCAAGTTCGCGCTCGAGCGACACACCTCCAGCGGTCAAGTCGTTGACCCGGTGAACGGGCACCATGCGCTCAAGCTGGTGCTTGATCTGTTCGATGACCGCGGGCGTGCCCGTCGTGACAATCGTAATGCGCGAGAGATGTTTCTCGTGCTCGGTCTCGGTCACCGTCAAACTATCGATGTTGTAGCCGCGTGCTGAGAACAACCCGATCACCCGCGCCAAAACACCCGGTTCGTTATCGACCAAAACAGACAGCGTGCGCTTGACGCTTTCTTCGTCGAAGCGCGGTGCCGGATAATGCGATTGGGTTTGTTCAGCCATCGTCTCGTTCTCTGTTCGCGTCGTCATTCAAAGTTGGGGGCGTAAATTTTCAATCGCCGGTTCGTCCACTTCGTCACCCGGCACGATCCAGGTTTCCAAAAGCGCTGCCTGTTTCCAGTCAACGAACGCGCCATGGGCCAGAACTGCATCCATGTAGTTGCGCGTCTCGGTGTCAACGTCAAAGCTGTAGGTGTCCAGGCGCGTGACGACGGGCGCATACATCGCATCAGCCGCGGTGAACGTGCCATACAAAAAGGGACCATGCCCGGCACCGAACCGGTTCCGGGCCGCCCGCCAGAGATCGCTTATTCGCGCGACATCTGCCGCAACACTGGCGCCGCGATCTCGTGTCGCGAACGTCTTGCCAAGGTTCATGGGACACGCAGACCGAATGGCACCGAACCCCGCGTGCATCTCGTTGGCGATTGATCGGGCATGTGCGCGTGCCGCTCTCTCCGACGGCCAAACGTCTTTGTCCGGAAAGCGATCAGCCAAATATTCAATGATCGCCATCGTCTCCCAGATCACCACGTCGCCGTCACGCAGCATCGGCACCGCACCCGTCGCGCCGAGGTCATTTCGCACCTTTGCCTTGTGCTCAGCAAACTCCGGCGTGTCGAGCGGAACAACCGTCTCGTCGAACGGGATGTCGAGGGCGCGCATCAGGAGCCAGGGCCGGAGCGACCAGGAGGAATAGCACTTGTTGCCAATGGTGAGATGCATGGTTGCGGTCCAGCGTTCGTTTGGGCCGCGATTGATAGGTTCGCGGTCGCCGTGCGGTCAAGCTGCAGTCCAAAGACGTAGGCTCTGTTGCCCCGCAGATCCTGACATTTCGCCGCCTTCGGCCTAACGTCGCGACACCTCATTGCTGAGACCGCGCATGAAACCGCAAACCGTTTTTATTTCTTCGACCGGCAAAGACCTCGATAAGTATCGCAAGGCGCTGATCCGGAGCATCGATAAGGCCGCCGCGTTCAACGCGATTTGCTCGGAGCGATTTGGCGCCGACCCAAACGGCGCGGTCGCCTTATGCCGCACACGTGTTGAGGGCTGTGATCTGTTCGTCGGGCTTATCGGCCACTATCGCGGCTGGGAGCCGGGGACCGACGGCGCGACCCCGACGGATCGGTCGATCACGGAGCTCGAATACGACTGGGCGAGTGAGCGGCGGATGGATCGCTAAATGTACGTCTTGCCCGAGACCGCTCAAGCCCAGCTTGACGCGCTTGATGATGTGGAGATGGCGCCTGAGGCAGCCGCTCGGCAGTTGGCCTTCCGCACGCGGGTCCGCGGCGCCAATGACCACATCCACGACATCAATTTCTACGAAGGCGATGTCCCAAGCCCGGCAGACTTCGCAGCCGACGTCATGTCAGCGTTCACAAACCGGCTCTACGAGGCGCTTCTGGCTCAAGCTCGGACCAGTGCGCCACTGGCGCGATTACAGGACATCACGGAGCGCGGACCAGAGACCGCCCTTGCCGAATTGGCGAGCGACCCGACACTTGATAGCGCGCTCCTAAACCCAGGCACGTTCGATCTGGCGACTTTGGAGCAAGCAGTCGCGGCAAGAGCCGAGGCGCGGTCCGCGTCGGGCGAAGCCGACATCACGTCCGGCCAGATGAAAATCAAAGCAGCCGGCGCAGACTTCGTTCGCCTCGGCGATCTCCAGCGGCCGATCGACATCGTCAAAGCGCACGGCCACTATCGGCGGGCCGCTGAGATCGATCCATCGAACGGAGTGTCTCTCTACTGGGTTTGCACGACGGGTCTTGCAACGGTCGGCAATCTTCAAAGCGTCATGGATATCGTTGGGCCGGCCCTCGAAGCGCTC
>JBCBWG010000078.1:0-12712 GCA_039817205.1 Pseudomonadota bacterium
CCGGTTGCTCACACACCTTCGAACGTGACGCCGGTGACGGCCATCTTGGCCCTGGGCAATGCTTGATACGGACGACGAACCTCCGAGACCTGATGCATCGAAGCCACAGATTCGCGGGCTGCGCAGCCTGATCGAACGAGCCGAGCTTGGATTTGTCGTCTCGGAGGTCGGCGAACGTCTGAAGAACAACAGCAGCCGATTTGTCCGCGAGCGCAACCTGCTGCTGTGGGTCTTGGCGCTCGGGATTGGCATTGGCGTCGCTTACGCATCGCTGATATTCCGGGGCCTACTCGGTGCGATCCAATGGCTCTGGCTTGGAACGACGAGCGAAGCGTTTCTCGACCGCGCGCACGATTTGCCATGGCCCGTCGTCTTGCTGGCGCCTGTGCTTGGCGGTTTGATTGTCGGCTGGCTGCTGGTGACGTTCATGCCCGGTCGGCGCGCCAACGGCGTTGCCGATGTCATCGAAGCGCGTGCGATCAACGACTGCAAAATTGATCCCAAAGCTGGGATCTGGAGCGCGGTCATTTCGATTGTTTCGCTCGGCTTTGGCGCATCAGCCGGACGCGAGGGACCGGTCGTCCACCTCGGCGCAGCGCTTGCCTCATTCATCGAAGACCGATTTTCGTTCGATGCTTCTGCCCGGCGCATCCTCCTCGCCTGCGGTGTCGCCGCTGCCGTTTCGGCCTCCTTCAACGCCCCGATTGCCGGCGTGCTCTTTGCGCACGAAGTCATCCTCGCCCACTACGCCATGCGCGCGTTCGTCCCCATCGTCATCTCGAGCGTGGTTGCCGCGGTCATCGTCAGAACACATCTCGGCAATTTTCCTGCGTTCACGGTCCCGGCTTACGACATCACCTCGTATCTTGAATTTCCGGCGTTTGCGCTCCTCGGCCTCACGTGCGCGCTGGTCGCTATCTTGTTCGAAGTCGCGCTCATGGCGACGGAGCGGGTCGCATGGCGCTTTGATATTCCGCTCTGGGCGCGCCCTGCCGTCGGCGGCTTAATGATCGGGACCATCGCTGTCTTCCTGCCCGAGATCCTGGGCGTTGGGTACGGCGCGACCGAGCAAGCCCTACAGCGCGACTTACCGTTGACACTTCTCCTTGTGCTCATCGTCGCAAAGACGGTTGCGACCGCGATCACACTCGCCTCGCGCTTCGGGGGCGGGATTTTCTCGCCAGCGCTTTATCTCGGCGCGATGACCGGCGGCGCGTTCGGCGCCATGGCAGCCGGCGTGTTTCCAGAGCTCGCATCCTCACAAAGTCTGTATGTTCTCTTAGGCATGGGAGGCGTGGCGGCGGCTGTTCTTGGAGCTCCGATTTCGACAACGCTGATCGTGTTCGAACTCACCGGCGGCTATGAGATGACGATCGCGCTCTTGTTGACGGTCTCGATCTCGAACGGGCTCACGATGGCAGCGCTCGGGCAGAGCTTCTTCCATTGGCAGCTCACGCGGCGCGGCCTTTCGCTTCAGGATGGCCCTCATAAGGAGATCATGCAGCGCATGACGGTGGCGCAGTTCATGTCACCGGTCCCAGACGACGAACCGCCACCGCCTGCACCGAACGGTGTCGATGAACCTTGGCTTATGCCAGGCGACACATTGGAACGCGCGCTCAGGGAATTCGACCGACGCGATACCCGGCGCATCGCGGTCGTGTCGGGCGTGGACGAGACCCGGGTCATCGGCTGGGCCGACCGCGTGGATGCCGTGTCCGCCTTCAACCGCGCGCTCATCGAAAGCCACGTTGAAGAACATCGATAGGCGCCGGCCAGCGACGTTCACTTCGGTCTACGCATTGGCCCCTTGCTGCGTATCAACCTCAAGTCTCGCCTCTGACTTTTGGCGCGACTTCAGCCTTCCTCGCGCGGTCTTGGCTTTTCTATTGCCGATGGGCGGTCAGCTTGCGGCGCGAGGGCCCGTACTCAGAGTTGGCGCCGTTCGCGAGTACTCAATTCAAAAAGACCGGCCAACGAATTGACCGGTCTCGACATTTCGAAAGGTTAGTCGCCACTCCAGCCCGCCATCCCGACAACCGGCGGCGTCGTTGCAATCCAGGCTTCATCGAGCAGCTGACAGCGGCAATCAGTTGGTTGGCGCTGCTTCCTTCGAGAACTGGGCGACGTAGGCGATCACGTCGCGGCGGTCCTGCTCCTTACGAAGACGGAACGCCATCTTCGACGCAGCGCGACCATCGATCTTCAGCTCTTTGTACTTCGCGCGAAGCCAGCCGCGAGGATCCTCAAGGTAGGTGTAAATCTCGTCGCCGGTCCATTTGAAACCAGCTTCGCCGACAGCGATCATTGACTTGCCGTAGCGTTTGCGCTTCAGCGCGTCTTCCTCAGAACCGGCCGCGCGGCCAATCACGTTATTGAGGATCGGGCCGACCTTGGTTTTTGCCTTGTCGCCGACCATGTGACAGGTCGCACAGCGCTTGAAGATCTTCTCACCCTTCGCAGCGTCGCCTTCCTGAGCGGCGGCCACGCTTGGCGCGATAAGGACAGCGGCTGCGACAGCAACGGCTCTCAGAAACGATTTCATTCTCTTCTCCCTTTTGGCGGCGATTTTCACGCTCTGGCAGCGATTAAGCAAAGCTTCATGCTCAAATCATGAAAAGTTCCACGCTGCGACAGCTTATCCAGCGCAAGATGAACTCGGCATGACACTTAGCACTCTGTAGCCTGAAACGGCCCCCGGGCTCCACTCGATCTCAGCTCAAAGCAAATTCTTTGCGCTACAAACGATCGGCACATGACGTTTGCCATATCGCCGAAATCAGCATGACATCTAAGCTATTTTCAAGCCTCAGCGGTCACTTTTCCCTCTCGCTCTAATTACGAACGTGAGCCTTCTCGGATCGGTCTGCTAAGCCCCGAGTTTCAGTTGTTTTCTTATCCGTCAGATAGGGCACGATGTAGCGGCCGAACCGCATCTCATGGCCAAGTCCCCATCGGACCCGCTGCCGGGTCGTTTGAAGCTGATGATGGATCATGTACCCAACGCCAAGCACCGTTGGGGTTGCCCAGAGGACTGGGTTAAATGCCAGCGCTGGCATCGCGTTGACCGCGCCGAATGCAAAGAACGCGGTGTAGACTGAAATACCAGCGCCAATCCCGCATCGGTAGTGCTGAACCAACCACTCCTGGCGGATCGGCGCGCGATCCGCGAGATAAACTGTGTTGATGATCGCCGCTGCGAAACCAGGCACCGCGACCCCGACCATCAGGTAATTTCCGATCGAGAAACCGTAAAGCGCCGTGAAGATGGCCGCAGCGCCCATCGCCGCCTGCACGCCGAAGCTAAACGGCGTCGCATACTTCCCGCGATCCGTTTTGTGCCGCACAGCCACATAAGAGTGCCAGGTCAGTGCCACGGTCAAGATGCCAAGGTACATCATCATCCAGCCGAAGACGCCGCGAATGAGCGTCGCATCATCGGACCAGGGATGGGTCTCAAGCGGGGCAATGAGCGAGCAGATGCTAATGCCGACTGCAATGCCCCCAGTTGCCAACATCGCAAAAACGAAGACTCGCCCCCAAAGCTTATGCGCCGCGCTGCCTTTGCGTGACAGCACGGGCACCCACATGGCGCCGAGACCGGTGGCGCCGGTTACGATGTGGGCTGCTATGAGGGCGTCAAAGGCAATCACCGACACACACTCTCAAGAACGACTATTCTCATCCACGCTCGCCGCGGCTTACCCGGCGCTCAAGGCATTTGGCCTCATGCTCAAACCCCTCAAACTCAAATCCTTCATGCTCAAACCCCTCATGCTTCAACCATAGAAGAGCTTGAACGCTCACGGCATCTCCACTTTCGCTTCTCTCTGAACCGGCACGTCCCTGATTAAGAGGTACGAACCGGTTCAAACCGAAGCTCAGGCTCGGCTTCAGACGACTGACCAAGTCTCAAAGCAAAACCAAAACGCTTAAGCTGCGAGATGTCCGCTCACGACGTTCATCGTTGGCTGCCCATTCGACACGTTGAAGCGATCCGTCAATGTCTGCGCCTCCGGAAACTCGTCGGCGTTCGGTTCTGCGAAGTAGTCGGCAGCAAACACGCTCACGGTCAGGAGCGCCATGAGTACGCCGAGGCCCATCACAATCTCGGAGCCGAACGCCAGCGTCATGAACTGGGATGCAGCTTGCAGTCCGAGCCCGATCAATGCCAACAGGCTTGCGAAGTTGATGCCGTATTTCTGATGCGCCGCTGCAACGGCACGACGCTCAGCGCCATAGCCCACCATCGACGCACCCTGGCCCGTTGCGATGGCGAAAAACATGAACGCAAAGCCGAGATAAATGAGGCCGAGCAGCGCCAGCCAATTTGGTTCCGTCACCATTTCTTTCTCCCCCTCAAAATGTTGGCCGCATCTGGCGCGCTGAGTGCCCCGTCACGACCAGCAAGCAGCGATCTGAGCGTCGGGTCCGGTTGATCCAATCAAAGCTTGATCCATCACCCGATTTCGCTTCGTCGGTTTCCCGTCTGGCTCGCCACGACCCACAGCAATATCAAAACTGACCCGTACGTGGCGCGCTGAAACACATCTAACCGGTGTGACACCCGCAAACTCCGCACAGAACTTAAGAACGATACTTAAGAACGATTCCGGGTCAGCGCGGAACCATGCGTGTGACGTACGCGCCGGCTCGACCCACGGACAGACAAGCGCAGATGCCCTGACCACCGAGGCCAAAATCAGCTAAATTATGGATGGTCGGGCCGGATCGACCGCAGCCGGAGCTGCAGAGCGCACAGTCGGCATTCGCGATTGGTTTCCGAAACAGATGTGAAACGTCACCACACTTTCGGCGACGGCTTTGAGCGCACGGCGCCCAAAACGAATAAAACCTCGGAGCTGATAGATCAGCCCCGAGGTCGCAAACAGTCCCGATCAGTTTTCGGGGCTGTAGGGAGATTCGTTTGCGAGGAAGCGGTGCTTCTCAGCCCAGTCCTGCCAGTTGTCGACCAACGTTCCGGTCAACAGGATGCCGATGCCGCCGGTCAGCGTCGTCAGCACTGCAAACCACCAAGCCCAGCGGTGGATCGATTCCATTGAGGCGTTGAAGCCCATCGTCCAGCGCCAGAACAGTGCTGCACGCTCAGAGGCCGTTCCTCGGTCGGTGATCTGTTCGATCTCGCGGTCACCGCCGTAACGGCTCACAGCGAGGATCGTTGCACCGTGCATGGCGAACAGCAGGGCCGAGCCGTACAAGAACACGATCGAAAGTGCGTGGAACGGGTTGTAGAAGAGGTTCCCGTAGTAGATCGAGAAGTAGTTCGTCCACTCGAGGTGGGCGAGGAACCCAAACGGAACCGCCTCGGACCAGCTTCCGATCATGAGCGGGCGGATGAAGCCCAGCACGAGGTAAAGCCAGATTGCGGACGCAAAGGCCCAGGCCACGTGCGTGCCCATGCCAAGCCTGAGCGCGTTGACGTACATCCGCGCCCAAAAGAGCACGATTGAGATCGTCAAAAATGCGCCGGCGATAATCCACCACCCGCCGTCATTGAGCGGTGGGATCACTTTAATCCCATGCTCCGGAAGGGGTGGATTAAGCGAGAGCCAGGGAAGCCGAACGAGGAAGTCGTAGGGATTCCAGTTCACCTGGGCTGCCATATTGAAGCCCATGATGACGATCGCGAGGCCGCCGAAGAGGAACGACGCGAGCCCGAGGCCGCCAATATAGAATGGGCCGACCTGAGCGTCGCCGAACTTGCCGAGCCAGTAGTTGTGACCAGGCGTGCCGTCGCGCGTCCAGACTTTCTCCTCGACGATCGGAGGCACGCCGGGTTCAGGCGTCGCATGCACCTGAACGCGGGTGAAGATGTTTTGATACATTGCCATGTGTGTGCCTCCCTACTCCGCGCCGACGAAGTAATCTGACGCGACGTAGTAGTTGTCCGGCGGCGTCGAAAGTTGCTCCCACCAGGTGATCCAGCTCTCGGTCCAGTAGGTGCCGCTGATGAGGATACAGACCGCACTCCAGAAGCCGGCGTTCAGCGCAAGGAGCAGACCCAACCGGTGCACACCAAGCGTACCGATCGAGTATCCAATCGAGTCGCGGAAGAACGTGTTCTCGTGATCCGGCGTCTTCACCCGCTCGCCTTCCTGCGGGTTCACCGCCGACAGGATCAAAGCACCGTGCAGCGCGAGCGCGAGGGTCACCGTGAAGAAGAAGGTGATCGCGATCATGTGCGCGGGATTGTAGTGGAAGTTGCCGTACGAATAGCCGACGTAGGACACCCAGTTCAGGTGGGTGAAGATACCGTATGGAAATCCGTGCCCCCACGCGCCCATGAAAAACGGGCGGACAATAACGAGCGTCACGTAAGCAAGGATCGCAAAACCGAACGCGACAGGGACATGATATCCCATTCCAAGCTTTCGACAGATTTCCACTTCCCGCATCAGCCAGCCGACAAAAGCGCCGACTGCGCAGACCGTAACCCATTGCCATAACCCGCCCTCGTTGAGGGGCATAATGGCGAGGCCTTTTTCAATTCTTGGTGGGTTGATTGAGATCAACCAGGGATTCCAGGTGGCCGTTCCGGTCAGGACTTTTCCGTCATCATACCCAAGAAAAGGGCCGAGCGTCGCGCCGTACATAATCAGCGCTGTTCCCATGAGAGCGAAAAACATACCCACAACGCCGAAGAAGCCGACGTAGAATGGGCCAATCCAAAAGTCGAAAAGATCACCACCGAGGAGAGTGCCGCCTTTGACGCGGTACTTCTTCTCGAAATTCAGCATGGCCATTTGGCGTCCTCCAAAAGGACAGTGATGAGATTTTCAGAGACTGTATAGGATCAGACAGGATCTGATCCGAGTCGGGCGATCGCGGGTCAGCTTGCGCAGACACGTCCGCGGGCCGTTCCGCGATCGCCCTTGTGAGCGAAGACGATCAACCGAAGTCGATCGTCCGCTCGATCTGGATGGATGACGAGGCAGCCGATGGGTTCGCAAGCCAGTTATACCGCTCCGTTGAGAGCAGGATGAAATGGATCGAGAACGCGAGCAGTGCGAGCACGATGTAGAGCAAGGTCAGTGCTCTCATCGGGTGGATCATTTGCCAAGCACGATACATGCGAGGGTCCTTTCCAATTTAGTTGCGAAAATAGAAACCTGGCGTCCCGTTGATCGAACGACTGATCGTCAAGCGACTGATAATCAGGCGATCGATGTCGGCCAGCCAAACTCTAAGTTTCGGGTGATGAGTTCAGGCCTAGTTGCCGAGCCAGGGTTTCCAGGCCCACATCAGGCCGTGGGCGACGACAGCGATTGCCACGTAGAATACTGTGAGCTGCATAAAGTAGTTATGCACCTCTTTGGCTTGCTCGTCGGTCAAACCCGACGTGCCGTACAGTGGGTGATCTTTCACATCCATTGTCTCTTCTCCAGGGTTGTCCGGGTTTAAAACCCAATTGCGCGATTAGCCCTCGCGAAGGGCACACACCGGCAAATCTTGTCGGCATATTCATTGAACGCCTGCCTCGAAACCGAGGCGCCGGGCAGATCTATGTCTCATTCTGAAGTCTCGCGACGGCCGAATGCTTTCTTCAGCTAGCGCGAGAGCATAAACGGTGCGATTTCGTTGGCCGCAGCCTTTGCCTGACCAAACACCGAAAGCGGTGCGGACCGAGATCGCGCGAACGGACGCCAAGCGCCGGGGATAATGCGAGCAACGGCGACGAACGGCAGGAACACAGCCGTCAGAAACGCAACCGTCACTTTAAACTCGCGCTGGTCAGCACGGCGCTTGCGGCGCCGGGACAGCGGCTCGGCGGCGATGGGTTTCGGAACAACCTCACTGTGAAATGGGTCGAACGCGCTTGGTGCAAGAGCTTCGCTTTTCATCATAAGACTGCGGTCTCCTCTACTGCGCTGGCACGCGCGACACGCGCCAGGGTCACACTTGTTTCGTTGGCATCGCGGGCGGCCCGCTCAATGCGGTCGCGCAAACGTTTGGCGGCTGAAATTCGAACGAGCACAGGCTCAGCTTCGACGATGTCGTCGAACGCGGCCTTGGCATCATCATCCCAGGTCAAGGGAGCTTCGACGCGCGCATGTGTCGGCGGGGCAGCGTCGAGATCCGTGCCAAGTGGCAGGATCGCAAACAGAGCATCGAACAGACCGTTGCAAACTTCCTGCACAAGATAGGTCGCACCCGCGTAGCCCATGAACGGCGTGCCGGAGTGGCGTCGGATAATGGCGCCTGGAAACGACGCCGCAATGTAGGCACCGCCCGGTCCATGCCCGGCTCCGGCTGCGGCAGCTTCCGCCTGATACATCCGCTCGTTGTAAGAGCCGAACAGGATTAACGGTCGAATGTCATGAATGGCGCGCCGCACCGCGTCGTTATCCGGCTTACGACCGGCCACCCGCGCGTACGCGAACGAACACGGCAGCCCGAGATCTTCCTCGAGGAAATGGCGAACGCCGCGGGCGTAAGTTTCGCCGGCGTGAATGCCGAACGTTGCCGTACCGAAGAAGTCCTGGGTCACGGAGCGCCAAAGATCCCAGAGCGGTTTGATCGTCGTATGCTTTTCGCGCTCGATAAACGGTTCGGGATCAAGCCCTGTCAGCTCGCCGAGCTTGTGCAGAAACGCCGTCGTCGACGTCAGACCAATCGGTGCCTGAAGATAGGGCCGCTCCATATGTTCACAGAGCGCGCGACCGAACTCCCGGTACATGCAGATGTTGACGTCCGCTTGAGCAAGTTTCGCGATATCATCGAGGTGCGAACCAAGCGGCATCACCATGTTGATTTCGCAGCCGATCCCCTCGGCGAGGCGGCGGATCTCCGCGAGATCAGACGGCATATTGAACATGCCGTACATGGGGCCGATAATGTTGACGCGCGGCGCTTCACCTTCGCGGCGATTGCGACGTGGCACTTTCTTCGGACCGAACTCAGTCCAAAGCCACTTGAGCGCGCGGTCGGCGCACTGCCACTGATCTTCATCAATCGTGCGCGGTAAAAACCGTTTGATGCTCGTACCTTCCGGCGTCACGCCACCGCCGATCATCTCGGCGATTGATCCGGTGACCACGACGGATGGGAGATCGGGATCGAGCGTTTGCCAGGCGCGCTTCATCGCGCCCTCCGTGCCCTCGCGGCCGAGCTCCTCTTCGCCAAGACCCGTTGTGACGATCGGCAATTCGTGCGGTGGAAGCGCGTCGGTGTAGTGCAACACCGAAGTCACGGGCAGGTTCTCACAACCAACCGGACCATCGATGACGACCTGCAAGCCCTTGATGGACGAGAACGCGTAAACCGAGCCCCAATACCCGCCGGCCCGATCGAGGTCGATGATCAGCGGCGAGCGCCCACCGGGCGGTGTGCCACCGGTCATGACTTGTGGCGCAGCCGCGTTTTGCGGCGACCCTTTTGGTGTCTGCTTGCTGCTCATGAACCAACAGCCTCCGCTTGCTGACGGAGCTTGGCCAAGCGACGGGCGAAGCGCGCTTTGAAGTCCGGTCGGTCTGCTGGCACGGGCTCTTGCGTGGACTGCCAGATGCCGGTTGCATGACCGGTGCCGACGCCCTCGAAGAAATCGCGCATCGCAAGGAACCGTTTGCGGTTTCCAAGTGCCGCGTTGATGACCTGCGAAAGCGAGCCCGCACCGGCCGGTCCCATCAGAGGGCGAGCCGAAATCAGGTTCGTGAAGTAGAGCGACGGGACGGCCTTTTCTTTGGCCTTCTGAACCACCGGTGTCGTCCCGATCGCGAGGTCCGGCTCGAAAGCTTCGAACGCTGCAAGGTCATGCTCGAGCGACGCGCGAAATTCGACATGCGTGCCGTGCGCTTCGAGCCAGGCCTGATCTTCCGCCGACCATTGCGTCCGCGGACATGCGGTCCCGACGTAAGGAACGTCAGCGCCGCTCTCGATGAGCAGCCGAGCGACGATCAACTCCGATCCCTCGTAGCCGGAAACCGTGATGCGAGCATCGATTGGCTTCGCGGCAAGGGCACCTTTGATGGCCGGGAGGATTGCGTTTTGCGCGGTCGCAATCTTGTCGGCTGACACACCGCAAGCAGCGCCAATCGCAGAAAGCCAGGCGGCCGTGCCGTCGACGCCAACAGGCGCAGAACCGACAACGGGCCGACCGGCGCGCTCGAATTCACGAACGGACGCTGTGTAATGGGGGTGCACAGCAGCGACCGCAGCGCAATCGAGCGCGGCGTATAACTCACGCCATTCCCGGGTCGGAACCACAGGACCGGCAGCCAACCCGAGCGGCGCCAAGAGCTGGTCAATGACCATCGGGTCAGCGGGGAACATTTCGCCGAGCAGCGTCACGGTCGGCTTGTCGGTCGTTCGATTGGCCGGCGCCTGGACCGGGCCCGACTGAACCTCGTCGCGCGCATAGGCGAGCATGGCGCCGGCGAGGATGTCTTTTGCCTCGGCATGCGTTGGGACGCCAAATCCGGGAACATCAATGCCAACGACGCGGACGCCATTGATCTCGTTCGGCAACAGGCGCAGCGGCACACCCGAGGCGGTTGGCACGCAGAGATTGGTGACGATGATCGTGTCGTATTTTTCCGGATCGGCGAGATCGTAGACAGCGTCTCGAATGTCTTCGAAAAGCTTACCCGTAACCAATGTCTCCGAGTTGAACGGAACGTAGCCGACCGGGCGTTTGGCACCATAAAAGTGCGATGTGAACGTTAGGCCGTAAACGCAGCAGGCGGAGCCCGAAAGCACCGTTGCCGTCCGGCGCATGCGAAGCCCAACACGGAGCGACCCAAACGCCGGGCACATGGACTGTGGCTGATCATGTGGGCCAACCGGATAGTCCGCTGCATACCGCTCAAGGACTTCGGAGTTTGCCGATACGGCAGCTTCAGCGCGCATCTTCTCGGCGCCCGCGTGGCATCCGCCCGTCGCTTCAGTCCCCGATGTCGCGTCAACCGGCGGCAGCGCACAGGCATTGAGTTCAGAGCTTATCTCAGGGGTTTCAGAGCTTGTCTCAGGACGCGTGCCGACCTCGACAGGGGCTGTCGCAGCACCGTCGTACACGACCTCTGCCTGAGAGGACACGTCCTGAATGAAGTCGTCCGGCTCGCGCGCACCGTCATGGTCGTCGTGGCGCGCATTGCCGGGCGGAAGTGCCCGATCAGACATCATCGTAGACCACCTCCAGGGATGGCTTTGAGACGTCGGCCTTGCCGCACATGTCTTCGATCGTCGCAGGCGTCAGCTGGAAATTGGCACCGGTTTCTTCCGGTGCGAAAAGGCCGAGCAAGCCGTCCTGCGTGAGCGGTGCAGGTTGCTGCGGTGGCGCTTCGGCGACATTCATTGCGAGCTCTTCAAAGAGTGGCGCCCACTCCGTGCCCGGCATGCCGACGATCTGGTAGTTCGCCGATTTGCGGCGGATGTCTTCGTCTGCCGGGATCGCGGACAGAACGGGAATACCAACCGCGTCGGCGAACGCTGCTGCTTCACCGGTCCCGTCATCTTTGTTGATGACCAAGCCCGCCACGCCCACGTTGCCGCCGAGCTTGCGGAAGTACTCCACCGCCGAGCAGACGTTATTGGCGACATAGAGCGATTGGAGATCGTTTGATCCAACGACGATGACCTTCTGGCACATGTCGCGCGCGATCGGCAGACCAAAACCGCCGCAAACAACGTCGCCCAGGAAGTCGAGTAGGACGTAGTCGAAGTCCCAGTCGTGGAAGCCGAGCTTTTCGAGCAGCTCGAAGCCGTGGATGATGCCGCGACCGCCACAACCGCGCCCGACCTCGGGGCCGCCAAGTTCCATGGCGTAGACGCCATCGCGCTTGAAGCACACGTCGCCGATTTGAACTTCTTCGCCCGCGAGCTTCTTGGCCGTCGATGTCTCAAGAATGGTTGGACAGGCTTTCCCGCCGAACAGAAGCGATGTCGTGTCCGACTTTGGATCGCAACCAATCAGCAAGACCTTCTTGCCCTGTTGGGCCATCATGTAGCTGAGGTTCGAAAGCGTAAACGATTTGCCGATCCCGCCCTTGCCGTAGATGGCAATGATCTGGGTCTCTTTTTTGACTTCGGTTGGGACGATCGGTGCCGGCTCTTCAGCTGCCTCAGCGCGCAGCCGCTCGACCATGCTGACCGCGTCTGCCGGTGCCTCGTCCATTGGTGAATCGGGCGTCGGCGCCTCGAAAATAAAGTCTTCCATCGCGCTCATGCCGCGTCACTCCAGTCGAGAACCATTTTCAAACAACCCGGATCGCTGAAGGCGAACTGGTAAGCGTCCGCAGCGGAAGCGGCCGCGCGATGATGTGTGATGAGGCCGTCGAGATTGAGCGCGCCGGTGTCGACGAGCGCGCGCACGATATCCATGTCGGCCTTGGTGAATTCGGCAGCGATCCGGAACCGCGCCTCACGCATGAAGGCAGGCGGGAACGCAAAACTCAGAGGTTCTGAGTAAAACCCTGCGAGCACGATCTCGCCCTTCGGCGACAGGTGCCGCACGAGGGGATCGAGGATGGTGGAGTCGCCGCTCGCATCAAAGATGGTCGCGTGCGCTTCGCACGGGTCCTCATCCATACCGATGACGTCGTAGCCCATCGCACCGCGCCGACGGTTTGGATCGCTCTCCCAGACGAGAGGGGCTGGGTCGCCGCGGGCAATCAGCAATCGCGCAATCAAACGGCCGACGACACCGTGACCAACGACGAGCGTTTGACCCACATGCGGTGACGCGGCGATCGCGTGG
>JBCBWG010000079.1:0-12607 GCA_039817205.1 Pseudomonadota bacterium
AGGCGTCGGCGAGGGCTTCGACGGAGCGGGTGATGTCGGCTTCGGTGACGCCGCCGCCGAGATCGCAGACTTGGACGCGACCGTTGCGGCGATCGTTGCGCCCTACCTGACCGTCTCAACACCCGCCGTCGGCGCCGCAAAACACCTCGCCTGCGATCTCGGCGGCGGCGTCACCGAAGCCGACATCACCCGCTCCGTCGAAGCCCTCGCCGACGCCTGGGAGAGCGAAGACGCCCAAAGCCGCATCGCTGCGTTTCTGAAGAAGCGGGCGCGATCAAAAAGCTGACGAAGGAGCGTCTACGATCGCGCTGCGACTGCCTCTCGGAACTGAAAAAACAGCACTGCTCATGCAATGGCTTTTTGCGGTGGCAGGTCCGTGCAAACGCCTTCGGCGACTTCGGCAGCCATGCCAACGCTTTCACCGAGCGTCGGGTGAGGATGGATGGTCTTGCCGATGTCGGCTGCATCCGCGCCCATCTCGATGGCGAGGCAGATTTCGCCGATGAGATCGCCCGCGTTGGTGCCGACGATGCCGCCGCCGATCACGCGATGGGTTTCGGTGTCAAAGATCAGCTTCGTAAAGCCCTCATCGCGACCGTTGGCGATGGCACGACCGGACGCCGCCCAAGGGAACACTGATTTTGCGACCTTTATGCCCTTCGCCTTCGCATCCGTTTCGGTGACGCCCGCCCAGGCAATTTCAGGGTCGGTGTAGGCGACCGACGGGATCTGGCGCGCGTCAAAATGTGATGGCTTGCCGTTCGCTGCTTCCGCGGCGACATGGCCCTCGTGCACAGCCTTGTGGGCAAGCATGGGCTGCCCGACCAAATCGCCAATTGCGAAGATATGTTCGACGTTCGTCCGCATCTGGCTATCAGCTTCGATGAAGCCGCGTTCAGTGACCGCAACGCCCGCGTTGCCAGCGTCGATCAGATCACCGTTCGGCGTTCGGCCGACCGCAACCAAAACACGATCATACATTTGCGGGCCGTCGGGTGCCTCGGCTCCTTCGAACGTCACATGAATGCCGTCGGCGCCAGCCTCCACACCGACCGTCTTCGTATTGAGCATGATGCGGTCAAAGCGGTGCTTGTTGACCTTCTGCCAAACCTTCACGAGATCACGGTCAGCACCGGGCATCAGACCATCAAGCATTTCGACGACATCGATCCGCGAGCCGAGCGACGAATACACGTTCGCCATCTCGAGCCCGATGATGCCGCCGCCGATGACAAGCATTTTTTTCGGGATGTCGCGCAGTTCCAGCGCACCGGTGGAATCGACGATGCGCGGATCGTCCGGAATGAACGGTAGTTTCACAGGCTCCGAGCCTGCCGCGATGATCGCTTTTTCAAAGCGCACGACGACCCGGCCGGACCCATCCGATTTCTCAACGGCGACATGGTTTGGGTCAAGGAACGCCCCTGTCCCGGTCACCACGTCGACCTTACGCATCTTGGCCATGCCAGCGAGCCCGCCGGTTAATTTGCCAACGACCTTGTCTTTGTGCGCGCGCAGTTTTTCCAGGTCGATCGTCGGCGCCGCGAACGTGATGCCGTGATCAGCGAACGTTTTGACCTCGTCCATGACCGCTGCTGTATGCAACAGCGCCTTCGATGGGATGCAACCGACGTTGAGGCAGACGCCGCCGAGAACCGGCCAGCGTTCGACGATGACGGTTTTCATGCCGAGGTCTGCCGCACGGAACGCAGCCGAATAGCCGCCGGGCCCGGCGCCAAGCACGAGCACTTCGCACGACAGATCGGCGTCACCGCTATGGCGCGCAGCCGTCGGTGCCGGGTTCGGCGCGCTCGGCGTTTCCGCCGGTGCTTCAACCGCCGCCGCCGCGCCCGTGCCGGCCGTCGCCCCAGCCTCGGCCGGCTCTAACGTCATGATCACGCTGCCCTGGCCGACGCGATCATTGAGCGCGACTTTGACATCGACCACTTTACCCGCCTGAGGCGCTGGCACTTCCATCGTCGCCTTGTCGCTCTCAAGCGTGATCAGCGGGTCTTCGGGCTCCACGGACTGCCCAGGCTCCACGTGGATTTCGATCACCGGCACGTCTTCGAAATCGCCGATGTCGGGGACTTTTATTTCAATCGTTGTCATCGGATTGTTGTCCGTTGCATGTCGGGAGTGCGGGGCTCGCTCGTGAAATCAGTGCTTCAGAGAAGGCGGTTGGCCGATCACAGCACCAACTGTCGAACGTCCTCCAAGAACTCGCACAAGCGGCGCGTGAACCGCGCGGCAAGCGCACCGTCAATGACCCGGTGATCATAGGACAGGCAAAGTGGCAGCATGTTCGCTGGCTGGAATGCCGCGCCGTCCCACTTCGGTTTCATTTGCGAGCGCACGACGCCGAGGATGGCGACTTCCGGTGCGTTGACGATCGGGGTGAACTGCGTGCCCCCGATCCCGCCGAGACTTGAGATCGAGAACGTGCCGCCCTGCAAATCTGAGGGCGTGATCTTGCCTTCGCGCATGCGCGCCGACACGTCACCGAGTTCCTTTGAGAGATCGATGATGCCCTTACGATCCGCTTCTTTCACCGTTGGCACGACGAGACCGTCCGGCGTGTCGACGGCAACGCCAATGTTGTAATAGCGTTTGTAGATCAGCGACGCGCCCCCGGGCGCGATCGAGGAATTGAACTCGGGATGCTCTTTCAAAGTCGCGACGGCCGCTTTGATCAGGAATGAGAGCAGCGTCACGCGATAGCCTTGGGGCTTGGCCTTCGCATCAAGCTCGCGGCGGTATTTATCCAATTCCGTGATATCGGCTTCATCGGTATGAGTGACGTGCGGGACGTTGAGCCAGGCCCGGTGCAAATGCGGCCCGGACAATTTCTTGAGCCGCGAGAGTTGCTTTTCTTCGGTCGGTCCGAACTTCGAAAAATCTTGGGCCGGGATTGGCGGAATGCCCATGCCGCCGTGCGATGCTGCGGCACCGGCGGCTGGACCCGATGCGCCAGCAAGCGCTGCCTTCACATCGTCTTTTGTGATGCGGCCCTTGGCGCCCGTCCCCGTCAGCTTTTTGAGATCAACCCCCAGCTCACGCGCGATCATGCGGACCGATGGGCTTGCATGCACGTTGCCAAAGCTGTCCGGCACGGGCGGCGGCATGCTGGGTCGGGCACTTGGCGCGGTTGCGTTCGCAGCAACGGTGGCCGGCATGGGCGCTGGAGCCGCCGCAGCCGACGGTTCAGACGTCGGTGGTGCCGCTGCACCGTTTGCCTTCGATGATGCATCGCCGTCCGTTGCGCTGTCGCCATCTGCTTCAAGTTTCAGGATCGCCGAACCCTGGCTGACCTTATCGCCGACATTGACAAGCACTTCGACGATTTTGCCCGCCTGAGGCGCCGGCACCTCCATCGTCGCCTTATCGCTTTCCAGCGTCAGAAGCGGGTCCTCTGGCGAGACCACATCACCGGCATTGACCAGGATTTCGATCACCGGCACGTCGGCGAAGTCACCAATGTCTGGAACTTTGATGTCGATGGCGGGCATTGCTGGCTCGCTTCTTGGTTCGGGATCAGTCGTTGTCAGATCGGCTTGGTGCCGTGGTCGCGGCACCCAAATCAAGCACGCGCCGGGTCCGGTTTGTTCGGGTCGATACCATACTTTGCGATGGCCTCGCTGACGGTTTTCGACGGGATTTTGTTCTCTTCGGCAAGCGCCTTCAGGGCTGCAACGGCGACGAAATGACGGTCCACCTCAAAGTGAGAGCGGAGCTTGCGACGGAAATCGGAGCGGCCAAACCCGTCGGTTCCGAGCACATGATAGCGATCCGACACGTGCGCGCGGATCTGCTCCGAGACCAGTTTCATATAATCGGTCGCGGCGACCACCGGTCCGTCACAACCCGTCGCCAGAACCGACGTCACATACGGGCGACGACTGGGCTCTTCAGGGTGCAACATATTCCAACGGGCCGTTTCATCGGCTTCACGGGCAAGCTCGGTGAAGCTGGTGACGGAGTACACGTCGGCGGAGACGCCAAAGTCATTCGCGAGCAGTTCGGCGCCTGCGATCACCTCGTTGAGAATCGCGCCAGCACCGAGCAGCTTTACCGTCTGGCGCGCTGATGTCTCGGCAGACTTCAGGCGATAAATGCCCTTGATGATGCCGTCTTCGACACCCTCCGGCATCGCCGGATGCTGATAGTTCTCATTGAGCGTGGTGATGTAATAGAAGACATCCTCTTGCTCTTTCACCATCCGGCGCAGACCATCCTGAATGATGACGGCGACTTCGTAGGCGAATGTTGGATCGTACGAGATGCAATTCGGGATCGTTGCCGACAGAAGATGACTGTGGCCGTCTTCGTGTTGAAGCCCTTCACCGTTGAGCGTCGTGCGGCCCGAGGTGCCTCCGATCAGAAAACCACGCGCGCGGCTGTCACCGGCCGCCCAGCAGAGATCGTGCACGCGCTGGAAACCAAACATCGAATAGAAGATGTAGAACGGGATCGTGATGACGTTCGAATGCGAGTAGCTGGTCGCCGCCGCAATCCATGATGACATGGCACCTGCTTCGTTGATGCCCTCCTGGAGCATCTGGCCCGTCTTGTCTTCCTTGTAGAACATCAGCTGGTCGGCATCTTGCGGCTGGTACAGCTGACCAACCTGACTGAAGATGCCGTATTGGCGGAACATGCCTTCCATGCCGAACGTCCGGCTTTCGTCAGGCACGATCGGCACGATGCGTTTGCCAAGGCTCTTGTCGCGCATCAGCGTATTTAGGACGCGGACGAACGCCATCGTCGTCGAAATTTGGCGGTCGCCGGTTGCCTCAAGCTGGCCTTTGAATGCGCTGAGCTCCGGTACAACAAGATCGTCATCCGCTTTCATGCGCCGCTGCGGCAGCGATCCGCCAAGCGCTGCGCGGCGCTCTCTTAGATACTTTTCCTCTTCGCTCCCCTCGGGCAATTTGAGGAACGGCAATTCGGGAAGCTGTTCATCGGTGAGCGGAATACGGAACCGATCGCGGAATTGCTTCAGCGCATCGAGGTTCATCTTCTTGGCCTGGTGGGCCATCATCTGGCCTTCACCAGCATCGCCCATGCCATAGCCCTTGACCGTTTTCGGCAAGATCAGCGTCGGCTGACCTTCGTGATCAACGGCTGCTTTATAAGCAGCGTAAACCTTGAGCGGGTCGTGACCACCGCGGGTCAACGCAAAGATCTTTTCGTCCGACCAGTCCGCAACCATTGCAGCTGTTTCCGGATACCGGCCGAAAAACTTCTCGCGGACGAACGCACCATTCTTCGATTTGAAGTCCTGGTATTCGCCGTCGACACATTCTTCCATCAGCTGGCGTAGGCGACCCGTCGTGTCGCGAGCGAACAGCTCATCCCAACCCGACCCCCACAGCACCTTGATGACGTTCCAGCCGCAGCCGCGGAAGTTGCCCTCAAGCTCCTGCACGATTTTGCCGTTGCCACGGACCGGTCCGTCCAACCGTTGCAAGTTGCAATTGATGACGAAGATCAGATTGTCGAGCTTCTCGCGACCCGCGAGCGAGATCGCGCCGAGGCTCTCGGGTTCATCCATTTCGCCATCGCCGCAGAACACCCAAATCTTGCGGTTTGTCGTATCGGCATGGCCGCGATGATGAAGATACTTCAGGAAGCGCGCGAGATAGATTGCCGTAATCGGACCAAGGCCCATCGAGACGGTCGGGAACTGCCAAAAGTCAGGCATCAGCCAAGGGTGCGGATAGGACGACAACCCGTTGCCATCAACTTCCTGGCGAAAATTGCTCAGCTGCTCTTCGGTCAAACGCCCTTCAAGATAGGCGCGCGCATAAATCCCTGGCGATGAGTGGCCCTGATAGAAGATGAGATCGCCGCCGTGGTCGGCACTCGGCGCTTTCCAGAAATGGGTGAAGCCGGTGTCGTACAGCATCGATGCCGATTGAAATGAGGCGATGTGGCCACCGAGTTCCGAGCTTTCCTTGTTGGCCTTCAGCACAATGGCGGCTGCGTTCCATCGGATATGTGCGCGGATGCGGCCTTCGATCCCGAGGTCGCCCGGATGTTCGGGCTGCTTCTCCGGCAGGATTGTGTTTACGTAAGCGGAGTGCGCGGCGAACGGCAGCGATGCACCGGCTCGACGTGCGGTTGCGACGACCTCCTCAAGAATGTCGTCGGCGACGCCCGTTCCTTCAAACGCGATGACGGAGTTGATCGCCTCGGTCCACTCGGCGCGCTCGGCAACATCGTCGAGTTTTGTCATGGGCGTTGGGCTCCCTCATGGCTTTCTGACCGGCTTGCGAGGCGGTCACTCGGGCGGAGGCGTCCCGCCCGACATAGCGCACACTCATCAAGCGGCATCTGGTTCGTCAATTGGTCGAAGGGCGTTGCGTTCCATGTGGTAACCGACGCTTGTCGACGGTTGGTCGCGCAACTGAAACTGCACGGGCCATCTGGCCGGGCTCGAACAACGGCAACAATCGTTTCGGTTGTTCTATTTGGCTGCAAGTCGGCCGCCGATAAATACGACCACAGCGATGCGTCAAAACGTTCAGCAATTGCTGGCAACCTTTTCGGTCAGCGGGTTCCAGCGAACCGCTCGTCGCCCTCGGCCATCATTAATCTGTGATCCAGGCGCTGGGTTCCATGCTCGGGGCTCCAGGCTCTGTGACCCAGGCTCTGGGCTCTGGGCTCTGGGCTCTGGGAGCCGGGCCATAACGCGTCATTTGAATTGCTTGCGGATGCGGGCCACCAGATGTTTCGCCGCCTCCGATTGGCCCGACTTCGGATGCGCAAGCCGTAATGGTGCGCGCAAACGAGCCGGGCGGCCGATGGGTCGGTAAACGACATGATCGATGTGCATCGCACCCACCGATGCCGGCACGACGGAGACACCGAAACCTGCAGAGACGAGGCTGACGCTCGCGATCACGTTCGAGGTCTCTTGTGCAATCCAGGGTGTCACCTTAAGCGACCGGAACGCACCAATGATGGCGTCATATAAACCAGGGCTGGTTGCGCGGCGATAGAGGATGACTGGCGCGCCCGCGAGATCGGCCAAATCGATCGCACCAGCCTGCGCTGCGAGTGCATGATCGCTCGGCAGCGCAACGATCATCGCCTCCTGCTCCAAATCATGGATGACGATGTCGTCACGGTTGGCCACGTGGGATCGGACCATCGCCACGTCGATGGTGGCTGCACGCACCTCTTCGACCAGCTCTCCTGTTGTCGCCTCGACGATCGCAAGCTCCACCTCGGGGTAATCGCTGTGAAAACCACTCAAGGCATTCAACATACCCCGATGAAACGCGGTCGCGTGCGTGAACCCAAAGACGATGCGCCCCCGCTCGCCGCGTGCGGTTCTCAGGACTTTGGCGGCGGCCCGATCAAGCGCACCGAGAATACGAACGGCATCGTCGTAGAGCGTTTGTCCTGCATCGGTCAGCTCAACGCCTTTGGGCGTTCGCCGGAACAGCTGCGATTGGAGTTCGTCCTCCAGCAGCTTGATCTGTTGCGACAGCGGCGGCTGCTGCATGCCAATGCGTTCGGCGGCCCGCGTGATGTGGCCTTCCTCGGCAACGGCGACGAAATACCTGAGGCGACGAATATCCATACCATATGTTTTTCATATGTAGAAGATGCTGACAATATATTGGATGTCTTTTGCGATTGCGAACATGCTGGTGTGAGAGCAGAAAAATCTGTCACCGGAGATGATCATGAGCCTGCCACACCAACCGCAAAACATCATTG
This sequence comes from Pseudomonadota bacterium, assembly GCA_039817205.1. Classification (GTDB taxonomy): domain Bacteria; phylum Pseudomonadota; class Alphaproteobacteria; order Rhizobiales; family Hyphomicrobiaceae; genus JBCBWG01. The sequence goes on from JBCBWG010000079.1 coordinate 7,732, forward strand.
GTCTCGAGCGCTTGATCGACGGCGTGCGCGATCTCATCGGCGTGGTCAAAAACGCCGTGTCCTCACCTGCTCATGCCGAGACAGTGTCCGGCTTGTCTGAAGCTTGCCGCCGCGATGCCGGCATCGCCCGCCGCTTTACCGCCCGCAGCCACGAACGCCCCGTCTACTACGACGAGGTTTGAGGCTGAGGATACGTTAAGCACGTGACGTCAGCACCCAACACCGATGAGACGCGACGTCACTTCTAGAAAATGCCAGACAAGATCGAACGCACCGTATTTACGGTGCGTAACGTCTGGCCCAATGGACCCGATGGAGAGGACGGCACGGGCTGGCCTTGTGGTCGCTGGTCCTGCCGTCGCGGTCCTGGCGCGAACGCCTTCTGCTGAGACGCTGGCCGACGGGTGCCAGCGAGCGTCGCGCAGCCTGATCGTTGGGTCCGGGTCGCCGCATCGACGATGTGCGCCACGCCGATGATCGGCGCTGGCTCCGAGCGCCCGTTCGGCCCGTTGAGCAGCGGACAGTTTAAGCCCTCCGCACCGGGGCGGAGTTCAAGATTTGTCAGGAGATCGTTGAACTCATTCGGGATGCCAGCTGCATCCACATCCGCATAGGCGCCTTGCTTTAGACGCAGCGATCGAAACGCCAGGTCGATGAATATCGACGACGGCCCCGAGCAAAGAATGGACGACAGGATCGTCGCGTGGCCCGCAAACGTGATCGGATAGCCAGCATCTCGATTGAACCGACGGGCTGAGGCCTCGTCAATCACCACCACTGTGATCGGTGCCGGTGTCTTTGTCTCAAAAAGAATGAGCGCGCGATGAAAAGCTGTCTCGGCCACCTTTTGCGTCGCTGAGTGCAGCCCAACGATATCAAAAAGGATGATGAGAACTGGGAAAACAACAATGACCCAAGACAAGAACTTTTTCATCATCGCAACAGGATAATGACGCCGTCGGGCAATGCCAGTCCCAAGTCAAACGCGACCGTCAGAGCCTGGCGAAAGGGCAACGCGCACTTAGTCGTGCTGTTGGCGTGCACGCGAATGCAATGCCGCTAACTTCGCGCCGCTTCCCGATTTGCGCGAATACAACGGGCAGGTCAGCAGTTTCTGGAGTGCGGCGCGCAGTTCCTGGAGCGTATCGGTGTGAACGTAGACGCCGCCGCTTGCCTGGCTGAGACAGGTCATTTGACGGGCGGCCGTCTCGGGCGTCAGCGCGAAGCCGACGACGTGGATCTTGATTTTGGGATCGGTAATCGCGAGCCGAGCTGCAAGCCGACACGGTTTGCCAGAGCAGCTTTCAAGTCCGTCGGTCACAAGAACAATGACGCCCGGCTCGCCAAGCTTGGCCAACTCTTTGTGCGCCAGCCGGACCGCATGCGAGAGCGGTGTGTTGCCACGCGCACGGGTGACGGCAAGTTGCCCCGCGATTTGATCGGCCGTCTGATACTCTGGTCGAACGCGCAGCTCGATCCGAGAGCAGCCCGCGTAAGTCACGAGACCGGTCCGACGCTGCTCGGTGATCTCGGGCAAAATGCTGCCAACGGCCCGTCGCGCGGTCTCGATTTTGACTTGGCCGCGATGCACAACGCCCATGGAGCCGGATGCATCGAACACGACGATTGCGTTTTCGCGACACGGGTTTTGCTCGCTCTTCGCAAGCGCCGTGCTCGTGACGGCCAGTGCGACGAACGAACAAAAGAGACGCGCGCCCGATCGCGTCCACCTCGTCGATTTCTTTCCGCTCAGTGTCATGCAGGTATCGTCGGCTGCAAACCCCACGTTGGCAAGCCCGGCGCCGCACATTCTGGCGCGCGCCCGTAAAAGTGTTCGAGCGACCCTTGAATTGAAAACGGAAATTTTCGCACGGCCGCCAACCGAGCGCTGGTTCTTTGCCGCAATGGGACGCCGTGGCACCGTATTGTCCGGGCCGGTAACCTGTCACATCAACCGATCGCCTCAACCGAAAGCCTCAACCGAAAGTCCGGCCCAGTAAACTCAGCCAGTAAAATCAGCCAGTAAAATCAGAAAGCATCCAGCATGCCGTCATATCTCACCAAGCCGTTGACTGCGGAAACGTGGCCGGCGTTCGCCCGTATCGTCGAAGACAACAACGGCGTCTGGGGCGGCTGTTGGTGCATGTGGTACCACACCAAGGACCTGAAGGACGCGTCACCCGAAGCGCGACGTGACGCGAAGGAGTGCCTGGTCCGCCAAGGGCAAGCGCACGCATCCCTGGTCTTTGACGGCGCCGCATGCGTCGGCTGGTGCCAGTTCGGATCGCCTCAGGAGCTGCCAAACATCCACAACGCGCGGGCGTACTTTGCGACAGACCCGACGCTCCCCGATTGGCGCATCACATGCTTTTTCTCGGGCAAAGAGTACCGCGGCAAGGGCGTCGCGTCAGCGGCACTCAAAGGCGCGGTCGAAGAAATCCGCCTGCTCGGAGGCGGGCGCATTGAAGGCTATCCCGAAAACACGGAAAGCCGCAAAACCTCGTCCGCCTTCCTCTTCAATGGCACCCTATCAACGTTCGAAAAACTCGGTTTCGAGCGTACCCGCCCCATCGGCAAACACAAATGGGTCGTCACCAAAACGGTGCGAAGAAAGTCACGGTGAAACGTTGCGGAGCGCAGTGAACGCGGCGCACTTGCTGAAAACCTTCAGAGCGATCAAAGACGGCATCGACTACGGTTCAAGCAAACTGGAACCCACTTCAAGCTGTGCTAGACCAACGCCATGGCAATCGGAGACACTGCGCGCGCGACCTATGCCGATCTGGAGGCCCTGCCAGACAACATGATCGGGCAGATCTTGTTTGGTGTCTTGCACGCCCAGCCACGACCCGCACCGAAGCATGGTTCAGCGACGAGCGCGTTGACCAGCGAAATTGGTCCGCCTTTTCGGTTCGGACGGGGAGGTCCCGGTGGCTGGGTCTTTGTCGACGAGCCCGAACTGCACCTCAGTGACAACGTCCTTGTTCCCGATATTGCCGGCTGGCGGCGCGCGCGACTGACCGAGCTTCCAGATACCGCATACTTCACGCTTCCGCCGGATTGGGTTTGCGAAGTCTTGTCACCGTCAACGATGCGGATCGACCGCACGGACAAGCTCAAAATTTACGCCGAGTTCGGTGTTGGGCACGCCTGGTACGTCGACCCGGACGCGCGCACGCTCGAGGTGTTCACACTCGTCGACGGCAAGTGGCAGCTTGAGGCAAGTTTCAAGGACGACGCCCCCGTCACCGCGCCGCCGTTCGAAGCGCACACGTTCAAGCTGAACGTGCTTTGGGAGCTTTGAGCACAGCATACGGTGGGTGCGGCGCGATGGTGGGATTTGCGAACAGGCCCACAACATTTCGGACCACGTTTCGCTAACCCCGCTGATCGCAGGCGTCGCGATACGATGACTGGAATGCGCGTGCCGCAACGAACTTATGGCCCGGCGATCAAACACGGCGCCCGTTCAGCGCTATCTGCTACGGGCCATTTTTGGACACCGAAGTCAAATTTGTTCAGCCTGAGAACTGATGTAGTTTAGGACGCAACAAGCCAATCATACGAAGGAGCAATGCACGAGCCGTGGATTGCTCATCCGGCAACATTTGACGGCGGAGCCACGATGTCCTTCAAACTGCTGAGCTATATTGACATACCAGATGGATTGATGGTTCGTCGCGTTTCATTGTATGAGGGCGAACTCACTGCGATCCCTCCAGCTCATCGAACCGACATTCTGATCGTCTCTGCTTTTCCGGACGACTATATTCCTACAAGAACGAGTTTAATAGGAGCTCTAGAGCGATCGGGCCTTTCCGTTGGCAGTCTGGCACAATCGAAAGCGCATGATTTAAGGTCGACATGTGCCTTCTGGATCTCCAACCCGATCGTTGGACCGGCATCACACCTCAACATTGAGCGGGTCGCCTGCTACGAGCCATCGGTGAGAGGCGAGCCCCCTTCCCTGGTTGGCGATCTCTTTAGAGGCTTTTACCCCTTCTTAGATGACGCGAATGAGCAAACCGTTATGCTGCCTGTACTTGCCTCAGGTGATCAAGGATGGCCCAAGGAGGCAATGCTGAATTCGATACTTCAGGCCGCTACCCACTGGCTTGCACGAGGCCTTCCTATTCGAGAATTGAAGATTGTTGAACGAGATAACGTTCAGGCGCAGTCCCTTGCCAACGAAATGGAGAAGTTCAAGAAGAACTGGTCAGTGGATGCACCTAAAGACCAACAGAAAAGAGCGTATGACGTATTCTTGAGTTTTTCAAAACATGATGCCGAAGCTGCCAAGGCGGTAAAGACCGAACTCAAGCAGCAAGGCAAAGCCGAGAGTGTTTTTGACTATCGAATGGCTATTAATAAGGGCGTCAGTTGGCAGGAAGAGATCGATCAAGCCATTGCAAACAGCAAGGCCGTAATTGCGCTTCTCAGCTGCTCTTACTTTGCGTCACCGGAGTGTCGTGAGGAACTGATGCAAGCCCGATTGCGAAACAAGCGATCATCGACACCTATCCTTTTTCCAATCTATTGGAGTGACCGGGGTGAGGAGCTAGCGCTGTGGCTGCAGGCAGTAAATTATTCGGACTGTCGAGAACGAAATGTCGAGCTTCTCTCTGACGCCGTTGCAGACCTAAGCCTCGATTCTACCCGCCGCAGCTAAGTCTACTGCTTTGCACGATGCCGGGATCAGAACCTGGAAAGTCGCCTTCGGGTCAGTTGCCGACGTCGGCTTGGATGGAAAGATGTTTCCGTTGCGACGCGACTAACGACCTGTAAACGCAAGGAGGGCGCCGGGTCTTTCGTGTCAACGTCGTTACCGCGCGTTGAGCTGGACGCCCGTTTTTCAACTCGTGGCAGTGACAGCAGC
>JBCBWG010000007.1:0-29270 GCA_039817205.1 Pseudomonadota bacterium
TGTCAAATGGCTACGACAGATATTGAACTATTATCCCATTCGCCATGGTCAGTCTCGACTGCACCTGGTCTAGTTTGGTTCCGCTGCACACGTGCACACGGCGCTCCGGCGTATGGAATTCGTGTGCAATGTTCCTGCGAAGTACTGGGTATTTCTGCGCACACGCGTGTACACATGACGGTGCCCGCTCGAGCTTTAGTCTGCTGAGGTTGCGCGAAAATCCATGCAATATCAACCACATAGATTTTCTGTTGCGCCGATGATGGATTGGACGGATCGGCGGTGTCGGGTGTTTCATCGGCTGATGACGCGGCGGGCGCTGTTGTTCACGGAAATGGTGACGGCGGAGGCTGTGATCCACGGCGACCGTGAGCGGTTGCTCGGTTTCTCGGACATTGAGCACCCCGTCGCACTGCAGCTTGGCGGGAGTGATCCCAATAAGCTTGCGGAAGCGGCGCGGATTGGTGCGGAATTTGGCTACGACGAAATCAATCTGAATGTCGGCTGTCCGTCCGACCGAGTGCAGTCGGGGCGCTTCGGCGCGTGTCTCATGATGGAGCCGGCGCTCGTTGGTGCCTGCGTCGCCGCCATGCAAAGCGCGGTTCCGGGCCATGTGCCCGTCACCGTCAAGTGCCGCATCGGCGTTGATGACCAGGACAGTGAAGCGGATTTCGATCGGTTCATCGAGACGGTTGCGGACGCTGGATGTGAGCGTTTTACCGTTCACGCGCGAAAGGCTTGGTTGAGCGGGTTGAGCCCGAAGGAAAACCGCGAGGTGCCGCCGCTCGACTACGATCGGGTTCGTCGCCTGAAGCAACGCCGCGCGGATCTCACCGTCATCCTCAACGGCGGCATCGCGACGCTTGGTGAGGCGCGCGATCATCTCACGTGGGCCGATGGCGTGATGCTCGGGCGGGCTGCGTATCAGACGCCGGCGCTGTTGCTGGATGTCGACCGCGTGATCTTTGGCGATGTGTCCGCCGGTGGTGCAGCCGATCGCGCCGAGGTGCTCGCAGCGTTGCGGCCCCAGATTGCGGACCATCTCGCGTGCGGCGGAAAACTCTCGGGCTTCACGCGCCATATCCTCGGCCTGTTCCATAGCCGACCGCGCGGCCGTCTGTTCCGTCAGATCTTGAGCCAGGAGGGGGTTGGCCCTGAGGCCGGTCTTGAGGCCTACGATCGGGCGGTCGCAGCTGCGCTCGGTGAGGGAGCCGTCCGGTCGACAGCTGCCTGAGCGATGGGGCACGCATTGCAGCAATCGACGAAAGCGCGAGCAGGGCGAGACACGCTTTCCGGTTGAAAGAAGAAGATCAGTTCCGGCTCGGCGATAAATGATCTAAGCGCTGCGGCATGGATACGCTCTCACTGGACGTCTTGATTGGGCTCGGCCTCGCACTCGCGCTTGCCGGCTGCGTCACAGGTTTTCTAGCCGGCCTCTTCGGCATTGGCGGCGGCGGCATTATGGTGCCGATCCTCTTCGAGGTGTTTCGCTACGCGGGCGTCGACGAAGCGATCCGGATGCACGTGGCGGTCGGCACCGCGCTTGCTGCGATGATCCCGACGTCGCTTTCCTCACTCCGGTCGCACCATGCGCGCGGCAACGTCGATCTCGGGATCATCCAGCGGATGGCGCTTCCGGTGGTGGCTGGCGTGCTCGTTGGAAGTTTGATTGCCAAGGTCAGCCATTCGATTGTGCTGACGGGGATCTGGATCGTGTTCGCGATCCTGATGGCGGCCAAACAGTTCGTTGGGTCGAAGTCTTGGCGTCTTGGCGATGATGTGCCGCGATCAAGGCTGCTTGAGGTCTATGGTCTTGGCGTTGGCATCATCTCGACGCTCATGAGCATCGGTGGTGGGGCCTACATTACGACGATGATGACGCTTTATGGTCGGCCGATCCAACAGGCGGTCGGTACGTCGTCAGGTTTTGGCCCGATGATCGCGTTGCCGGGAATGATCGGGTTTATCTGGGCGGGATGGAGCGTCGCTGGCACGCCGCCGGGCTCGGTGGGCTATGTCAATCTGCTGGGCGCGCTCGCAATGGTGCCGATGGGCGTGGTGTTCGCGCCGCTCGGCGTGCGTGTCGCATCGGGGATGAGCCGGAGGCACCTGGAAATTGGATTTGGGATTTTTCTCGTCGTCGTCGCGACCAAATTCGTTTTTGACGCCGCTGTCTTCGCCGTTGGTCGCGCTTAGCGGTTGAGCGCCAAGACGAGCGCTTCGACGCGACCGCCGTTCTCCGAAATGTAATTTTCGAAGAGGCGCGTCAGGAACGGTGAGACCCAAAATCCCAACACTTGTGCGTCGCGCACTTTGAACGATTTCCCGCGCGGCACGAGCATCCAGCGGACATCGTAGCGGCTGCCGTCGCGAAGGTGGACGACGCTGTCGACCATGACGTGGCGTCCATCCCGGATTGCAGGCGTCGGAAACGAGACCCGGGCGACGGCATACTTCTGGCCCTCTTTCGCCGCGTACCGTCCGATAAACTTCACAAGACCGCGATAATAGGAGCGGCGCTTATTGGGCTTCAGGCTCGTCCGATACGAGCCGAGCGCGTCCATTCCGATTGCTGGCACATGGCCGTACCGGCGAATTGTGCGTGCGAATGCGGCCGGTGTGCCCTGGCGCTGGGCTGCGATCAGAGCGTTGGCGGCGCGTTGCATAAATTTACGCGCGGGATCAGCCGCCTCGGCCGCGGTCGTCGGCAGGCCTGAGACCAGCAGCGCGGCGATCATGAGCGTCGAGATCGCGGTTAGGATCGATCGAGCAAACCGTGCGGGCACAGCGATATGGGCAACTTCAGCGAGCCGGACAGATGGCGGGAGCGTGCTCATGGCATGGAGTTCCAGGTTACGGGCCATTTTCAGGATAAGGGTTCAGGCTGTGCAAGCTTGTCGGTCATAACGTGGGGTAGAAATGAAATACGGCTAAAACAGACCGATGCGATGACCACGTGTGGAACCGTTGCACGGGTGTTGCACCGGACTCAAGCGGCGGCGCGAACCGCGTGGGCTGGTTCGTGAACCGCGATGCTTTCGGGCCGCGCCAAACCGGTTGCGACTGTCGAGACGCCGAGTGCGGTCGCAATCTCATCGACGAGGTGTTCGGGGATCGCGATGTCACGGGCGAGCAACGGGCTCAGCGACCGGTCAGGATGCAGCAGGTAGAGGCTTGAGAGCTTTCCGCCGAGCGTTGTCTGAGGCAGCACTGCGAGGCCGACGAACGCGGTGAGCGGTGTCTTGTGATGCTCTGAGCCGAAGGTTTTTGGCACCGTCATTTCAAGCTGCCCGTTCTGAATAACGATGCGCGGCGCTGAGAACGCGCTCCGATAAAAACCGTGGCACAGCCAAGCCAGTGCCCCGCATGCAATCAGTCCGGCGCCGGTGACACGAAGGAGCGAGAACGTTGTGGTTTCGCGCAGCGTCGCTGTGATGGCGCTTTCTGGATTTGCGGCAAACAACTGCGTGCTCGCAACAGCCGCGATCGGCAGCAAAAGGACAACAGCGACCAGAGCTGCGAGTGCGAAATAACCGAACGCTGCAAGACGGCCCGACCGCAAGATCAACTCAACTTTCTCATCTGACCAAGCGCCGATTTGTTCAATTCGACGAACCCAAAGAAACGGCATCACACACTCCACTCTGATTTGGCGTGAGCCTAGGCGTCATGGCTTACCAACCCTTTAAACGCGGATCAAAACGAGACAGCGATCCGTTCCGCCTGGGCCACTCAAAATGAAGTGCTGCACCAACTCGGTGGACGACCATCGGCACGCCCCGATTGAGCTCGCGGAACGCGCTCCGGAACGCTCTCTGGAGGCTCATTAGAGGCCCTGGGGAGGCCTTTGGAGAGCTTTGGACCGGTACGGCGGCACATCTGCCCAATGGGTGCCAGAGGTCCCCAGGCGATCTCGCAGGCCCGATGGCTGTGTGGAGAGACGCCGCGAAGGCGATTGACGGACATAAAGATATCTTTATATGTGCCTTCATGCTCGATGAAGCGACAGTCTCAAATCCAGGCTCCACGACTGCTCCGCCGCTGTCGGCTGAGATGGCGTTGGCACAGCTTCGCGCCATTGCCGAGCCAACGCGGCTTCGTATCGTGTTTCTGCTCGCCCATGCGGAGCTGAGCGTCAAAGAGCTGACGCAAGTCCTTGGGCAGAGCCAGCCGCGTATTTCGAGACACCTGAAGCTGTTGGCGGAAGCCCACGTCATTTCGCGATTTCGCGAAGGGGCCTGGGTCAACATCCGTCTCGCCGATCCGGGGAGCGATGGTCAGGCCGGGGCAGCGATTGTCGCCTTGCTCGATCCGACGGACAGTCTTTTTCAACGAGATTTGGCGCGTGCGAACGCACTGATCGCTGAGCGCGCGCGGACGGCGGAGCGATACTTCGTAAAACATGCTGCCGACTGGGATGAGATTCGCTCGCTGCACGTTGATGAAGCGCGTGTTGAGGCTGCGATGCTGGCGGCGCTCGGCAAGGGGCCATTTCGCAGTCTTCTCGATGTTGGGACGGGTACAGGGCGCATTCTCGAATTGTTCGCTGGTCGCTATCAGCGCGGCCTTGGTCTCGACAGCAATCCATCGATGCTCGCTTACGCGCGCTCGCGGCTCGAACATGCCGGGCTGGGCGAGGCGCAGGTCCGGCATGGCGACCTTTTCAATATCGACGCGCCGGATCAGGCTTTTGACGCCATCGTTGTCCATCAGGTTCTACACTTCCTCTCAGATCCGGCTCGGGCGATTGCTGAGATTGCGCGCGTACTCGCGGCGAACGGGCGCCTGTTGATCGTCGACTTCGCCCCACACGACCTCGCGTTCCTGCGGGAACGACATGCACACCATCTGCTGGGCATCGGCTCCGACGATATGGCGTCGTGGCTTGGGCGCGCCGGTCTTGCGATTGAAAATGTTGCGACGCTCGAGCCGACCAGCGCGAAACGTGGGCACGCTTTGACCGTTACCTTATGGCGTGTTGGCCGGGCTCGCAGCACCAACACGGCCAGGACTGACGCGGCCAGGACTGACGCGGCCAGGACTGACGCGCCGTTTTTCTCGCCTCCCAATTCAACGTCCGACGACCTCGACACGCAACGCGGTGCACCCGGTGCGGCAGAGGCCGCCGCCGGAAACGACCTTGGCAAAAAGGACATGATCCCATGAGCCCACGTCCGATCGGAGAACGTCACAGCCGCTTAATCGGCGATGGCGACGTTTCAGTTTCGTTTGAATTCTTCCCGCCCAAAACCGAGGCGATGGAAGCTAACTTGTGGTCGAGCATTCGCAGGTTGGAGCCGCTGGACCCATCATTCGTCTCGGTCACCTATGGCGCTGGCGGGACGACGCGGGAGCGCACGCACGCAACGGTCGCCAAGCTCGTGCAGGAAAGCCGGTTGAAGCCCGCAGCCCACCTGACATGCGTTGGCGCAAGCCGAGCTGAAGTCGACGAGATCGTCCGTGACTACTGGCATGCCGGCGTTCGCCACATCGTGGCTTTACGCGGCGATCCGCCTGCCGGTGTGGGGACGCACTACGAACCGCATCCGGACGGCTACGCAAACGCCGCCGCACTGACAGCCGGGATCAAGCGTATCGCAGACTTCGAGGTCTCGGTTGGTGGCTATCCTGAAATGCACCCCGAGAGCGGGTCGGTCGCGGCTGACATCGAAAACCTGAAGCGCAAAGTCGACGCGGGTGCGTCCCGGGTCATCACGCAGTTCTTCTTCGACAACGCGCACTATCTGCGCTTCGTTGAACGTGCGCGCGCGGCCGGTGTTTGGTGCCCGATCCTGCCGGGCCTCGTGCCAATCCACAATTTCAAACAGGTGGCGTCGTTCGCATCAAAGACGGGGGCGTCTGTGCCCGAATGGCTCGCCCGCCGCTTCGAGGCGCTCGACGACGACGCGCAGACCTCGCATCTGGTCGCAGCCGCCGTTGCCGCCGAACAAGCTTTGGATCTCGTCGACCATGGCGTGCGCGACTTCCACTTTTACACACTGAACCGCGCCGATCTGGTCTTTGCGATCTGCCATTTGCTTGGCATCCGGCCGGCCGCGACCGAACTGAAACAGGTGGTCAATCAATGAGTGATGTCCGCGCAAAACTCACCGCTGCCGCTGAGAACCGCATCCTTATCCTCGACGGTGCGATGGGGACGATGATCCAGCGCTACAAGTTTGGCGAGGCCGACTACCGTGGGGCGCGCTTCGCAGATTGGGGCCAGGATGTCGCCGGCAACAATGATCTTCTCGTGCTCACTCAACCGGACGTAATCCGCGATATTCATCGGGACTACTTGGAAGCTGGTGCGGATGTCATCGAGACCAACACGTTTAACGCGCAGCTGATCTCGATGGCCGACTACGGCATGGAAGCGCTGTCGTATGAGATCAACGTTGCAGCCGCCAAACTTGCGAGAGAAGCGGCCGATGAGGTGACTGCGAGAACGCCGGACCGACCACGGTTCGTCGCAGGCGCCGTTGGGCCGACAAACCGGACGGCATCGATCTCGCCGGACGTTGGCAATCCCGGCTATCGCAACGTCACGTTCGACGAACTTCGCGCGGCCTACCGCGAGCAGATCCAGGGCCTCGTCGACGGTGGCTCGGACATCATCATGATCGAAACCATCTTTGACACGCTGAATGCGAAAGCGGCCGGCATGGCCGTCTTTGATGTGATTGACGAGGTCGGTCGCGATATCCCGCTGATGATCTCCGGCACGATCACGGATCGCTCGGGGCGCACGCTGTCGGGCCAGACGACGGAAGCGTTCTGGTATTCAATGCGCCATCTCGAACCGTTCTCCATTGGCCTCAATTGCGCACTTGGCGCTGAGCTGATGCGCCCGTTCCTGGCTGACCTATCGGCTGCGTCTGAAACATTTGTTTCCGCATACCCGAATGCGGGTCTGCCAAATGCAATGGGCGAGTATGACCAAGACCCGGAGCAAATGGCTGAGCAGATCCGCCCATGGCTGGACGATGGTCTGATCAATATTCTCGGCGGTTGCTGTGGCTCCACTCCTGAGCACATCAAGGCCTTGTCAGACATGGCCGCACAGTTTGCCCCGCGCACTCAAGCTCGCTTGCCCGTTCGTATGCGCCTATCGGGCCTGGAGCCTTTCATAGGCGCCGCCTAATGGCAGACCGCCGGTTGCCGATGGGCTGAGGTTCGTTGGTATTCGAAGACATTTTAGTTGGCTGAGAGTGACCATGACCGAGCAATCCGCAGCAGCGAGCTTCATCAACATTGGCGAGCGCACGAACGTCACGGGGTCCGCGCGGTTCCGGAAGCTGATCGAGGCGGGGGACTATGAGACGGCGGTCGAGGTCGCGCTTCAGCAGGTCGAGAACGGCGCCCAAATCATCGACGTGAACATGGATGAGGGCTTGCTCGACAGCGAAGCGGCCATGACCACGTTCCTGAATATGATCGCCGGTGAGCCCGACATTGCGCGCGTGCCGGTCATGATTGACTCATCTAAATGGTCGGTCATTGAAGCCGGGCTCAAGTGCGTGCAGGGCAAAGCGATCGTCAATTCGATCAGCTTGAAAGAAGGCGAAGAACCGTTCCTGCAGCAAGCCCGCCTTGTGCGCCGGTATGGTGCAGCCGTCGTCGTGATGGCCTTTGACGAAGATGGTCAAGCCGACACGATCGAGCGCAAAGTCGAGATCTGCCAACGGGCCTATAGGATTTTGACCGAGACCGTCGGTTTCCCGCCGGAAGACATCATTTTCGATCCAAACATTTTCGCCGTTGCGACCGGCATCGAAGAACACAACGGCTATGGCATCGCGTTTATCGAGGCGACACGCCAGATCAAAGAAACGCTCCCACACGTGCACGTGTCCGGTGGCGTCTCGAACCTGTCGTTCTCGTTCCGCGGCAATGAGCCGGTTCGTAAGGCGATGCACTCGGTCTTCTTGTATCACGCGATCCAGGCCGGGCTCGACATGGCGATTGTCAACGCGGGCCAGATCGATATCTACGACGACATTGACCCAGAACTTCGCGAGCTTTGTGAAGACGTCATTCTCAATCGCCGCGCCGATGCAACGGACCGCATGCTGGAACAGGCGGGCAAGTTCAATGGTCAGACGAGCGCTGCGAGTGGACGGGATCTGGCGTGGCGCGATGCGGACGTCCACGAGCGCCTGAAGCACGCGCTCGTCCATGGCATCAACGCGTTCATCGTCGAAGATACCGAAGAGGCGCGGCAGCAGGCCAAGCGTCCGCTTCACGTGATCGAAGGTCCCTTGATGGACGCGATGAATGTGGTCGGCGATCTCTTTGGTGCGGGCAAAATGTTCCTGCCGCAGGTCGTGAAATCGGCGCGTGTCATGAAGCAGGCCGTTGCCTACCTGCAACCCTATCTCGAAGAGGAAAAGCGCGCCGCCGGGCTTGAGAGCCAACCTGCCGCTGGCAAGATTCTGATGGCGACGGTCAAAGGTGACGTCCACGACATTGGCAAGAACATCGTCGGCGTTGTTCTCCAATGTAACAATTACGAGGTGATCGATCTCGGCGTCATGGTTCCAGCGGCAAAGATCATTCAGACCGCGAAAGACGAGAACGTCGACATCATCGGACTGTCGGGCCTCATCACGCCGTCGCTCGACGAGATGTGCACCGTTGCGGCCGAGATGCAACGAGCCGGTCTCGAGATCCCTCTGCTGATTGGTGGGGCAACCACCAGTCGCGTGCATACGGCTGTGAAGATCGCGCCGAATTATCGAAGCAATCAGGCGATCTATGTCACCGATGCGAGCCGCGCCGTTGGTGTCGTCTCGACGCTTCTCTCAGAAGACGAGGGTGCCGGTTACATCGAAAACATTCGGTCGGAGTACGACACGGTTCGAAACAAATACCTGGCCGCCGACACGAAGAAGAAGCGCGTCTCGCTGAAGGATGCCCGCGCTAATCGCTTTAAAATCGATTGGGCGAACTATCAGCCGACCGAGCCACAATTTCTCGGTGCGAGAGCATTCGACGATTATCCGCTTGCCGATTTGGTCGACACCATCGACTGGACGCCGTTTTTTCAAACCTGGGAGTTGGCCGGACGCTTCCCCCAGATCCTGACGGACAACGTCGTCGGAGCCGAGGCCAAGAAGCTGTATGCCGATGCGCAAGAGATGCTGAAGCGTCTCGTTGGCGAAAATTGGCTCACGGCGCGTGCCGTGATTGGGTTCTGGCCTGCGGCGTCAGTGGGCGATGACATCGCGCTGTTCGCGGACGCGTCGCGCAGCTCAGAACTTGCGCGATTGCATACGCTTCGCCAGCAGATCGCCCGCGACCCGAAACGAAACGACCGTGCTCACACAGCGCTCGCCGATTTCGTTGCACCGGCGCACAGCGGCGTCGACGACTACATCGGTGGCTTTGCCGTTACCGCGGGCGTTGGAGAGGAAGAGGCCATCGCAGCTCACTTCGCTGAAACCGACGACTACAACCGCATTCTTTTTAAAGCGCTCGCCGACCGCCTCGCCGAAAGCATGGCAGAGCATATGCATGCCCGCGTGCGCCGAGAGTTTTGGGGCTATGCGCCGAACGAGGCCATCACGAATGAAGACTTGATCCTGGAGAAGTACCGCGGCATTCGTCCGGCGCCCGGCTATCCGGCACAGCCCGACCACACGGAGAAAGCAACGCTGTGGCAGCTGATGGACGTGGAACGCAGCATCGGCATCTCATTGACGGAGAGCTATGCGATGTGGCCGGGCTCGTCGGTCAGCGGTCTCTACTTTGCGCATCCAGGCAGCCACTATTTCGGCGTTGCCAAGGTTGAGCGCGATCAAGTGGCTGACTATGCCCAACGCAAAAGCTGGTCGCTCGACGAGGCGGAGCGCTGGCTCTCACCGGTGTTGAACTATGAGCGCGGCACTGCGCAGCGCAGCAAAATCGCAGCCTAACCACGCCTTTGCCGACGTGCGCGCTTCTTTATGGCCGGCCTTCGCTGGCCGACGGATGTTGTATAATCGGGCGCGACCGCTTGTGAGTTATTGCGATCGCTGGCATGGCGTTCGGGTGCATGGCGTCGGCTCGGACGCGCGTTGGCACTTGGGGTTGGGGGAGAGACGCCATGCTCGGCCGTTTGGTTTTAGTTTTGATCCAGTTCGCGCTCGCCTGGCGCCTTGCACCCGATCTCAAGCGTTTGCTCCCGCCGATGGGTGATCTCGATATTTTTGCGCTCGCCGTCTGCTTTGCTTTGATCGTCTGGCTGGTGGGTGTGCTCGGGCATTTCGTTTTGAAGGACGTCGCTCAACCGACGCCGTCCACGCTCGGGGTTGCCCTAGCGTTTGCGCTCGTTTGCGGCGGCCTCACTCTGCTGCCGGATGTTACGCAAGCCGTGGGCCGCGTCATCAAAATCGACAGCTTCCTCTACCCGCTGGTCGGCGCGGTTGCAGGCTACGCGATCAAACGGTGACGCCGCCGGCGCTCGCCTGAAAAGACCCTAAAAAAGAAAGGCACGACAATGGGTTTGTCGTGCCAGTTTCTCTCGAGCTTTGAAGACGCGATCCCCGTGACAAATGTGGGGGCGGTGCGACCTAGACCAGTCCGAACACAATCGCTGCGACAAACACGAGCGAGAGAGAGAGGGCTATTGCGTGGAGTTGATGTGTGAATGCCATTCGTCATCTCCTCACAGTATAGACGGGCGGTATGGGGGAACCCGTCAACCGTGCGCGGGGGGGAGCGCACGCGCTGAGACTGTGGTGTTTTCTGGCGCCTAACAAGCCGAAAATATGTTGCGATGCGGTGGATTCATATGCTCGGCGTTGGCGCCAGTGTGACACGTGAGCCGCAAGAGCCTGATGCGGCCCGGCCGTTTCGCGCCTGCAATCTGTGAGGCAAGCTCGCTAAGCGGCCGGTGCTTATGTAAAAAAGCGTTTGCGACCTCCTGTTGTTGCGCGGCCACCCCACCCGTGCTGCAACTGCAC
The DNA here is from genome assembly GCA_039817205.1 of Pseudomonadota bacterium. Taxonomy (GTDB): domain Bacteria; phylum Pseudomonadota; class Alphaproteobacteria; order Rhizobiales; family Hyphomicrobiaceae; genus JBCBWG01. The sequence goes on from JBCBWG010000007.1 coordinate 10,947, forward strand.
ATGTCACAGCGCGATCACATGATGTTTCACTGTGGATGCGCAGTGATCCAATCATAAAGCGCGTCGAGGGTTCGGCCGTGCAAACAGTGCAAAACGAACGCTTGTGGTCTTTGCCGACCGTCTGCGCCAGACCGTCTGCTCTCGACCGCATCGGCAAAACGCGCGCAAGATTCTATGCGTTTGCTAAAGCTATCTTCGAAGTTTGGTCTTTCCGCAGAACGCGTGCTCCGCCATATCCCCATGTTAGACATCGCACGAGCAACAGTCGCCCAACGAGGAGTTCGTCATGGCTGAAGCTGCACACCGCCAGGACGCGAGCAATATCGCCGAACTTGACCCGATCTGGGCCGAGTTACGCGCCGAGGCTGAAACCGCAACGCGCAAGACGCCAGCGCTCGGCGGCTTCTTTTATGCGTCGATCCTGGCGCATGAAACGCTGGAGGATGCGGTCTGCCACAGGCTGGCCGAGCTCCTCTCGCACGGACACGTCAATTCAGGTGCGATCCGGCCGGTTCTTCGCGCACTCATCAAGTCGTCGCCCGAGTTCGGTCCAGCGTTTCGCGCTGATCTTGCGGCCGTCTTTGACCGCGATCCTGCCTGCACGCGCTACATTGAGCCGTTTCTTTATTTCAAGGGGTACCACGCCCTCGCGGCGCACCGGTTTGCGCACAAGCTATGGACGAGCGGCGAAACCGACTTTGCCTTGTTCATGCAGAGCCAGTCGTCTCGCGTCTTCACCGTCGATATCAATCCGGCAACTCGTATGGGGATCGGTATCATGATCGACCATGGACATGCCGTTGTTATCGGCCAGACCGCCGTCGTTGGTGACAATGTTTCCATACTTCAAGGGGTCACGCTCGGCGGGACGGGTAAGGAAACGGGTGATCGCCATCCGAAGATCGGTGACAACGTGCTCATCGGCGCTGGCGCCAATGTCCTGGGCAACATCGTTGTCGGGCATTGCTCACGCATCGCGGCAGGCAGCGTGGTCTTGAAAGATGTACCACTGTGCAGCACCGTTGCTGGGGTCCCGGCGCGCGTTGTCGGCGACGCTGGATGCCCGGAGCCGGCGCGCACAATGGATCAGATTTTCCCAGGCGGGGTGCAAGACTGATCCGACGCGAGATTTGGCGTCAGCGAGAGTTTGACCGCACAGCCGGTTGACGATGGGAGCGTCGTCCTCTCATGTCGCGCCACCGATTGCTAAGTTCCCAACACGCTGGGTTTGCAAAACAAGGACAGCCTCTGTGTCATTCAAAGACGATCACTCGGATCTCACGCGCTTTCTCCGCAAGCGATTTAACACCGAGCAACTCACCGTGCGCTTGCACGAGAAGAAGACCGACTTCGCCGAGATCTATGTTGGCGAGGAATTCATCGCAACGCTCAATCGTGTCGATGAAGACGGTGAGGTCGAATACCATTTCCAGATGGCGATCCTCGATATGGATCTCGCAGAGGTCTGAGGCCTGTCATGACGCTTTATCGCCTGGACGACGTGACGCCGACCACCGCTGGCGACGCATGTTGGGTCGCAGACAACGCGACCGTTGTCGGCAACGTCGAGATCGCAGCCAACGCGAGCGTTTGGTTCAACACGGTTATTCGCGGCGACAACGAGCGCATTCGGATCGGGGCCGGCTCCAACGTGCAAGACGGGTGTGTCCTGCACACCGATCCCGGCTATCCAATGGACATTGGCGAGAACGTCACCGTTGGGCACATGGTCATGCTGCACGGGTGTACCATCGGTGAGGACAGCTTGATCGGCATTGGCGCGATCGTCCTCAATGGGGCAAAGATCGGTGCCGGTTCGCTCATCGGTGCCGGCGCACTGATCACCGAAGGGAAAGAAATTCCACCGGGCTCGGTCGTGCTCGGTGCGCCCGGAAAAATCGTGCGCGAGACCACGGACACGGACCGCGCCATCATCGCCCGCGCAACGGAAAACTATCATCGCAACTGGAAGCGCTTCAAAGCGGGCCTGACACCGCTGCCGCGATAATCCATCATACCAAAAACGTGCGTTGCGAGCCGTCAGACATCCCTCGGGTTCTCACGCGTCGTTCAAGTGACACGCCGACATTCGGCCAGGCGCAATCTCCTTTAGCTCTGGCACCTCGGCGCGACAGCGATCGTTGGCGAACGGGCACCGTGGGTGGAAATGGCATCCAGGTGGCGGATCAATCGGCGATGGGATCTCGCCCTTGATGGGCTGAAAATCGCGCTTCCTTTGGTCGAGCCGGGGAATCTCATCCAGCAGCGCACGCGCGTACGGATGATTCGGTTCCGCGAAGAACGCGTCCGTCGGGCCGCTTTCGACAATCCGCCCGAGATACATGATCATGATCCGGTCGGAGATATGTTGCACGACGCTCAGGTCGTGGCTGATGAACAGGTACGTGAGATCGAGCCGCTCGCGCAGATCCATGAACAGGTTGATGACCTGCGCTTGGATCGAGACGTCGAGAGCCGCCACCGCTTCGTCGCAAACGAGAAACTCTGGCTTGACCGCAAGCGCCCTTGCGATGCCGATGCGACTGCGCTGCCCCCCGGAGAACTGGTGCGGATAACGCCGTGCGAACTCGGGGTCCAGCCCAACGGCTTCCAACATGTCGCCAACGCGGGTCGCCCGCTCTCCGGCCGGCACCAGACCATGGACGACGGGGGCCTCGCCGACGATTTGTTCCACGCGCATGCGCGGATTGAGAGACGCATACGGGTCCTGAAAAATCATCTGGATTGCGAGACGGGCGCGCTTGGCGTCAGCGCCGGTCAGCCCATCGCGCTCGGCGCCGCGATAGAGGACCGAGCCTTTTGTTGGCGTAAGAAGACCAGCGATCACGCGGCCGAGCGTGGACTTGCCGCAACCGCTCTCGCCGACGAGGCCGACCACTTCGCCTTGCGCGATGCTCAGATCAACGCCATCGATCGCTTTGACGGTTTCATCACTCAGGTCCGAGCCAAGCCGCGCCGCAATCCGGCCTGCGAGGTCGAGTTCTTTAACGAAGTATTTTGTGAGCGATTGAACCTGAACGATGGGCGCCTCAGCCCGCGTCTCGCTTTCCGGCGTTTTGCCCGCGCGCGCCCACGCGTCTCTCTCTGTTGTGGTGTCGCTCATTGCGCAGGCTCTATGGCGATGAGCGGGTGCTGGCAGCGCACTTGCCGATCGTCGCGTCCGGGCAACGGGGCCGTCAGGTCGGGCGCACGGCCGCAGGCGTCATCGGCATAGCCGCATCGATCGCGAAACGCGCAGCCGGTTGGCAAATTCAACAGCGATGGCGTCATGCCCGGGATTTGCGTCAGACGCTGGCCCCGCTTTGTCTGCGATGGCACGGACCCGATTAAGCCTTCGGAGTAGGGATGCATCGGTCGATCAATGACGTCGTCGACGGTGCCGAGCTCGACGATGCGGCCCGCATACATAACGGCGACGCGGTCGGCGAGCGCTGCGATCACGGCCAGGTCATGCGTGATCCAGACCATCGCCGTCTTGGTCTGCCGGCAGAGTTCCCGGGCTTCGTACAAGATCTGTGCCTGGATGGTGACGTCCAGCGCCGTGGTCGGTTCATCGGCAATGATAAGGTCCGGCTTATTGATGAACGCGATCGCGATGGCAACACGCTGCCGCATGCCGCCTGAAAGTTCGTGCGGATAGGCTTTGAGGCGGCGTTCGGGCGATGGAATGCCGACTTGTTCCAGCGCATCGCGCGCGCGTGCGAGCGCCGTCTTATGATCGACATCTCGATGCGCGCGCACCGCCTCGACCATCTGTGTGTCGACCCGCAAGACCGGGTTGAGCGTCATCATCGGGTCTTGGAAGATCATCGCGATGCGGTTGCCGCGGATGGACCGCATGGCATCATCGCTCAACGTTGCGAGATCGATGTCGCCGAACCGGAGCGTGCCGTCGACGATGCGACCTGGCTGATCGATGAGACCCATGATCGAGAAACCGGTCATCGTCTTGCCTGATCCAGACTCGCCAACCAGGCCGAGGATTTCACCGGGCTTCACGTCGAAACTCACGCCGTCGACGGCTTTGACAACACCGGCGCGCGTGAAAAAGTGCGTCTTCAGGTTCTCGACGGCGAGCGTCGGCGCCTCCGCCTTTGTCGTTGTCGTTGCTTGGGCCTCGGTCATCGCTTCAGCCTCGGGTTCAGAACGTCTCGCAGTTGGTCGCCAACGAGGTTGATCGACATGATCGTGATGAGCAGCGCGATGCCGGGAAAGGTCGAGATCCAGTAGCGACCGGACAGCAGGTATTCGAAGCCGTTTGATATCAGCAACCCAAGCGACGGTTCGGTTTGTGGTAACCCGACGCCGAGAAACGACAGCGTCGCCTCGAGTGCGATCGCGTGTGCGGTTTGCACGGTGCCGACAACAATCAGCGGCGGGAGACAGTTCGGCAGGATATGGCCGAACATGATGCGAGCGTGGCTGAGCCCGAGGCACCGGGCAGCTTCGACATATTCTTTGCGTCGCTCGACCAGCGCTGAGCCGCGGATCGTGCGCGCGTAGTACGCCCATTGCACGATGACGAGCGCGACAATGATTTTATCGACGCCCTTGCCGAGGACCGCGACAAACATCAATGCGATAAGGATGGCCGGGAACGACAACTGCATATCGACGATACGCATAATGATCGTCTCGGTCCGCCCGCCGACGTAGGCTGCGAGCAGGCCAATTGCTGAGCCGATGATGAGCGCAAGCAGACCCGAAAAAATTCCGACAGCAAGCGAAATCCGAAGACCGTAGAGGATAGCGGAATAGAGGTCGCGACCCGCACCGTCCGTTCCAAGCCAGAACGTCATGCCCGTCATCGACTGCTCGCCCGGCGGCAGTCGCGCATCTAGGACGTCGACTTGGCCGAGGTCGTAAGGGTTTTGAGGTGTGATGAAGGGGGCGAGGAGTGCGAGCGTGATGATTGTCGCCAACACGCCGAGCGCGATCGTCGCTGTCGGGCTCTCGAAAAACTCAGCGCGAAACCGCTGGAACGGAGTTTCGACGACGGTTGCCGCCTTTGTTTCGGGCGCCGCTTGGCCTCCGGTGGGCGATGCAGAACTCACGTTGTCATCGGGGCCGACCGTCGTACTCATGGGCTGTTGCCTCCGAGCCGGACACGCGGATCGAGCATCGAGTACACGATATCGACCACAAGATTAATGAAGACAAAGAAAAGCACGATGATGACGAGGTAGGCGACGATCACGGGTCGGTCGAGTTGCTGAATACTGTCGATCAGAAGTTTGCCCATACCGGGCCACGCAAAGATCGTCTCGGTGACAACGGAGAACGCGATCAGGCCTCCGAACTCCAGGCCGAGCACTGTCACAACCGGGATCAGGATGTTTTTCAGGAGATGCAACCCGACGATGCGCCGGCTCGATAACCCCTTCGCGCGCGCAAATTTGATGTAGTCCTGGTTCACGGCCTCGCGCGTTCCGGCGCGTGTGAGCCTGATGACCAGAGAGAGCTTCAAGAGTGCGAGGTTGAGTGCGGGTAAGAAGACGTGGCTAAGCCCGTCGGTCGTGAAGAGCGACGATTCAAAACCAAGGAATGTCGCCGTGTCTCCGCGTCCCGTTGACGGCAGCCATCCAAGCATGACCGCAAAGATCATGATGAGCATGAGCCCGACCCAGAACGTCGGCAGCGAAAAGCCGAGAATGGACCCGGCCATGATGGTTTTCGAGATCGAACTGTCGGGGCTCAAGCCCGCGTAGAGACCGAGCGGAATGCCAAAGACGATCGCGATCAGAAGCGCCGTGAATGCAAGTTCCATCGTCGCTGGCATGCGCTCAAGAATGAGAGGAAGCGCCGGTGTGCCATGAATGAACGAAGTGCCGAGGTCGCCGGTCAGCGCACCGGTGAGAAAGCGCCAGTACTGCTCCCAGACCGGACGGTCGAGCCCGAAGTTCCGGATCGTCTGTTCGATCTCGGCCTGGGTCGCGTCCGGAGAGATCAACATGTCGATCGGATCGCCGACGACATTGACGCCCAAGAAGACGACGAGCGACATCACGAAAACGACGACAACACTCTGCATCAGTCGGCGAATGAGGAAGGCTGTCATCGACGCGTTATCCTCGTGATTGCGCCCTCCCGGTCCCAAAACCATATAGAGACCATATAGAGGCCATATAGCCGCTGTGCGGGGGCCGGAAGGGCGCGGTCTTGCGTGTTACTCGACCATCATCGCGGTGGTCTTTTCGTCTGTTCGAGCCCGATAGCCGATGCCCTTCTTCGCGGCCCACGTGTTCACCTGATAGTGCAGCGGGATGATGCCGACATCTGTAATCGCGATTTCGGTTGCCTTCGCGAGCAGAGCTTGTCGCTTCTCATCGTCGACGGTGGCTAGTGCGTCTTCGATCAGCTTGTCGACTTCCGGATTGGCATAACGCCCCCGGTTCGACGCGCCGAACCCGCGCTCTTTGTCGAAGCTATGGAGCAGCGACTTCAGCGGGGATGACGCCTCACCGGTGCCCGCGCCCCAGCCAACGAGGACGAACGAAAACTCAGGTGTCCCGTTCGGTCCGCCACGTGATGCGCGCTTGAAGTAGACCGACCGGGTCATTGTCTCGACCGACATTTTCAAGCCGAGCCGTGTGAGCATCTGGCCGATCGCTTCTGCAATCCGTGCATCGTTGATATAGCGATCGTTTGGGCCGTGCACGGTCATCGTGAACCCATCGGCGAAACCGGCCTCGGCGAGCAGTTTCTTCGCGCCAGCGAGGTCGTAAGGCATCGGCTTCAGGTTCGGTGAGACACCGAAGAAACCTTCGGGCAGCAACTGTCCGGCCGGAATTGCGACGCCTTCCATCACGCGTTCGACGATGGCCTTGCGATTAATGGCCATCGAGATGGCCTGGCGGACTTTCTGATTGCGCAGCGGGTTGTCGATCGGTCCGCCGTCTTTGGCTTTGACGAACGGGCTGTCTTTACGGGCGTGGTCGAGGTGCAGGTAGATCACGCGGTTCGAGATGCCGCTCGAGAGCTGCAGGTTCGGGTCTTTCTTCAATCGCTCGATGTCGGTCGTCGGCACCCCTTCGATGACATCGACATCGCCAGCAAGCAGCGCTGCAACGCGCGAGGGGCCGGACTTGATCGGCTTCATGGTCACTTTGGACCATTTCGGTGTGCCGCCCCAATAGTCGGCGTTGGCCTCCATGACGATGCGATCGCCGGGCACGTATTCAACAAACTTGAACGGACCCGTGCCGATGGCCGCTTTGCCGGAGTTATAATCGCCCGTCGTTGCGCCGTCGCCCTTGGCTTTCGAGACGATCATGATCGTCGTCAGGTCGGTGACCATGAGCGGGTAGGGCGTTTCGGTTTTAATATGCACGGTGAAGTCGTCGATCTTCACCGCCGTCTTGCCCTTCGTGTACGTGCCAAAGCTCGATGGCGAGTTCGGAACATTGCCGGCGCGGTTCATCGTGAAGACAACGTCGTCGGCCGTAAACGGCGAGCCGTCGTGCCATTTGACGTTCTCGCGGAGTTTGAACTCCCACGTTAGGTCATCGATGGCCTTCCAAGATGTGGCGAGGCCTGGGACGACTTTTTGCTTTTCGTCGAATAGCACGAGCGCATCAAAGAAGTGCGAGTTGAGCGCGTTGTTCGGCGTCAGATTATGGAAGTGTGGGTCGATCGACGTTGGCTCGGAGGCCAGTCCGATCGTCAGCTCTTTGGCGTTTGCCGTTGAAGTTTGCGAGACTAAGACCGGGATGGTCCAGACCGCCGTCGCTAGCAATGCCAACGCGAGTTTGCTGCCTCGGTACACGCTTCATTTCTCCCTGATGCGGTTCCACAGGCCGCAAACGTAGCAGGTGATTGGAAAGCAGCAAGCGGTCGTTCTAGGCAAACAGTGAACAGAGGTGAGGCATTGATCCTGGCGCTGGGGGCCGACATGCTCGCTCAGCCCATCCGTCGCATTGAGCCCGCTCAGCCCCGTTGGTAAGCCCAGACCGGTACGTCATCACGGTCGGAAAACTTCTGCAGACTCAGCGCTCTGGTCCTTATGGCCTTGATCGTTCGCGCGCTTATTCCGCCCGGTTTCATGCTGGCGACTGCGGAGGCGTCGGGCGGTGGTCTGACCGTCGTGATCTGTACGGCCCAGGGTATGCAAAGCGTCTCACTGGACGCCGACGGCAAGCCAGTTGAAGCGCCTGCTTCTCAACGCGCCGACGGCGGGTGCGCGTTCGGACCGGTGCCGCCTGGCATCGCAGCCGATGATCCGGACGACGTGGTCTTCTCGCGTCCGCAGGCTGCGGCGCCACTGATCTGGTCTGGCCCTTGGACAACGACGCGCCGTGTTTCGCGACGTCGTGCGCGCGCACCGCCCATGACCCCGACTGCGTAAGCACCAACACTACGGTTGAAACAGTAGCGCTGGCCGACCGCGTGCCGTGTTCGTTTGGACAGCTCTCCCGTTCGGACGGCTCTTCCGTTCCGAAGGCCCTGCCGCGCGCCAGCTTGCGACTTCAATGACCAGCACAGAGGGTTATCCATGTTTGTCACGAAACTTGTCGCGGGTTTTGTACTCGCTCTCGCCATCGTCACGACGTCTGCAACGGCCGCCGATGTTCGAATCGGGGACCTAAAGATCGAACAGTTTTGGACACGTGCCACGCCGGGCGGCGCGAAGGTGGCGGTCGGCTATCTCACCATCACCAATGTCGGAACCGAGCCGGACGTCCTCGTGAGCGGAACGTTCGAAAAATCCGCTCGTGTGGAAGTCCACGAGATGAAAGTCGAAAATGACATCATGCGGATGCGGGAGATGGCCGATGGTCTCGAGATCAAACCGGGCGAAACCGTCACGCTCAAGCCGGGCGGCTCTCACCTGATGTTTATGGGATTGAGCGAGCGGCTTAGGGAGGGCGAGACAGTCACAGGCACCGTCACGTTCAGGCGCGCCGGAACGGTCAAACTTCAGTTTCCGGTGCGCTCCATAGCGGCCCGGTCGTCGGGCCATGACGATCATAGCTCAAACGGCGACCACGGCGCGCACAACCACGAAGGGCACAGCCAATGACCCGTCTCCAACGGATCGGTTTGATCGCCAGCGTTGCGCTCGTCTTCTCGGCGCTCGGCGGCTATCTCGCGGTCACGATGATGCCCAACAATGACGGAGAGACACTCTATTCCTCGCTCGTTGGCGGGCCGTTTCAGTTGACGTCGCACACCGGCGAGATCGTCACGCATGAAGATCTGAGGGGCAAACCGTTCGCGATGTTCTTCGGCTTCACGCATTGCCCGGATGTCTGTCCAACGAGCATGTACGAGCTGTCGACCCTCATTGAGAAGCTGGGGCCGGACGCCGACAAGATGCGCTATGTGTTCGTCTCTGTTGATCCCGAACGCGATACGCCGGAACTCCTGAAAGACTACATGAGCCACTTCGATAAACGCCTCGTTGCGCTTGTCGGCACGCCCGCGCAGACAAAGGCAATCGCGCAGGCGTACCGGGTGGTTTACGAAAAGGTCGAAACCTCAGGCGGGTACACGCTCAATCACACCGCGACCATCTATGTGATGGATGAGAAGGGCCGTCTCGCCAACACGCTTGCGTACGGCGAGAACATGGATACGCGACTGCAGAAGCTGCGCCGTGTGATCGAGAGGTCTGGGCAAAACGTGACGGGGTGAGACCTACGCTTATTCAGGACCAGCGCCGGGACACGGTGCCAGTGGGCCCGTCCGTCGCCCCGTCCCTCGCCCCGTCCCAGGTCCACATATTAGGCCCAGACTTGATATGCACGCCACCAAGCCACGTATCGCGCGTGATCGCTGAAAGGGCGTCGCGCGCTTCCGTGAGAACGGCGGCGCCAACGTTTGTCAACGTGAGCTGTTGCGCGAGATAGGCTTGCCGATCGCGTGCCACCGATCGCGTGACAAACGAGGACGCGTCGGCCTTTGCAAGCAACGGCTCTCTTGCGAAACAAAGCTGTTCGATCGTTGCAAACGTTCGCTCATCTCCGATGTACAGAGCGGTTTCGCAATCCATGTTCTTCAAGAAAATTTGCCCCGGAGAGGTGACGCCTTGATCCACCAATCGGAGGATTTGCAGCTCCGTTCGTGTCAGCCCTGTCGCGCGCGCCGGATACTCTTCGAGATGCCGCGCAAGCGCTGCGCGCAGAAACGGAAGGGCGGTCAGGTCGCCTGTGAGGAACGCCGTCAGGTCACGGGGATCCGACGCGCAAAACGCCTTCCAACCGGCCACTGCCAGTGTCAGTTGCGCGTCACTGACCGTAGCGCGATTTGGAAACAGCGACGCAACCTGCACGGGAGTTAGTTCGCCGAGACCACGAAACCGAGGAACGCCTTCGAATGCATGAATGCAAGTGACCGAAAGTTGCGTTTGGCGGGGGCCGTTGCCATGGAACCAATCGAGCAGCTGCAGGATCTGCAACTGATCAAGTAGATCGTGCTCAAACCAGAGCACCACTTCGTCGAACTTGGCAAATGCGCGAAGCTGGTTGTCTCGGGAAAGGAAAGCCTGTTCAGCTTGGCGTTGGTCGCCCGTTGGGTCGCTCAAGTAGCTCGCGCGCAATCGACTTTGTTCTGCGAGCGTCAAGCCCGTATCAAAGGGCCCGTGATGCATCGGATCGCGCCACGGCAGAACCTTGCCGTCGAGTCCCGATGCCTTGATGAGTTCGGCTGCGCTGTCGCCGTTTGTGATGTGAAGCCGTTTCATCGCAACGTACCCCGTTCTGTCGTTCAGCAATCTCACGCACGTCGATCGAGCGCAAACCGCCGTGGGTTTTGCAGTCACAGGCGCCGGTGTTTTTTGTGCGACCGCCATTGTGAGGCGACAGCATTGGGGCGCGATGCGATGTCTGACGATGCCGGGACCTGCTTTGTCGCCGGCGTTTCCTTGGTGAAATTCGATGACGCCAGTGACGCTGATAACGGGAGCATCCCGAGGGATAGGACGAGCGCTCGCATTTGAGTTTGCAGCGGTCGGGCATGACCTCCTGCTCGTGGCGCGGGACGGCGCAGCACTCAAATCATTGTCGTCCGAACTTGCTGAGCGTCACGGGCCGGGCCGGAGCTTTGCGGTCGCAGAGATTGATCTCCTATCGGCTGATCTGCTCGATCAGCTTAAGCGGGAGCTGGCCGAACAGCAGCTCACAATCGACACGCTGGTCAACAATGCCGGACGCGTCACCGAGACCCCACTTGCTCAGTCGGATGCACAGGATGTGGCCCGTCTCGTCCGCCTCAATGTCGAAGTGCCAACGCTCCTGGTTCAAGCCTTTTTGCCCTCCATGATCGCGCGCGGCACCGGCCATATTCTCAACGTCGCATCAACCGCGGGTCTGACACCGGTCGCCAACCTCGGAGCCTACAGCGCGAGCAAATCGTACATGATCTCGCTTTCGACCGCGCTCCGCCGGCAGGTCCGCGGCACCGGCATCAACGTTTCCGTCCTTATTCCAGGGCCGGTCGAGACCGACATGGCAAAGACGTCAGCGCTGCAGGCAAACGCGTGGTTCAATTTCTTGCCTTGGTTGGACGCGGGCGACGTGGCCCGGCTCGCAGTTGATGGCTTGCGCGCGAACCGGGCAGTGATTGTACCGGGCGCAAGCAACGGTGTTGCGGTTGCCGCATCATGGGTTCTGCCGAGCGCGCTTTTGGAGCGGCTCGTCAACTTTCAACTTGCCCGACGGCGCCCATGATGACGCGCCGTATGGATGCGGTCGTCCTCGGCCTCGCACTTATCCTGTTCATCGCGCAGGTCGGCTGGCCGCGCGCGGTACCAGCCTTTGGGACGGACTGGCAGTCGCTCGCGCGTGCGAGTGCGTGTCTGAAAGCTGATACGGCCTCAGACGCGTGCCGCGATCGACTGGCCGGTCACGCCTATGCAGCGATCCTGGTGGCGGTGAGCCGAGGACTGGCGCCGGTGACAAGGTCGCTGTCAGAGGACGTTCAAAAACTTGGCGCGCGACCGGTAGAGGCGCGGGGACAGTCTCCCTATCGCCCGCTCGCACTCTTCGCCATGAATGCTGTGTTGGCTGTTTTTGGTCTTGCCTGCATTGCACTCGCAGCCTTCGCCGTCACGGGAACCACGCGAGCGAGCGTGCTTGCCATAATTCTCGCGACGCTCGCCGGCCGGATCGGTGACGCGGTGTATTTGCCAGGGTCAGACTGCGTAACGTTTGCCGCCATGGCTGGTGCGTTGGGCCTCGGAGCCATCGGGCTTCGATCGGGATCACTTTGGCTCGTCCCCGCAGCCTTTTTGCTCACAATCGCAAGTTGGATGGTTCCGACCGTTGCCATCGTTGGCCTAGTGCTCATCGGCTTGGCGATCTTACGTGCACCCTGCGTCCTACATCGTGCAAGCGCGGTCATGGTGATCGCCATCGGATGTGTCAGCGCCACGTTTCTGATCCTGGCCCTGCCGGGACAGTCGGAGAGAACAGCTTGGCCGGGTGAGTCGCAGGTTCGGACGCTCGCGCAACGGGTCGAGTTCAATGTGCTGGCCGATCAGCCGAGGGTCGCCGCGGGTTTGGTCGTTATGAATGTGGCGGTTGTCGGCGAGACCATCGCAAACCTGTTCACGTCCAAGGCCGAACGTAACAGCTTGCGCCTCTGGTATCCGACAAGCCCGCGCGGGCGTGCGGAGCGCCGGTTGAGGCGTCTCGCATCCAAGACGCCAGAGCCCGCGTTGCAAGCCTCAAAACTCGCACAAGAACTCATCGGCGGTGGCATCAAAACCGTTGTCGCGAGCCTGTTTTTAATCGCCGAGCTCATCACAAAAGTCGGGGCGGGACTTGGCGTGATCGCGCTGGCGCTCGTCGGGGCTGCGTGGAAGGGATCGGTTGGCCGAACCGAAGGCCCACCAATCCGCTTTCTCTGCCTCAGCGCGGTCGGCTTCGTCGTCGTTCACGCAGCGTCATATCCACCAGGCGACGCTTTTACGGCCGCCTGGATCATCGTTCCAATCAGCCTAATCGCAGCCGTCTACCGATCGGTTTAAGTGAGCTTTGAACGTTCGGTCGAGGTCGTTTCGGTCGAGGTCGGGCGCGCGATCAACCGCCGCCTTCGCGGGCGCGTTCGATTTGCGCCAGATCACAGAGCACGTCGACCATGGCGGAAAAATCCTGGCCGCCGTAGCCACGCGATCGCGCCGTTGAAAACGCTTCGCGGGCTGCAGCTGCAACGGGCACTGGGACGCGCGCGGTGTTTGCTGCCTGCACGATCAGCGAAAGGTCTTTGTGCGCAAGATCAATGGTGAAGCCGGGGTCAGTGTCGCCGGCAAGCACCTTGTTCGGCCAGTTGACCTTGAGCTGTCCGTTCGTCGCCGTGGTCCCGTGGATGACATCGAGGGTGGTTGCGAGATCGAGGCCGAAACGCTGGCTGAGCGAGAGGGCTTCGGCATTCAGTTGGCAAAGGATGATGGCGAGGTAATTGTTGACGAGTTTGGTGCGCGTGCCAGTGCCGCCCTGTCCGCAGTAATGGATTGTGGTCCCCATCGCCTCCAGAAGCGGTTTGATCGCCTCGAAATCTGCGCGGGCGCCGCCGACCATAAACAGGCTTTCGCCGCGGTCCGCATGCCACGCGAGACGACCGATTGGCGCGTCGATTGCGCGGAACCCACCGGCCGTTGCCGTTTCGTGAAGTTTGTCGGTCGTCTCAGGATCGATCGTCGACAAATCAACAATCAGCGTGCCGGGCTTGGCATGTGCAAAGATCCCGTCCGTGCCCATGATCACCTCATCGACCTCGCGACCGGCTGGCAGCACGGTAATGATCGTGCTGCACTGCGGCGCCAGTTCCTGGATCGATGCCGCGCTTTTCGCACCGGCCGCCACGAGTTCCGCAACGGGCTCGTCGCGGACATCATGCACGATAAGCTCGAAGCCCTTGCGTACGCAGTTGGCCGCCATTCCTTTGCCCATCGCGCCAAGGCCGATGAAACCGATCGTCTCGTCCTGAATTGCCAACGTCTTCCTCCCCGTATGGCTTGTATGGCCTGTATGGCCCGTCTCTTGTTTTTCAATTGCGCCAAGGTGCTTTCGCCATTGACTGCGTGTCGATAGTCTACGGACGGACGCTCGACTTTGTCGCGCACTTTTCATCAGGGCAGACGCTCAGTCCGGCGATTGGGGCGTGAAACTTTTTCGGCTGGCCGTCGCCTGATACCAGGGATCGCAACGTGGACACATTCGATTACATTATCGTGGGCGCCGGCTCGGCCGGTTGCGTGCTCGCCAATCGTTTGAGCGAAGACCCCAACGTTACGGTTTGCGTTCTCGAAGCGGGCGGGCGCGACTGGCACCCCTACATCCATATTCCCGCGGGCTTCATCAAAACCTACGCGCAGAAATCGGTGAACTGGTGCTACGACATGGAGCCCAGCGAATGGACCGGCGGACGGCGCATTTTTGCGCCGCGGGGAAAGACGCTCGGCGGGTCCTCGTCCATCAACGGGCACGTCTATAACCGCGGGCAGCGGGCGGACTACGACACCTGGGCACAATTCGGCAACCGCGGCTGGAGCTATGCGGATGTGTTGCCCTACTTCCAGCGTATCGAGACGCGGATCGGCGGCGGTGATCCCCGCTTTGCGGGACAGAGTGGACCGTTCAAGGTCACCTACTCGCCGTGGACCCATCCGCTTTGCGATGCGTTCATGGATGGCTGCGAGCAGGAAGGCATCCCGCGCAACCCGGATTATAACGGTGAGACGCAAGAAGGTGTCTCCTACACCCAACGCGCGATCAACCGCGGGGTCCGGATGTCGTCTGCTAAGGCCTTTTTGCATCCGGTTACGGGCCGTAAGAACCTCACCGTACGAACCCGCGCGCACGCCACAAATCTCACGTTCGATGGCAAGCGCTGTACGGGCGTGGCGTATTTCCGCGGTGGTCGACGCGGCGCGGCTCAGAGCATCCGCGCCCGCCGCGAGGTGATCTTGGCCGGGGGCACGTTCAACACGCCACAACTGATGATGCTGTCGGGCATAGGCCCGGCCGACCAACTTCAGGGCCAAGGGATTGCCATCCGCCACGAACTCAATGGCGTTGGTGAGAACCTGCGCGATCACTATGCACCGCGGCTTGCCTGTCGGGTCAAAAATGCTGAGACGATCAATGAGCGCGTCAACGGTCCGAAGCTTGCGGTTGAAGTTGGGCGCTGGATGCTTGGCAAGCCGTCGATCCTCGCGATCCCGGCCACGGTTGTTTACGCGTTTTGGCATTCCGGCGAAACGGCTGACCGATCGGACCTACAGCTCACCTTTACGCCTGCGACCTATCGCGAAGGCGTCCAAGGTGAACTGGAGCGCGAGCCGGGCTTCACGGTGGCGGTCTGGCAGCAGCGGCCGGAAAGCCGGGGCACAGTCCGCCTGAAATCCGCCGACCCGTTTGATGCTCCAGTGATCAACCCCAATTATCTCGACGCCGAGATTGATCGCCGTGTGCTCTTGGCGGGCATGAAACTCGCGCGGCGTTTGATGCACACGGAGCCGATGAAACCGTATGTCTTGCGCGAAGACGTGCCGGGCGACGCGGTCCAGTCTGATGACGATCTCATGGGTGTCGCGCGCAAGCGCGGCACCACGACGTTCCATCCCATGGGTACGTCGAAAATGGGCGCTGCAAGCGACCCGATGGCGGTGGTCGACGATCAGCTTCGCGTGCACGGGCTTGAGGGACTTCGCATCGTCGACGCGTCCATCATGCCAACGATGTTGTCCGCGAACCTCAACGCCGCCTGCCTGATGATCGGCGACAAAGGTGCGGACATGATCCGCGGTCGCGAAGCGCCGCCAGCGGCGATCGACATTCTCGATGCGGCTGAGTAGCGACGGTTGATGACAAGCGCGGTCCGGTCCGAGCGGCCAATCAGGTACATGCGCATTTTCGAACGATCAGGAGGACATCGCGATGGCCGTCATCAGCCACATCACGCTCGGCACCAACGGAGTCTTTGATTGCGCTATTCGCGACGGCCTCCGCTGGTCGCTCCGGCCTGCTCGAGCGCAGCCAAGCACGTCGATGTCGGTTTGTGGCCGGCTCAACCAAGCTTGCGAAGGTTGACCAACAAAAGACGGCAACGGCACGCACATCGCGCTCATCGCCGAGACGCGTGACCAGGTCCACGCCTTCCACGAGTTGGCGCTCGCCCACGGCGGCCTCTGCGAAGGCCCGCCCGGCCCCCGCCCACACTACGGCGCAAACTATTATGCGGCGTACGTGCGCGACCCGGATGGGAACAAGCTGCAAGCGGTTTGTTACGCCGCGCGGTAAGGGTCGCTATCAGCGCGAAAGCGGAAGCCCACCCGAGGTCGGGTTAGGGGCAGCTGCCGACAATTGGGAGATCTGAGAGGCGCTTCCGCGAAATGTTACGATCCGCTCGGAGAACTGTAACAGAATTTGCAAATTGAGGAGGCGGCGGTAACGAAGCTACCTAGGTTTGCGCAGGGAGCGAAGCGCCCAGAAGTTACATCGTACCCAATTTTGTAACATCGGGCTGCCCGGCTTGTCCGGAGTTGGGGTGAGCTCTGCCATCCTACGTGGTTGATGTAACCGACGCGAAGGGCCAGGAGCTGCCATTGCGCAGCGCCCGATGGCCGCTAATCCAAGCCAGTCACCCAAGGCAATTATCCCCGCACCGTACTGCGGCCTCACAATCGCTCTTCAATCGAGACTTGGAGAGCATGAATGCTATGCGAAGCGAAGTCCGACCGACTTGACGAGTGTATCCGTCTTGGTCGGGAAATCGGGGAACTCAAAAAAGATCGTGACGACTTGCAGAGCACGATCCGCGAACTTGAGGTTCAAACAGATGAGCGACGCACACGAGTTTCAGAAATCGCCGACCAAATCGAGAGCATTCAGTTCGCCCAGGACTCAGCACGGGCTGTGGGCGCGCGCGGTGGGATCGCTGGGGGAATTGCGGCAGAGGTGACTGCTCAGGCTATTCGACTGGCGAGGCAGAAAGACCGACTTGAACAAGAAAAACAACGACTTGAGGCGCAGCTTTCGCGGCTTGGGCGAGCACTCTCAGTGGCCGAGCGGCGGCTTGCAGAAACAAACGGAAACCTTAGTCAATTCAACGCGGCATTCCAAAATCTTGATTGCCCACTCGGGGCAATTCCATTCTAAGGGTTTGGAAACATCGGAATGCCGCTTTGTTCTTTCCGTTTTGCTTTGTCGGCAATGGTCGTACGAATCCCGGGTTTAATCGCTCTGATGATTATCTTGTCGACCAGCGGATCTTCAACACCAAGGTCGCGGAGCCGATAAGCAATGTAGAGTTCATAGTGGGCGTGCAAACGGATCGCCTTGCCCGTGTCCGACAGTTTCAGCAGAGCCAGAGCCACCTTGGGGCTCCGTGTCCTGCCGAGATTGTTCAAAAGGCTGCCGACACGGGTATATAAACTTTGCACCGGTAGCGGAAAGCCTTTAACAGAATAGTAGAAATTCTCTTTCCTGCTCCAGAACGGTCGGTATTCGATATTGGCGTCGGAAATCCTTTTTAGCGCATTCGAGATGCCGGATAGATCTCTACACAATCCAAGGGTCGGGTAAAAGTGCCGTTCCATTGCGATCCGCCAGTTGAAGAAATGCCATTCGTCGGCTCGATGTGACGGCGCATCGGGGTGGGCCGCGTCAAAATGCTGACTGAGCAGCTTTGTGGCGCCTTTGCAGTCCCCGCGCTCAGTGGCTCGGTCGTATTCGCTCATCGCGCTTGCATCGAAGACCTGAGCCAACGGCTTTGGCCGGTAGAGCCCCCAGAACCTCGTAATGCAATGCTCTTTTTTATTGGAGAAACTCCGAAGCTCTTTGCTTTCGTCGTATCCCAATGCTTTTGCGCGTTGGCAGATTTCAGGCTCGCCATAGGCCTGTGAGGGATGGGCCGCGGGTACTGCCACGAAGAGGAGCAATAATGCTACGAAGTTACCGGATCTTGCTGACGTCCTGATTAAGCTAACTCGCCAATCGGCATATTCCCAGCACATCAATGAACAGAGGCCTCGTTGTTATCTCGTGAGATCGGCAACTTAGTCCAATAACACTGCCAACACCACTCCTAAGCGGTTTGTTTCACGACCATCGGACATGCCGCAACAGAAGCGCGCCGCCACTTGCAACGACAACTTCGTCGAAGTTGTCGTCATGCTCAAGGCAGTCAACCTTGACGTCCTGACTTCCGCTCAGGGTCATTTCCTGAAAATATCGCCCTGAGCACAGCGCTTCCGCTGTGAAAGTGTTACAGACCACTCCGAACGGTCACATACCCCTGGGTGATACGTTCTACCCCATTTTGTAACATCGGGCTGCCCGGCTTGTCCGGAGTTGGGGTGAG